>JAEXHR010000128.1 GCA_023449855.1 Pseudomonadota bacterium | reverse complement strand
CCCCCCCCCCCCCCCCCCCCCCCCCCCCCCCCGCCACAAGCGCCTTTGCATCTGAAAGCCCCTCACCCGCCCGGCTTCGCCAGTCGACCTCTCCCCGTAGGGGAGAGGTACAAGAAAGTTTAGGCTGTCAGCGCGCGCTCGAGCTTTTCCATGCCTTCGTCGAGGATCTCGTCCTGCGCCGTCAGCGGCACCAGCACGCGGATGGTGTTGAAGTTCACGCCGCAGGACAGCAGCACGAGGCCTTCCTCGACGGCCTTCTGCGTCACCTTCTTGGTCATCTCCGCATCCGGCGTGTCGCTGCCGCGCTCCTTGACGATGTCGAAGGCGATCATGGCGCCGACATTACGGATCGAGGCGATCGGCACGAGGTCGTTGCGCTGCTGCATCTTCTTGAGGCGTACGGTGATGCGCTCGCCGATATGGTTGGCGCGGTCGACCAGCTTCTCCTTCTCGAAGACGTCGAGCACGGCCATGGCAGCCGCGATCGCCAGCGGGTTGCCGGCATAGGTGCCGCCGAGGCCGCCCGGATCGGCAGCGTCCATGATCTTGGCCTTGCCGATCACGCCCGACAGCGGGAAGCCGCCGGCAAGGCTCTTCGCCACGGTGATGAGGTCCGGCTTCACATCGTAATGTTCCATCGCGAACATCTTGCCGGTGCGGCCGTAACCGGTCTGTACTTCGTCGGCAATGAAGACGATGCCGTTCTCGTCGCAGATTTTTCGCAACGCGCGCATCAATTCAGGGGGCGCCTGATGGAAGCCGCCTTCGCCCTGCACGGGCTCGACGATGATGGCGGCAACGCGGGCCGGATCGATATCGGCCTTGAACAGGAAACTGAGATACTTCAGCGATTCCTCAACGGTGACGTCGAGCGGCGCGGCCGGGAACGGCACGTGCCAGACTTCCGGCATCGCGGCGCCAAACCCCTTCTTGTAGGGGAACACCTTGCCGGTCATGGTCATGGTCATGTGGGTGCGGCCATGGAAGCCGCCGGTGAAGGCGATCACGCCAGCACGGCCGGTGGCAGCGCGCGCCATCTTGATGGCGTTTTCGGTGGCTTCAGCCCCGGTGGTGAAGAAGGCGGTCTTGGTGTCGCCGTCGATCGGGGCCAGCTTGTTGAGGCGCTCGGCGAGGGTCACGTAGGATTCATACAGCAGCACCTGGAAACAGGTGTGCGTGAAGTTCTCCATCTGCGCCTTGACGGCAGCCATGATGTGCGGATGGCAGTGGCCGGTGTTGAGCACGGCGATGCCGCCGGCGAAATCGACGTAGCGCTTGCCTTCGACGTCCCAGACTTCGGCGTTCAGCGCGCGCTGCGCCGAGATCGGGGTGGAGTGGCCGATGCCGCGGGGGACTGCGGCTTCGCGGCGCGCGAAGATTTCTGCATTGGTAGCCATAAGTTTGGTCCTTCAAGTTTTCTTGATGTTAGCGATACTTTCTCCGTCATTGCGAGGAGCGAAGCGACGAAGCAATCCAGAAGCCAAGTGAAGAAAGAACTGGATTGCTTCGCTGCGCTCGCAATGACGGCGGAAGGGTTAGCGCGCTGACTCAAAGCCAGCGAGCGTGGAGGTAAGATTGGCCCCCAGGATGTCGGAGAGATATCCGCCTTCCTGAACGATGACGGTGGGGAGGCCCATGCGTGCAATGGCGGCGCCGATGCGGTTGAAGCCCGGCGTGGTGACCTTCAGCGCTGCGAGCGGATCGTGCTCCGATGCGTCGAGGCCGAGCGCAATCACCAGCGCACCCGGTGCGAACGACTTGATGGTCTTTTCGGCCACGGCGAGCGCATCGATGAAGCCGTCGTCGCCGGTGCCGAGCGCGAGCGGGATGTTGAGATTGGTGCCGAGGCCGTTGCCTTCGCCCTTCTCATCCGCATAGCCCCAGACGAACGGATAGTAGCCGGTCGGGTCGGCATGGATCGAGACGGTCAGCACATCCGGGCGTGCATAGAAGATGCCCTGGGTGCCGTTGCCGTGATGCACGTCGACATCGAGGATGGCGACGCGTTCGTACTTGGTGCGCAGGTGCTCGGCAGCGATCGCCGAATTGTTCATGAAGCAGAAGCCGCCGGCCATGTCCCTGTAAGCATGGTGGCCGGGCGGGCGGCACAGCGCGTAGACGGCATCTTCGCCATCCATCACCATCTGCGTGGCGGTGACGGCGATGTCCGTGGAGGCGCAGGCGCCGGCCCAGGTGCCCTGGCCGATCGGTGCTGCGGTATCGGCGGTGTGCCAGCCAAGCTTGCCGATGATATGAGTCGGGTAGCTGCCCGGCACGCGATTGGGGTGGATGTTGGCGATCATTTCCGGACCGTAGTCCGGCAGCTTGATCCACTCCTCCCAGGCGCTTTCGAGAAAACGCAGATATTCGGGCGAATGCACGCGGGCGCGCGGACCCTGGCCGAATTCTGTCGGCGCGACCAGCGTGTGCTTGCCGTCGGCGAGACCCTTGAGCAGGCGCTCGGCGCGCTCCGGCTGCTCGGTGGTCTTGCGGACCTGACCGCGCACCAGGAAGAACTGTGGGTCGTGACTCTTGTGCTTGTCCGAATAGACTGCCTTCACGTGGCGGCTCCATTGGTTGATGCGGGAATTTCGCGAACGAGTTTGCCGACTTCGCGCCAGGCCGACGCGATGTGATAGTCGAACCGCGCGGTAATGATGTCGGCGTGCCCCTGGTCGAGCACGTCGAGCAGCACGTCGTGGGTTTGTGCAATGCGGTGCGGATCGTCATAGAGCCGCCCGATCAGGCCGATCACCATGCGCATTTCCGACGACAGGTCGTCGAACACCTTCAGCAGCCGCTTGCTGCCGGCGATCTCGACGATCATGCGGTGGAATTTGTAGTCCTCTTCGACCTGCCTCGCATGATCGTCCAGATCGGCGGTCTCGTGCAGAACGTCGATCTGGCGGCGCAGCGCATCGCGATTGGCGGGGGTGAGGTTTTTCGACGCAAGCAGGGCGGCGTGACACTCCACGCAGATGCGCAGATCGTAGATTTCGTCGATATCGGCAGCTTCCAGCCTGCGCACGAAGAAACCGCGGCGCGGATGCGAGACCAGCAGGCCCTGTTGCTCCAGTAACCGCGCGGCTTCGCGGACCGGCGCACGGCTGATGCCGAGTTCGCGCGCGATGCCGGCCTCGACTACCTTTGCGCCGGGGGCGAGCTGACCGCTCACCACCGCCTGCGTCAGTACGCGCGCCACCTGACCGACGAGATCGGTATCGGCGAGGGCAGCCAGACCAACAGGGGGAGACATCAAACGCATGGGAAAAAACCCGTTTCATGCCGTGTACAAGAATTAAGCGTCGATTGTCGACAGTTTAATCTTGCGGCCTGCCATGCGATTGTGTTTGCTCAACCCATCTTAAAAAGCCGGGAAGTACGCCTGTGAATATGCACGCCAATCTGACGCCGACCCTCGATGCCGCGAAGCAGGTCCGTGTCGATCTCGCCGCTGCCTATCGTTTGATCCATCGTCACGGCCTCGACGACAGCATCTATACGCATATCTCCGTGCGCGTTCCCGGCACGCAGGATCGCTTCCTCATCAATCCCTATGGCATGCGTTTCGAGGAAGTGACGGCGTCGAATCTCGTCACCGTCGATGTCGACGGCAAGGTCGTCGACGATCCGCTCGGCCTTGGCATCAATCCGGCCGGCTTCACCATCCACAGTGCGGTGCATATGGCGCGCCACGACGCACAGTGTGTGCTGCATACGCACACTGTCGCCGGCGTCGCGGTTGCGTGCCTGAAGGAAGGCCTGATGCCGCTGAACCAGTGGTCGATGCAGTTCACCGACCGCATCGCCTATCACGACTTCGAAGGTATCGCGCTCGATCTGTCGGAGCGCGAGCGCCTGGTTGCCGATCTCGGCGACAAGATGGTTCTCATCCTGCGCAATCACGGCCTGCTCACCTGCGGTCGCTCCGTCGGCGAAGCCTTCAAGCTGATGTTCAACATGGAGCGCTCCTGCCGCGCGCAGCTCGCCATTCTTTCAACCGGCGCCGAAGTTCTTCGCCCGTCACATGCCATTGCCTCGCACACTGCCGGCCAGTATGACCGCGGCTATGCGAAGGTGCACGCAGAAGGCAAGCCGGACAGTGAATGGGAAGCGTTCAAGCGCATGCTCGACCGCACGGATGCCGACTACAAGAATTGATCCGGTTCGCACCAAACATCGTCAACTGTTCCGGGCTACAGGCCATCAGGCTCCAAGGGGTAAAGAGATGTTGAAGAAACTGGTATTGGCGTTGGCTCTCAGCAGCGTGAGCACATTCGCTCTGGCGCAGGAGCCGAAACTCGGCGGCACCATCAATGCCGTGATTCAGCCCGAACCGCCGGGCCTGATGCTTGCCCTGGTGCAGAACGGCCCGACCCAGATGGTGTCGGGCAACATCTATGAAGGCCTGCTGCGGTACAACAAGAAGCTGGAGCCGGAGCCGGGTCTGGCCGAGAGCTGGACCATCAGCCCGGATGCCAAGACCTACACGTTCAAGCTCAAGCAGGGCGTGACCTGGCATGACGGCAAGCCGTTTACCGCCGCCGACGTGCTGTTCTCCATCGAGACGCTGAAGGTCACCCACGCCCGCGCGCGCGGCAATCTCGTTCAGCTCGACAAGGTCGAGGCGCCCGACGATTACACCGTCGTCTTCACGCTGAAGCAGCCGTTCGGCCCCTTCATCGGCATCTTCGAAGTCGGCTCGATGCCGATGATCCCGAAGCACATTTATGAAGGCACGGACGTCAAGACCAATCCGGCCAACAACACGCCGATCGGCACCGGTCCCTTCATGCTGAAGGAGTGGAAGAAGGGCTCCTTCATCCAGCTGGTGAAGAACCCGAACTACCACGTCAAGGGCAAGCCTTACATCGACGGCATCTACTGGCAGGTCATTCCGGACGCCGCTGCGCGCTCGGTTGCCTATGAGACCGGCAAGGTGGACGTGCTGCCCGGCGGTTCGATCGAGAATTTCGATGTGCCGCGCGTCAGCAAGCTGCCGAACACCTGTGTCACCGGCGAAGGCTGGGAGTTCTTCTCGCCGCTCGCCTGGATGTGGCTGAACAACCGCAATCCGATCCTCGCCAACAAGAAGGTCCGTCAGGCCATCATGTATGCGGTGGACCGTGAATTCGCGAAGGACGTGATCTGGAACGGCCTCGGCAAGGTGGCGACCGGCCCGTCGGCATCGACCATCAAGTTCTATACCGATGACGTGCCGAAATATCCGTACGATCCGGCCAAGGCCAAGGCGCTACTGAAGGAAGCCGGCTACAAGGGCGAGAAGCTCCGCATCATGCCGCTGCCCTATGGCGAGACCTGGCAGCGCTGGGGCGAGGCTGTGAAGCAGAATCTCGTCGATGTCGGCTTCAACATCGAAACCATTGCGACCGACGTGCCGGGCTCGAACCAGCGCAACAGCGAATGGGACTTCGATATCTCCTTCACCTACCTCTATCAGTACGGCGATCCGGCTCTCGGCGTGGCGCGTAACTACATCTCCAGCCAGATCGTGAAGGGGCAGCTCTTCAACAATCTCGAAGGCTATTCGAACCCCGAGATCGACAAGCTGTTTGCGGACGGTGCGGTCGCGACGCCAGATTCGAAGCGCAAGGAGATCTACGACAAGGCGCAGAAGATCCTTGTCGAGGACGTTCCCGTGGCCTGGCTGCTCGAACTGCAGTTCCCGACCATCATGAACTGCAAGGTCAAGAACCTCATCACCACCGGTATCGGCGTGAATGACGGCTTCCGCGATGCCTGGATCGACAAGTAAATAACGCTGCTCAGTGCCCGTGACGATCGCAATGATCGTCACGGGTTTTCTTTTGCTCTCTCACCTGACCGCGGTGGATCGCTGATGTTGTCATTCGTTGCCCAGAGGATCGTGAAGGGCGTTTTCGTCCTGCTCCTGATCGTCGTGATGAACTTCTTCCTGATCCGCCTCGCGCCGGGCGATCCCGCCTCGGTGATGGCCGGCGAAGCCGGCGCCAGCGATGCGCAATTCGTTCAACAGTTGCGTGAGAAGTTCTCACTCGACCGTCCGCTGCCCGAACAGCTCTTCACCTATGTGAAGGGCGTCGTGCAGCTTGATCTCGGCTTCTCGTTCCGCCAGCAAGCGCCGGTGTCCACGCTGATCGCCGAACGGCTGCCGGCGACGCTGCTGCTGACGCTGACGGCTTTCGCGATATCGCTGATCCTGGGCATCACCTTCGGCACGCTCGCCGCAAGATTTGCGGGGACATGGGCGGATACCGCCATCACTGTCTCGGCGTTGCTGTTCTACGCGACGCCGATCTTCTGGGTCGCGCTGATGTCGATCCTGTTGTTCTCCGTCTATCTCGGCTGGCTGCCCAGCTTCGGTTACGAGACCGTTGGCGCGAACTATACCGGATGGGCCCATGTGAAGGACGTCGCGCTGCATCTGGTCATGCCGGCGATGACCATCGGCCTGTTCTTCATGGCGACTTATACGCGCATGACCCGTGCCTCGATGCTCGAGGTCAAGCGGCTTGATTTCGTCAAGACCGCGCGCGCCAAGGGGCTGCGCAACAACATCATCCAGCGCCGCCACGTGCTGCGCAACGCGCTGCTGCCGGTGGTGACGCTGGCGGGCGTGCATTCGGGCACGCTGGTCGGCGGTGCGGTGCTGACCGAGACCGTGTTCGCATGGCCCGGCATCGGCCGTCTGCTTTATGAGGCGCTGCTGCAACGCGACTACAACCTCCTGCTTGGCGTCTTCGTGGTCTGTTCGGCCATGGTGCTGATCTTCAACCTCGTCACCGACCTCGTTTATCGCCTGGTCGATCCGCGCATCGAGTTTGCCAAATGAAGAAGTTCTGGAAATTGATGCTGCGCAATCCCGGCGGCGTAATCGGGCTGGTTTTGCTGACCGTGGCCGTGATCATCGCGATCTTCGGGCCGATGATGTTCCCGACATCGCCGTGGCGCATGGTGCAGCGGCCGTTCCTGCCGCCCTTCACCAATCCGATGGTGACGCTCGGTACCGATGCGCTTGGCCGCGACGTGTTTGCTGGCCTGATTTACGGCGCGCGGGTGTCGCTGCTGGTCGGTCTCGTCTCCACCACGGTGGCGCTTACCATCGGCGTGCCGGTCGGCGCCATCGCCGGCTATTTTGGCGGCAAGGTCGATGACGCGATGATGCGCGGCACCGAATTCTTCCAGACGATTCCGAGCTTCGCGCTGGCGATCGTGCTGGTGGCGATCCTGCAGCCCTCGATCTATTCCATCGTCGGCGCCATCGCCATCGTGTCCTGGCCGCCGGTGGCGCGCCTGGTCCGCGGCGAGGTGCTGTCGCTGCGCACACGTGAATATGTGCAGGCGGCGGTGGTCACCGGCCAGAGCAACAGCTGGATCATCTGGCGCGAGATTCTGCCGAATGCGCTGTCGCCGGTGATCGTGCTGGCCTCGCTGATGGTGGCCAATGCGATCCTGCTGGAATCGTCGCTGTCGTTCCTCGGTCTCGGCGATCCCAATCTGATGTCCTGGGGCTACATGGTCGGCGCCGGTCGTACCGTCATCCGTCAGGCATGGTGGATCACCGTATTCCCCGGCATCGCCATCCTGCTCTCGGTGCTCGCCATGAACCTGATCGGCGAAGGCCTCAATGACGCGCTCAATCCGCGCCTGGCAAAGGATAGCCGCTGATGTCTAATGCGCCCGCCGTTGCCATCAAGAACCTGAAGATCGCGCTGCCCAAGAGCGGCGAGCGTGCCTATGCGGTCGATGGCGTGTCCATCGATCTGATCCCCGGCGAGATCGTCTGTGTGGTCGGAGAATCCGGCTCGGGCAAGTCCATGTGCGCCCATGCGCTGATGGGCCTGTTGCCGGATACGGTGAAGGTCGAATCCGGTGACATCGCCTTTGAGGGCAAGAATCTCCTGAAATTCAGTGAAGACCAATGGCGCGACGTGCGCGGTCGCGGCATCGCCATGGTGTTCCAGGAGCCGATGACCGCGCTCAATCCGTTGATGCGCATCGGCGACCAGATGATGGAAATGTTCGAGGCGCATGGCTTGCTGACGGTCAAGGAGCGCCGCGCCAAGGCTCTGAGCCTGGCCAGGGAAGTCGGTCTGCCCGATCCCGAGCGCATCATCCGTGCCTATCCGCACCAGCTCTCCGGCGGTCAGCGCCAGCGCGCCATGATCGCCATGGCGCTTGCGCTGGAGCCGCAGGTTCTGGTCGCCGACGAACCCACCACCGCCCTCGACGTCACCACGCAGGCGCAAATTCTGAAACTGATCCGCAACCTGCAGCGCAGCCGCAACATGGCGGTGATGTTCATCACCCATGATTTCGGCGTCGTTGCCGACATCGCCGATCGCGTTGTTGTGCTTCGTCACGGCAAGATCGTCGAGGAAGGCTCGATCGATGCGGTGTTCAAGAACCCGCAGCATGATTACACCAAGGCGCTGCTCGCTGCGGTGCCGTCGATGGAGCCGCCCGCGCGTGCGCCACTCGACGAGCTGAACAAGGCCGTGGATGTCATCGGTCTCGACAAGACCTATGTGACCCCGCAAGGCTGGTTCAAGCCGGATCGCCGCGTACAGGCTGCGAATGAGGTGACGTTCTCGGTCCTCAAGGGCGAGACGGTCGGTCTCGTCGGCGAGTCCGGTTCCGGCAAGTCGTCGGTCGCGCGTCTGGTGATGCGGCTGATCGAGGCCGATCGCGGCACCGTCCGTATCGGCGATGTCGATCTCACCGCGCTCGAAGGCCGTGCGCTGCGCGACCAGCGTCATCGCATCCAGATGATTTTCCAGGATCCGTTCGCCTCGCTCAATCCGCGCCGCAAGGTCGGTCAGATCATCAGCGACGGCCCGATCGCCCGCGGCACCAATCCGAAAATCGCGATGGACCGCGCGCGCGAGCTTCTTGGCATGGTGGGGCTCGATGCCGGCGCGCTCGAGCGTTATCCGCACGAATTCTCCGGCGGCCAGCGTCAGCGCATCGGCATTGCCCGCGCGCTTGCCATGGACCCGGAAATCATCGTCGCCGACGAAGCGGTGTCTGCGCTCGACGTGTCGGTGCAGGCGCAGGTGCTGAAGCTGCTCGAGGACCTCAAGGCGCGCCTCGGCCTGTCGATGCTGTTCATCACCCACGATCTGCGCGTCGCCGCCCAGATCTGCGACCGTATCGCGGTGATGCAGCGCGGCGAGATCGTCGAGCTGAAGCCGACCGCGCAGCTCTTTGCGTCACCCGAACATCCCTATACACGCGAATTGCTCGGCGCCGTTCCTGGCCAGAGCTCGCCATCGCAGGCTGCCTGATCCTCTATGTCGTCGACGTCTCTTCGCTGCGTTCTTCTCAGCACCACCCTCGACCTGCGCGGATATCTCGCGCAGGAAATGGCCAAACTCGATGGCAAGGTGACATTCGTCGATCACCTCGATGACAGCGATCCCGCCGATGTGCAGATGGCCATCGGCTGGCATCCGCCGGCCGATGCGTTCGATCACTATCCGAACCTCAAGGCCGTGTGCTCGATCGCTGCCGGCGCCGATAGCCTGCTGCATTGCCCGAGCATGCGCGACGGCATCGACATCGTGCGCGTGGTCGAGCCGGCGCAGGCAGAGATGATGTCGGGCTTCGTCGCCTGGCATGCGATCTCCCACCAGCGCCAGATGGGGGTCTATCGACAGCAGCAGCGCGACAAGGTCTGGCGACGGCAGCCGCAGCGCAGCGCAGCGGATGTTCCGGTCGGTATTCTCGGCTATGGCGCCATGGGCGCCCGCGTCGCGTCCGATCTGACGACGCTCGGCTTTCCGGTAAAGGTCTGGAGCCGCACGGCGAAGCCGACGACATCAGGTGTGCTCGGTTTCAGCGGTGCTGACGGCCTCGACCGGATGCTCGACGACACCGAAGTGCTGGTCAATCTGCTGCCACTGACGACGGAAACGCGCGGCATCCTGAGCGCGTCGCTGTTCGCGAAGCTGCGCCGCGGTGCCTATCTCATCCATGTCGGCCGCGGCCCGCATATGGTCGATGCGGATGTCTTCGCTGCCCTCGACAGCGGCCAACTGTCCGGTGCGGCCATCGACGTGTTCCCCGTCGAGCCGCTGCCGACCGACAGCCCGTTCTGGACGCATCCAAAAATCGTGCTCACGCCGCACGACGCCTGCGATGCCAGCATGACCGCCATCGGCAAGACCATTCGCGCGACGGCGGAATCGGTGCAGGCCGGTTTCAAGCCGAAGGATACGGTGGATCGGGCGAGGGGATATTGAACTGCGGGTGGGGACCTAGCGCGCCAGCCAGAAGCCGCCGACGACAAGGACGACGGCCAGCGTGACGATCACGCCGAGCACCGCGAAAATGATGGCCCAGAGTCCGTGGGAATCCAGCCATGCGCGAAGCGCTTTCTCCACCTTGAACATCTCCCTGCGATGTGAGTTCCTGTTTTGGTGCGGGCAGCGTATCAGATCGTGCAGGCGGCGTCCTGTGGCGGGCTGCCTCAGAGCATGATCCCGAGGCGTGGATACCGGTTTTCGGACCAGATCATGCTCTGAAAAATCGAGTCAGGAGATTTCATGCAGTCTATCGACACCCAGGGCATTACCGTGCCCAAGCTCGGCCTCGGCACCTTCAAACTGACGGGCGATGCCTGTATTGCCGGCGTCGAAGGCGCGCTGAAGCTCGGCTATCGCCACGTCGACACCGCCGAGATGTATGGCAACGAGGCGGAAGTCGGCGCCGGCATCAAGGCCGCCGGGCTGCCCCGGAAGGATCTGCATGTCACGACCAAGGTCTGGCATGAGAATCTCGCGCCGGATGCCATCAAGCGCGCCTTCGATGCCAGCCAGACCAAGCTCGGTCTCGACGTCATCGATCTCTATCTCGTGCACTGGCCGTCGAAGGGCATGAACCTGCCGGCCATTTTCGAGACGCTGATGAAGTTCAAGGACGAAGGCCGCATCCGCGCACTCGGGGTCGCTAATTTTCCGGTGGCGCTGATGAAGCAGGCGGTGGAGGAGATCGGTGCGCCGGTGGCCTGCAATCAGGTCGAATATCACGCGCTGCTCAGCCAGACCAAGCTGCTGACCTATCTGCGCTCGAAGTCGATTCCTCTGGTGGCCTATTGCCCGCTCGGGCAGGGCCGTCTCGCCGATAAGGCCGCGATGCAGACAATCGCCGCCAAACATGGCGTCACGGCGGCGCAGGTGGCGCTGAAGTGGCTGCTCGATCAGGATGGCGTCGCCGCCATTCCGAAGGCGTCGCGTCAGGTGAGCCAGCAGGCCAATCTCGACGCCTGGAAGGTCACGCTCGATGACGAGGACCGCAAGGTGATCGCCGGCTTGCCGAAGGACGAGCGCCTCGTGAAGCCGGCCTTCGCGCCCGATTGGGATTGATCTTCTTCTCCCTCCCCCAAGCGGCGAAGCCGCGCAGGGGGAGGGTGGATCGATGCGAGCGTTCAGCGAGCATCGAGACGGGTGGGGTGCCACACGCTCTGACGTCACGCGGGGAGAGACCCCACCCCGGCCTATCGGCCGACCCTCCCCACTGCGCAGCTTCGCTGCTTGGGGGAGGGATATCATCCGTGCGAGTGCCCCTTCTTTGCACCCGTTTTCTTCCCCATCGGCATCATCACCACGCGTCCATGTTTCACCCCGCGCTCCGCGATGATGTGATCCGCGAAATGCCGAACTTCGTTGCCCGGGCCGCGCAACGCTGTCACTTCCATGCAGTTGTCGTCGTCGAGATGCACATGCAGCGTCGCCAGCGAAAGGTCGTGGTGATGGTGATAGGTGTCCACCAGCCGGCGTGACAGGTCGCGCTGGGCATGATCGTAGACATAGACGAGAGCTGCTACGCAGTCGCCGGATTTGCCTGGCTCTTGTGAAGTCTGTTGCATCCCTGCGCGGGTGAGATCGCGGATTGCTTCGGAGCGGTTCTGATATCCGCGTTCGGCGATCAACGCGTCGAGATCATCCATCAGTTCATCGTCGAGCGTGATCGTAATGCGCTGCATCTTCATCTCCGGAAAAGTATGATGATTTATTGACATCATCATACTCGCCTGCCAGTTTTCGAACCATGTTGAGTTGCAACATAGCTTGCCGGCCGCCGCGGCGGGACTGTTGTTTCGCATCTGATGAATATCTGCTGAGGGCGGCTTGTGATGAAGCGTATGTCCCGCGATCTGTCGCTGGTCGCGGCCGCGATACTGGTGTCCACCGATGCGATGGCGCAAGGCACGACGGCACTGGCTCCGGTTGAGGTCGAAGCGCCGAGATCGCGCGTTGTGGCGCCTCCCAGGCACGCTGGATCGGCAGCGCAGGGCCGCCGAGCGACGCGCCGTCCCGCTCCCGCCGTCGTCGCGGCGAGGGGCTCCGGCGCAATCACTCCCGGCGCGAATATCGCGCAGCTTCCGGTCGGCGCAGCCAGTGAAAAAAACATCAGTGGCGCTGACGTCAATGCGCGTCCATTGTCGCGTCCTGTAGAGGCACTGGAAGTCGCGCCGGGGCTGATCATCACCCAGCACTCGGGCGACGGCAAAGCCAATCAGTATTTCCTTCGCGGCGTGAACCTCGATCACGGCACCGATCTGGCGATCACCATCGACGGCATGCCGGTGAACATGCGCACCCATGGCCATGGCCAGGGTTATACCGACATGAACTTCCTGATCCCGGAGCTGATCAGCGTCGTCAATGTCCGCAAGGGTCCGTATTTCGCCGACGAGGGCGATTTTTCCTCGGTCGGCGCGATCCATGTCAGCCTGATCGACAGTGTCGCCAGGACCATGGCCTCGATCACCACGGGCAGCTTCGGCTATAACCGTGCCTTCGGCGTCACGTCGGGCAAGGCGGGCGATGGCAATCTGCTCGTCGCCGCGGAAGCCAATATCTATAACGGCCCGTGGGACGATCCCGACAAACTCAAGAAGATCAATGCCGTCGTCCGCTACAGCCAGGGCACGCCGGACAATGGCTTCTCGCTCACCGGCATGGCCTATGCCAATCGCTGGAATTCCACCGATCAGGTGCCGCTGCGCGCCATCACCTCCGGCCAGATCGGCCTCTATGGCGCGCTCGATCCGACCGATGGCGGCAATGCCGAGCGTTTCTCCATCTCGGGCCGCTATCGCGACAATGACAGCACGAGCGCGACCAAGGTCGATTTCTACGCCATCAAGAGCAAGCTCAATCTCTGGAACAACTTTACGTTTTTCCTGAGCGATCCCGAGAATGGCGATCAGTTTCACCAGAGGGACGATCGCGCGCTCGGCGGCATCAATGCCTCGCACACGTTCAAGGGATATCTAGGTAGCTTCCGTACTGAGACCGAGATCGGTGTGCAGAGCCGCTACGACAATATCAATGTCAGCCTCGGCAGCACCGTGCGCCGGCAATTTCTCTCCAGCACGCGCAGCGATCTCGTGAAGGAAGCCAGCGCCGGCATCTTCGTGCAGAACTCCACCTGGTGGACCGACTGGCTGCGCAGCAATGTCGGCTGGCGCGGCGACTATTACAACGCATCAGTCAATTCGCTGTTCAACGCGGCGAATTCCGGTACCGCGAATGCGACCATCGGCAGCCCGAAAGCCGGGCTCGTTTTCGGACCCTTCGCCAAGACCGAGCTGTTCGTGAATGCCGGCGAAGGCTTTCACAGCAATGACGCGCGCGGCGTGACCATCAGGGAATCGCCCTCCGACGGCTCGCCGGTGGATTCGTCGCCGTTCCTGGTGAAGACCCGTGGCGCCGAAGTTGGCCTGCGCACAAAACTCATTCCCGGCCTCACTAGCTCCATCGCGCTGTTCACGCTGGAGTCCGCTTCGGAAATCCTGTTCGTCGGCGATGCCGGCGACACCGAGCCCAGCCGCCCCAGCCGCCGCGTCGGCTTCGAATGGACCAACGACTACAGGCCGACATCATGGCTCAGCCTCGAAGCGGATCTTGCCATGACGCGCGCGCGCTTCCGCGGCGGCAATGCCGATCAGGCCGCCGCCTACGCCGAACTCGATGGCTATCCGGCCTCGCAGATCGGTAACGCCCCCGGCAATTATATTCCCGGCGCGCCCAACATGATCGCCTCGGCGGGCATCCGGCTCGGCGAGGCCAGAGGCTGGTTTGGCGCGCTGCGCTACCGCTATTTCGGCCCGCGCCCGCTCACCGAGGACGCCGCCTTCATTTCGCCGGCCACGGGTCTGCTCAACGGCCAGGTCGGCTATCGCTTCGACAATGGTTGGCGCATTCAGCTCGATGCGTTCAACATCCTGAACAGCAAGTCCGACCAGATCACCTATGCCTATGGTTCGCTGCTGAAGACGGACTCGCTGTTCGCTGCCTGCTTCCCACCGGGCGGCGGTGCACCCACGGCACCGGCTGCGGTTTGCCAGGTCGGGATCATGGATCGGGTATTGCATCCGGTCGAACCGCTGGCCTTGCGCGTGACCGTGGCCGGCGCATTCTGACTTTGCCGCAGCGCAGCTTGCGGTAACGCGTGCCGCGTATCATCATCGCTCCCAACCAGAAGATCGGCGGGAGGATGAGATGCATGCGCGCAGGGCACTTCATCGGATCGGGATGGCCGTCGCCATTCTCACGGGGGTTGCAATGAGCCCGGTCATGGCTGCAACCTTCGTCTATGTCGGCAATGCCGACAGTCAGGACATCAGTGTTCTCGAATTGAAATCGAATGGCGATCTGTCTGCCGTCGAGACCGTCAAGGTGCCGGGGCCGGCCAAGCCGGGCGGCTCGCTGCCGCTGGCGATCAGTCCCGAGAAGCACCGGCTCTATGCCGGCCTGCGCAACGAACCATATACGGCCGTCACCTTCGACATCGATGCGAAGACCGGAAAGCTGAAGCTGGTCGGCCCGGGACCGCTGGCGGACTCGATGGCCTATATCGCCATCGATCGCGCCGGCCGTTTTCTGCTCGCTGCCAGCTATGGCGGCAACAAGGTGACGGTGAGTGCGATCGGCCCCAATGGCGTGATCGCTCCGGCGGAGCAGGTGGTGAATACCCTGCCCAATGCCCACGCCATCATCGTCGATCCCACCAATCGCTACGTGCTGCATACCAGCCTCGGCGGCGATGTGGTCTACCAGCAGAAATTCGATGCGAAGGCCGGCAAGCTCACGCCCAACGATCCGCCGACCGTGAGCGTGAAGGCCAAGGGCGGCCCGCGTCATCTCGTGTTCTCGCCGGACCGGAAGTTCGTCTATCTGCTCAACGAGCTCGATGCCGCGATCTATGTGTTCCCGTGGGATGCGAAGACGGGGACGCTGATGAAGGACGTGCAGGTTGCGAGCGCGCTGCCGAAAGGCTTCGACGGCAAGCCGTGGGCGGCGGATATCCATCTGACGCCGGACGGAAAATATCTCTACGCCTCGGAGCGCACCAGCAGCACGCTGGCGGCTTTCGGTGTCGATCCGAAGACAGGCACACTGAGCGCAATCGGCTCCTACGCCACGGCAAAACAGCCGCGCGGTTTCGCCATCGATCCGTCGGGGCGCTATCTGCTCGCGGTCGGGCAATTGTCCAACAGCATGATCAGCTACACGATCGACAAGAAGACCGGCGTGTTGACCAGGCTCACGGAGATTCCCATGGGGAAGAATCCGAACTGGGTGGAGATCGTGGCGCTGCCGTGAGCAGTTGCGGACGCGCCACAGCGCTGTTCTCGTCAACTATGCCCTCATCCTGAGAAGCCGCGCAGCGGCGTCTCGAAGGATGATTGCAGGCGTACCGAGCCCGGCCATCTCATGGTTCGAGACGGCGCCGGAGTGGCGCCTCCTCACCATGAGGGACTGAGTGCAACAGCTCTAAGCGTCAAGCCCGCGTCACGTTTGCGATCCGCTCCGGCACGCCAAACTCCTTGCGGCACACATCGGCGAGCACCGCGATCCCTTCGCGGATTTCCTCATGGGTCGGGCTGGCGAAGCAGATGCGGATGTGGCTGTGCGCATAGGCCTTGTCCACCGACCATTCCGGCCCCGGATTGATCGACACGCCGGCTTTCAGCGCCGCCTGATAGAGCTGCATGGCGTCCACATGGTCGGGCAGCTTCACCCACAGGAAGATGCCGCCCTTCGGCTCCTCGAACTCCGCGGCCGTGCCGAACTGCTCGTTCAGCGCATCCATCAGCGTGTCGAGCTTGGCGCGCAGCCCGCGCGTCGCCTTTGGCACGTGGGTGGCGAAATGCGGTACGCAATATTCCGCCAGCACCATCTGCTCCAGTGCGCCGGAGCCCGCATCGGTCTTCAGCGCCAGCATGCGCGACATGATCTCCCACGGCGCGACGATGAAGCCGACGCGCAGGGCAGGGGCGATCGACTTCGAGAACGAGCCGATATGGATCACGCTGCCACTCGTATCCAGCGCGTGGATCGCCGGCGGGCGCTCCCCGGTCCAGACCAGGTCCGCATAGCAATCGTCCTCGAACACCGGCACGCCATATTGCGCCGACAGCGCCAGCAGCTCGCGGCGGCGGCTTTCCGGCATGATGGTCGCGGTCGGATTCTGCACAGTGGGGATCGTGTAGATATATTTCGGCCGAACGCCCTTGGCCTTGAGCCCTGCCAGCGCAGCGGCGAGCGCGTCCATTCGCATGCCGTCCCGGTCGAGCGGGATGCCGACGATCTCGACGCCGAGCCGGGTCAGCCGGTTGATCGAGCCCTGATAGCAGTCCTGCTCGATGATCACGGTATCGCCCCGGGCGAGCAGTGCGTGATTGACGAGGTCGAGCGCCTGCAACGAGCCGGATACCATCAGGATGTCATCGGCCGTGCAGGTCATGCCGGCATCGCGCTTGAGCTTGTCGGCGACGAAGTTGCGCAGCGGCAGATAGCCCTGCGGCCCGCTCGCCAGCCCGTAGGTCGCCAGCGTATGCCCCTCGCGGGTCAGCACGGCCTCGGCCGCGGCCTTGAGGTCGGCCACCGGAACCTGCTCGGCATCGTTGTTGCCGCCGACGAAACTGTATTTGGCCAGCCCGGTCCATTTGGCGGCCGCAGCCGGCAGGCCCGGGGGCAAAAGCGGCGCGTAATCGAACCGTGCTGATGTCATGAACGTCGTCTCCCCTAATCAATTTTGTCATCTTCGGGCCGCCTCGTTGGACGGTCCGGTCGTGCAAGCTCGGATAGCCGGATTTACCCCTTTGCCCCCACGCGCCGCACCATTAGAGTGCCGCGCGAAAGCTGAGCATTGGCAGGGGCATGCACGACCTTATCCGCGATATCACCCTATGTATCCTGTTTGCATGGGCCATCGGGCTGGCAGCGCATTTCTTCCGGCAACCCCTGATTCTTGCTTATCTGGTCGCCGGCTTCATTATCGGACCCTATGGCAGCGGGTGGGTCAAGTCGGACGAGTCGGTCTCGACCATCTCCGAACTTGGCCTGATCTTCATGCTGTTCATGATCGGTCTCGAGATCGATCTGAAGAAGATCATCCGGGCCGGCAAGGTCATCCTGATCGCGGCCGGGGCGCAGCTTGTCGGCGGCTGCGTGCTCGGCGCTGCCTTCTTCGTGGCGATCGGCCTGAAGCTGGGCGGCGGCGGCTTCGATGCGCTTTATCTCGCGGTCGCCTGCGCATTGTCGTCGACGGTGGTCATCGTCAAGGTGCTGTACGAGAAGCGTGAGCTCGATACGCTGCCCGGCCGCATCACCCTCGGCATCCTCGTGCTGCAGGACATCTTCGCCATCCTGTTCCTGGCCGTACAGCCGAGCCTCGACAATCTGCAGATCGGCGTGGTGCTGCTCTCGTTCTTGCGCGTCGGCGCGCTGGTGGCGACCGCGCTGGTCCTGAGCCGCTACGTGCTGCCGCCGCTGTTCCACCAGATCGCGCGGCAGCCCGAACTGGTGATGCTCGGCGCGCTGGCCTGGTGCTTCCTGATCGGCGAAATCGCCGAGCGCCTGCATCTATCGCGCGAGATGGGGTCGCTGGTCGCGGGCGTCGCGCTCTCGACCTTCCCCTATGCGCTCGATGTCACCGCCAAGGTGACGACGCTGCGGGATTTCTTCATCACTCTGTTCTTCGTGGGCGTCGGCATGACGATTCCGGTGCCGGGTCTCGCAACGGTCCAGCTCGCGCTGGTGATCGCCGTCTTCGCCGTTGTCAGCCGGCTCCTCACCACCTTCACGCCGCTCTACCTGATGAAGCAGGGCCTGCGCGCCAGCCTTTTGCCGGCGCTCAATCTGGCGCAGATCAGTGAGTTCTCCCTGGTGGTGCTGCAGACCGGCATCGCGGCCAATCACATCACCAAGGAAACGTCGAGCGCAGCATCCTTCGCTTTCGTCATTCTCGCGGTGCTCTCCACCTTCGCCATGATGCAGAGCGATCGGATCACCCGCCGGGCGATCCCGGTGTTCAAGCGCTTCGGCCTGCGCGATCTCGATCACGGGCAGGGCGGCGAGACCGAACATGCGGCCGGCCACGGCGCGGCCCGCCGCATCGTCATTCTCGGCTTCTTCCGCACGGCCTCCGCGCTGCTGAGCCAGATCGAACGGCAGAACAAGGAACTGCTCGATCATATCAGCGTGGTCGATTTCAATCCGAACGTCTATCGCACCCTCGCCGCACGCGGCCAGCACGTGGTCTATGGCGATATCAGCAATGTCGATACGCTGGTCCATGCCGGCGTCGGCAATGCCGAGATCATCATTCTCAGCGTGCCGGATTCCCTGCTCAAGGGCGCCAATAACGAGAAGCTGGTGCGCCACGTCCGCTCGATCAATCCGAGCGCCAAGATCATCTCCACGGCGGATCTGCTCAGCGACGTGGAGGACATTTATGCGGCCGGCGCCGATTACGTCACCGTGACCCGCGTCAGCGACGCCCATGCGCTTTACGAGGTGATCGAGGCGGTGGACCAGGGCCTGCTGGAGGCCAAACGCGCGGAGATGGACACGCGGCTGGCGGAGCGCAGGGAAGTCCTGCCGTAACCTCCCTGCAGGCAGGGACGGCAGAAAGCCACCATTCCGCACTGCGAACGTGCATAGCGCCCCCCGTTCCCGCGCCTTGCACCGCTCCCCGCTCTGCGCCATATCACTGGCCACAACGAATGAGAGCATCCCGATGGCCGATCCGATTTCTGACGTTCTGAAGGCATTCGCCGCTGGCGAAATGGTCGTGGTCACCGATGACGACGATCGCGAAGGCGAAGGCGATCTGATCGTCGCGGCGCAGTTCTGCACCCCGGAGAAGATGGCCTTCATCATTCGCCACACCTCCGGCATCGTCTGTGCGCCGATCACCACCGAGGATGCCCGCCGCCTGCGGCTCGATCCGATGGTCGTCAACAACGACAGCAATCACACCACCGCCTTCACGGTTTCGATCGATTACAAGCCCGATAACGGCACCGGCATTTCGGCCGAAGAGCGCGCCTCCTGCTGCCGCGCGCTGACCAATCCCAATGCCGGCGCCAATGATTTCGCGCGCCCCGGCCACATTTTCCCGCTGATTGCCAAGGATGGCGGCGTGCTGATGCGCTCCGGCCATACGGAAGCCGCGGTCGATCTGTGCAAGATGTCCAATCTTGCGCCCGTGGGTGTCATCAGCGAATTGATGAATGACGATGGCTCGGTCATGAAGGGCCAGCAGGTCGTCGACTTCGCGGCCAAGCACAAGCTCAAGCACGTCACCATCGCCGACATGATCGCCTGGCGCCAGGCCCGCGAAAAACTGATCGAGCGTGTCTCGACCTTCACCACCGAAAGCCCGATCGGCATCCTGCAGGGCTATTCCTACCGCTCGCCCTTCGATCCGATCCATCACGTCGCCTTCGTCTATGGGAGCGTCGGCGACGGCAAGAATGTGCTGACCCGCTTCCACAAGCCGAACATTGTCCGCGACATGTTCGCCGGCCCGGCGAAGATGAATGTGGTGCTGGAGCGCTTCAAGAAGAACGGTAGCGGCGTGTTGGTATATCTGCGCGACGGCGCCGCAGGTGTTCCCGTCGAACCGCTGGACGCGCCGAAGTCGGCGGAAGCCGACCGCAACCGGCAGTGGCGCGAGATCGGTGTTGGTGCGCAAATTTTGCGCGATCTCGGCGTCACCTCGATCCGCCATCTCACCTCGTCGACCCATGATTATAAGGGCCTGTCAGGTTTCGGTATCGAGATCGCCTGCAACGAACAGCTTGATGGCTAACGGTCCAAGACCTAAAATACCGCATTCTTCATAGGCCAAAGCCGCTCCGGCGGCGATGGCGTATGTGAGACATCGCGCGCCGGCAAGGAAACAAAAAGCCCGCGCGTCAGATCAATCATGATGTGAAAGGGATTTCGATGAGCGTTGCCGCCAAGGGTAAGGACAAGCCCGCTGCGAATTTTCAGTGGGACGATGCGTTCCTGCTCGATAGCCAGCTCACCGAAGACGAGCGCATGATCCGCGACACCGCGCGCGCTTACGCCCAGGACAAGTTGCTGCCGCGCGTCACCGATGCGTATCTCAACGAGCGGACCGATCGCGAGATCTTCAACGAAATGGGTGAGCTCGGCCTGATTGGCGTGACGCTGCCGGAAGACTATGGCTGCGCCAATGCCAGCTATGTCGCTTACGGCCTCGTCAATCGTGAGATCGAGCGCGTCGACTCCGGCTATCGCTCGATGAATTCGGTGCAGTCGTCGCTGGTGATGTATCCGATCTATGCTTACGGCAGTGAGGAGCAGCGCAAGAAGTATCTGCCCAAGCTTGCCACCGGCGAGTGGGTCGGCTGCTTCGGTCTCACCGAGCCCGATGCCGGTTCCGATCCCGGCGGCATGAAGACCCGCGCCGAGAAGGTTTCGGACGGCTACAAGCTCACCGGTTCCAAGATGTGGATCTCCAACGCGCCGATCGCCGACGTGTTCGTGGTCTGGGCGAAGTCCGCCGCGCATGACAATCAGATCCGCGGCTTCGTGCTTGAAAAGGGCATGAAGGGCCTCACCGCGCCGAAGGTCGGCGGCAAGCTGTCGCTGCGCGCCTCGATCACCGGTGAAATCGTGATGGACGGCGTCATCGTTCCCGAAGAGAACCTGCTGCCCAACGTGTCGGGCCTCAAGGGTCCGTTCGGCTGCCTCAACCGCGCCCGTTACGGCATTTCCTGGGGCGTGCTCGGCGCCGCCGAGGACTGCATGGCCCGCGCCCGCCAGTACACGCTGGACCGCAAGCAGTTCAATCGTCCGCTCGCGGCCACCCAGCTGGTGCAGAAGAAGCTCGCCGACATGCTGACCGAAATCTCGCTCGGTTTGCAGGGCTCGCTCCGCGTCGGTCGCCTGATGGACGAAGGCAATTTCCATCCGGACATGATCTCGGTGGTGAAGCGCAACAATTGCGGCAAGGCCCTCGACATCGCCCGCATGGCCCGCGACATGCACGGCGGCAACGGCATCCAGATCGAGTATCAGGTGATGCGCCATGCGCAGAACCTGGAAACCGTGAACACCTATGAAGGCACCCACGACGTTCACGCGCTGATCCTCGGTCGTGCGATTACGGGTATCCAGGCTTTCGGTTAAGCGGTTACGCTGTCCGTGTTGCGAAGTGCCCGGCCTTGTGCCGGGCATTTTTGTTTTGCACCGATGCGAATGGCTTCCCTCCCCGGAGCAAAGCGAATGGGGGGGGCCGCCGCTAGGCGGGGGTGGGGTCTATCCCCACGTGACGTCGGAGTGTGTGGAGAGACCCCACCCGTCACGAGGCTCGCTGAACGC
>JAEXHR010000125.1 GCA_023449855.1 Pseudomonadota bacterium | reverse complement strand
GTCAACAACACACGGCAGAGAACTGCCTGACACCGTGAGGAAACCGCCTTGGCCCATTCCAAGACCACCACCGTCAAAGACGCCACGCTGCATCTGCTCCGCGGCTTCGGCATGACCAAAGTGTTCGGCAATCCCGGCTCCACCGAATTGCCTTTCCTGTCCGACTGGCCCGATGACATCGACTACGTCCTCGGCTTGCAGGAGGCCTCTGTCGTCGGCATGGCCGATGGCTATGCGCAGGCGACGCGCAATGCGGCCTTCGTCAATCTGCACTCGGCTGCCGGCGTCGGCCATGCGCTCGGCAATATCTACACCGCGCATCGCAACCAGACGCCGATGGTCATCACCGCCGGGCAGCAGGCGCGCAGCATCCTGCCGCTGCAGGCTTTCCTTTATGCGGAGCGGGCGTCGGAATTTCCGCGGCCCTATGTGAAATACAGCGTCGAGCCGGCCCGCGCCGAGGATGTGCCCGCGGCGATCGCCCGCGCCTATTATGTCGCGATGCAGCCGCCTTGCGGGCCGACCTTCGTCTCGGTGCCGATCGACGACTGGACGCAGCCGGCGGATCTGATCGAGGCACGGCATGTCAGCCGCGAGCTTGGCCCCGCGCCGGACGCGATGCTGCAACTGATCACTGCGCTCGGCAGGAGCAAAAACCCGGCTCTCGTCGTCGGCCCCGGCGTCGATCGCGCGGGCTGTGTCGATGAGATGGTTACCGTGGCCGAGAAGACGAAGGCGGCGGTGTGGGTCGCGCCATTCTCTGCACGCTGCAGTTTTCCGGAACGGCATCCGCAATTTCACGGTTTCCTGCACGCCTCGCCTGCGCAGCTTTCCGATGCACTGAAGGATCATGACCTCGTGGTGGTCATCGGCGCGCCGGTCTTCACCTTTCATGTGGAAGGCCATGCGGCGATTTTCGATGGCGGCACCACGATCTTCCAGATCACCGACGATGCAGATAGCGCCGCCGTCGCGCCGATCGGCACCAGCATCATTGCCACCATGAAGCCGGCGCTGACAATGCTGCGCGATCTGCTGCCGGAGACGAAGCGAGAAGCTGCGAAGGGCCGCGTGCTGCCGCCGGCGCCGGTCGCCGCCGATCCGATCCCGATCGACTATCTGCTGCACACGCTGTCGCAGGCGATGCCTGCGGACGCCATGCTGGTGGAAGAAGCGCCGTCGCATCGCCCTGCAATGCACAAATATCTGCCGATGCGCGGCGCCAACTCGTTCTACACGATGTCATCCGGCGGTCTCGGCCATTCGCTGCCGGCCTCGGTCGGCATGGCGCTGGGGCATCCGGGTCGCCGCACCGTGTGCCTGATCGGCGATGGCTCGGCGATGTATTCGATCCAGGCATTGTGGACAGCAGCCCAGCGCAAGCTGCCGCTGACCGTCGTCGTCATCAACAATTCCGGCTACGGCGCCATGCGCTCGTTCAGCCAGGTGATGCAGGTGCGAAATGTTCCGGGGCTGGACTTGCCCGGCATAGATTTCCTCAAAATTGCTGAAGGACTGGGCGCGCATGCCACGCGCGTGAGCACGTCTTCGGAACTTGAAAAGGCTTTCCGGCATAGCTTGCAGCATCCGGGCCTCAGCCTTGTCGAGGTGGTCGTCGACTCCGCCGTTCCCGTGCTTTATGGACAAAAGCATTGATGACGATGCGATGACGGATGGGATTGCATGACAAAGGCGAACGAGCGCACGACCCGGCCGCAAGGCAAGATGTCCCACTCCTCGCATTGGGGCGCCTTCTCCGGTGAGTGGGTGGGCGACCAGCTCGTGATCTCGCCGCATCCGATCGATCCCGATCCCAATCCGATCATCCAGAATTTTCCCGAAGCGCTGCGCCACAAGGCGCGCATCGCCAAGCCGATGGTGCGCCGCGGCTGGCTGGAGAATGGACCCGGCCCGAGCGACCGCCGCGGCCGCGACGGCTTCGTCGAGATGGAATGGGACGAGGTGCTCGACCTGCTCGCCGGCGAGCTGAAGCGGGTGAAGGATGCGCATGGACCGCAGGCGGTGTTCGGCGGCTCCTATGGCTGGTCCAGCGCAGGCCGCTTTCATCACGCGCAGAGCCAGGTGCATCGGTTCCTGAACTTCGCGCTCGGCGGCTATGTCCGCTCGGTCAACTCCTATTCCGCCGGCGCCTCCACGGTGATCATCCCGCGCATCCTCGGTGACTACGAGGACATGACCCGCCGCAATATCGGCTGGGACGAAGTGGTCGAGCATTGCGACCTCGTCGTCGCCTTCGGCGGCATGAACACCAAGAATTCGCGCGTCGCCGGCGGCGGCATCAGCAAGCACACCGAACATGGCGACATGATCGCGGTGAGCAAGCGTGGCGGTGAATTCGTGCTGGTCTCGCCGCTGAAGACCGACCTGCCGGACGAAGTGAACCAGGACTGGCTGCAGGCGACGCCGGGCTCGGACGTCGCGCTGATGCTGGCGCTGGCGCATACCCTGGTGATGGACGGCACGCATGACCGCGCCTTCATCGATCGCTGCAGCACCGGCTTCGATGAGTTCGAAAAATATCTGATGGGCCGCAGCGATGGCCAGCCGAAGGATGCCGCCTGGGCCGCTCCGATCACCGGCCTCTCGGCAGATGTCATCCTCAAGCTCGCGCGCCGCCTGCCCGGCAAGCGCGTGCTGTTCACCGTCTCTCATTCGCTGCAGCGGGCCCGGCACGGCGAGCAGCCGGTGTGGATGTCGGCGGTGCTCGCCACCATGCTGGGCCAGATCGGCCTGCCCGGCGGCGGCTTCGGCTATGCGCTCGGCGCCATCGCCAATTACGGCCGTCGCTATAACGACGTACCGATCGCCGGCCTGTCGCAGGGCAAGAACGGCGTCGCCGATTTCATTCCGGTGGCGCGCATCTCCGACATGCTGCTGAATCCGAACGGACCGTTCGACTATAACGGCAAGCGGATGACCTATCCCGATATCAAGCTGGTCTATTGGGCCGGCGGCAATCCGTTCCACCATCATCAGGACATCAATCGCCTGCGTCAGGCTTTTGCGCAGGTAGATACGCTGGTGGTGCATGAGCTGGCCTGGACGGCCACCGCGCGTCATGCGGATATCGTGCTGCCCGTCACCATGTCGCTGGAGCGCGAGGATATCGGCAGCGCGCAGACCGATCCGCTGATGGTCGCGATGCATCAGATGGCCGAGCCGTTCGGCGAGGCGCGCAACGCCTACGACATCTTCTCCGGCCTCGCCGAACGCCTCGGCAAGGGACAGGAATTCACCGAAGGCCGCACCACGCGCCAATGGCTCGCGTATATCTACAAGACCACGCAGGACGGCCTTGCCGCCAAGGGGCTGGAAGCGCCTGACTTCGAGACCTTCTGGAAGAATGGCGAGATCCTGTTGCCGCAGAAGCCGCTCGATGGCGGCACGCTGCGCGCTTTCGTCACCGATCCCGCCAACAACCCGCTGCCGACGCCGAGCGGCAAGGTGGAGATCTTCTCGTCCACCATCGCCGGCTTCAACTATGCCGACTGCCCGGGCCATCCCGCCTGGCTGCCGCCGCTCGATATGCCGACGGCGGAGACGCCGCTGCATCTGGTCGCCAACCAGCCGGCCTCGCGCCTGCACAGCCAGCTCGATTTCGGCGGCCACAGCGCCGCGGAGAAGCGCCGCGGCCGCGAGGTCGCGCGGATGCATCCCGTCGATGCGGAGGCCCGCGAGATCAAGGACGGCGACATCATCAAGCTGTTCAACGAGCGCGGCGCATGCCTGGCTTTTGTCGTCGTCACCGAGGACGTGATGGCCGGCGTGATCCAGCTGCCGACCGGCGCCTATTACGATCCCGAGGACATCAACGAGGACAAGCCGCTCTGCGTGCACGGCAATCCGAATGTGCTGACGCGGGATATCGGGACGTCGTCGCTGGCGCAGGGATGTACGGGGCAATTGACGGTGGTGCAGGTGGAGAAGTTCACCGGCAACCTGCCGCCGATCCAGTGCTACGATCCGCCGGTGCCGGTGGAGCGGCCAGTGCCGCCGCGGTTGGAAGCGGCGGAGTAATTTTCTTCTTTAGCGCGCGAATGCTGATGGCATCCCTCCCCCCCAAGCACAGCGAAGCTGTGC
>JAEXHR010000377.1 GCA_023449855.1 Pseudomonadota bacterium | reverse complement strand
GTCATGCCGCGGGCTTTTTGATGCGACGTTGCTGGACCGGTTTAGTGACGATCGGTGGTCACCACGCGGACTTCGCGGATGTTGATCACCTTGGTTGCGGCGTTGCGCAGGCAGGAGGCTTCGAAATTCGGCCAGGCCTGTTCGGAGCAGGCGCGTCCGACGGCCTTGACGTCCAGACGGTCGGCCTTGGCGAGGGCCACCGGAACCGACGCTTCGACGCGCGGCGCGAAGCCCGGGAGAACGGTGACGGCGGCGGCAATGAAAGCTGCGATCGCAACGGCGGAAAGAGCCTTGATCATGACGGTCCCCTGTCAGTTGGGTCATTTTGACCCGGTTGTTTGTCAGTCCCTGTGCCTGCCTGATTAGTCAGGGTCGGTTTCGGGAGATTGTCGTCACCGAGCGAACTGGTTTCGTTTTGCCCGGTCTGTGTTTCATCCATCCGCCCGCGACGACACAATTCGCTGAAAAGCGAGTGTTTTCAGTACCGTCCCGGATGTCCAATAGACGCGCCGGGCGGCATTCCGGTTCGAGCCGGTTGGAAAAATATTGTCGGGCGGGCGGGGCGTCTTGGATGGAACCGACGCCGCTTGCGGGGGCACCTTGGGCAGGCTAGGTGTGGGCGCATGACCCGCATCGCGCTCTATCCCGGATCGTTCGATCCCGTCACCAATGGCCACCTCGACGTGGTCCGTCATGCCGTCGGCCTGTGCGACAAGCTCGTCGTCGCCGTCGGCGTGCATCCCGGCAAGAAGCCGCTGTTCTCCACCGAAGAGCGGCTCGACATGATCAAGCAGGTGTTCGGGCCGATCGCCGACAAGGCGGGCTGCCAGTTCGACTGCGTCACCTATGACAATCTCACCACCACGCTCGCGGTGGAACTCGGCGCCACCATCATGATCCGCGGCCTGCGCGACGGTACCGATCTCGACTACGAGATGCAGATCGTCGGCATGAACGAGGCGATGGCGCCCGGCGTTCAGACGGTGTTCCTGCCGGCCTCGGTCGCGGTCCGTCCGATCACCGCCACACTGGTCCGGCAGATTGCCGCCATGCAAGGCGATGTCTCGGCCTTCGTGCCGGAGGCTGTCGCCAAGAGCCTGAAGTCCAAATTCGCCGGTTAACCGGCATCCTTCGCATCCGGAGTATCCATGATCCGTACCATCGCCCTCGCTGCCGTGCTGCTTTCTGCGGTCCCCGCTTTCGCGCAGGCGCCTGCCGCCCAGGCCCCCGCCGCGGCAGCGCTGCCGGCCGGCCTCGACAAGGCCAATTCGATCGTCATCGACACGACCAAGGGCCGTATCATCATCAAGCTGCGTCCGGACATCGCTCCCCAGCATGCCGAGCGCATCAAGCTGCTGGCGCGTGAGGGCTACTACAACAACGTTCCGTTTCACCGCGTGATGGACGGCTTCATGGCACAGACCGGCGACGGCAAGAACTTCAACGGCACCGGCGGGTCGAAATACCCGAACCTGCCGGCGGAGTTCTCGCAGGTGCCGTACAAGCGCGGCGTGGTCGGCATGGCGCGCACCTCCGAACCGAATTCGGCCAATTCGCAATTCTTCATCATGTTCGCCGACGGCTCGTCGCTGAACGGCAAATACACCGTGATCGGTGATGTCGTGTCGGGCATGGATGTGGTGGACAAGCTCAAGAAGGCGCCTCCGGGCTCGGCCTCGGGCGCGGTCACCGATCCCGACAAGATGGTCACCGTGCGGGTCGCCTCCGACATCAAGTGAGGCGCGATGCTGCGACGCGGACACATCGTCCTCCTCGCGGCATGGATGCTGGCCGGGTCCGTTCATGTGAAACCCGCTTCGGCGCAGGCCGAGGCGGTGAGCACGCTGGACGGGATCTTCGAGCGGCTGAAGACTTGCTGGCGCGGGCCAGAGCTGCCGTCCGACCATCCCGGGATGCAGATTACGGTGCTCTTCAGCCTGAAGCGGGACGGCGAACTTCTCGGCCGGCCGCGGATTACCTTCGAGACACCGGGGATCTCCGAGGCGGACAGCATCGCCTACCGGACCGCCGTAATGGAGACTTTGCAACGGTGTACGCCGATGCCATTTAGCGGGGGACTAGGCGACGCGGTCGCCGGGCGCCCGTTCCGAGTGCGGTTCGACGACCGCCGAAACCAACCTAAACCAAGTGAGAGAAAAGCATGGCTGTCACCGAGAATACTCTGATCCTTGAGACCACCCAGGGCAACGTCACCATCGAGATGCGCCCGGATCTGGCGCCGGGTCACGTCGCCCGCATTCAGGAACTGGTGCGCGATGGCTTCTATGACGGCATCGTGTTTCATCGCGTCATCGACGGCTTCATGGCGCAGACCGGCTGCCCGCAGGGCATCGGCACCGGCGGTTCGGGCCAGAAGCTGAAGGCCGAATTCAACGCCGAGCCCCATGTGCGCGGCACCGTGTCGATGGCCCGTGCGGCCAATCCGGATTCCGGCGACAGCCAGTTCTTCATCTGCTTCGACGACGCGTCGTTCCTCAACAAGCAGTACACGGTCTGGGGCAAGGTGACCGAAGGCATGGAGAACGTCGACAAGATCAAGCGCGGCGAGCCCGTGCAGAATCCCGACAAGATCGTGAAGGCCTATATGGCGGCTGATCAGGCTGCCTGATCGCAACGTCCCTGCATTGCTGACGAGGTGGTGCCCGGCCTAGTGCCGGGCATCCACGTTTCTAACTCCGTCCCTCATCCTGAGGAGCGCGAAGCGCGTTTCGAAGGATGGCCGCGAGTTCCGAGCCTCACCAGCTCATGGTTCGAGACGGCGCTGCGCGCCTCCTCACCATGAGGGTCGGAGGGTGGGACGACCTTTCGACAACTGTGATAATCCACGCATCATGCGCACCGATCTCTTCGACTTCGAGCTTCCATCCGAGAACATCGCGCTTCGCCCCGCGTCGCCGCGTGAGTCCGCGCGGCTGCTTGTGGTGCGGCCGGGCGAGGCGCTCGCGGATCGCACCGTCGGCGATCTGCCGGACTGGCTGAAGCCGGGCGACCAGCTCGTCGTCAACGACACCAAGGTGATCGCTGCCTCGCTCACCGGCCGGCGTATCAGCCGCGATACCGAGCCGAAGATCGAGGCCACGCTGATCAAGCGCGTCGACGGATCGCGCTGGCAGGCTTTTGTGAAGCCGGCGAAGAAGCTCGCGCCCGGCGATGTCGTGCGGTTCGGCAATGAAGGCCGCGTCTGCCTGCTCGGCCATCTCGATGCGACGGTGGAAGCCAAAGGCGAGGCGGGCGAGGTGACGTTCTTGTTCACCTTCCACGGCCCGGCGCTGGACCAGGCCATCGCAGAACTCGGCGCGCCGCCGCTGCCGCCATACATTGCGTCGAAGCGGGATGCCGACGAGCAGGATGCGGCGGACTATCAGACCATGTTCGCCGTCAACGAAGGCGCAGTCGCTGCGCCGACGGCGGGTCTTCATTTCACGCCTGCACTGGAAGCCAGGCTCAAGGAGCGCGGCGTCGGTCTGCATCGCGTCACGCTGCATGTGGGCGCGGGCACGTTCCTGCCGGTGAAGGTGGACGACACCCTTGAGCACAAGATGCATTCGGAGTGGGGATCGATTTCGCGCGAGACGGCGGATGCGCTGAACGCAGCGCATGCTGCCGGTGGCCGCATCGTTGCGATCGGCACCACGTCCATGCGGCTGCTCGAGAGCGCGACCGGTGAGGATGGTGTGATCAGGCCGTTCGCCGACGACACCGCGATCTTCATCACGCCGGGCTATCGCTTCCGCGCCGTCGATATCCTGCTCACCAATTTCCATCTGCCGCGCTCGACGCTGTTCATGCTCGTCTCTGCCTTTGCTGGCCTGGACACCATGAAGGCAGCCTATGCGCATGCCATTTCGACAGGCTATCGCTTTTATTCATATGGCGATGCCAGCCTGCTGTTCCGGAACGAAAGCCCTCAATGACCGTCGCCAACCATTTTGAACTGCTCGGCTCGAACGGCGCCGCGCGCCTCGGCCGCCTGACGACACCACATGGCGTGGTGCGGACGCCGGCCTTCATGCCGGTGGGGACGATCGGGGCAATGAAGGGCCTGCACTGGCGCGAGGTGCGCGATGCCGGCGCCGATATCGTGCTCGGCAACACCTATCATCTGATGCTGCGACCCGGGGCCGAGCGCATCGCGGCTTTAGGAGGCTTGCAGAAGTTCACCACCTGGAATGGGCCGATGCTGACGGACAGTGGCGGCTTCCAGGTGATGTCGCTGGCGCAGCTCCGGAAGGTGACGGAGCAGGGCGTCACCTTCCGCTCGCATATCGACGGCGCGAAGTATGAACTCACCCCTGAGCGTGCAGTCGAGATCCAGCGGCTGCTGAATTCCGACATCGCCATGCAGCTTGACGAATGCGTGCGGCTGCCTGCGGAGCATGGCGATATCGAGCGCGCGATGCAGCTCTCGCTGCGCTGGGCGGAACGCTGCAAGCGGGCCTTCGAGAGCGCGCCCGATGGCTACATGCTGTTCGGCATCGCGCAAGGCGGCGATGTGCCGGCGCTGCGCCATGCCAGCGCGCGCGGGCTGATCGATATCGGCTTCCACGGCTATGCCATCGGCGGCCTTGCCGTCGGCGAGCCGCAGGCGGTGATGCTGGCAATGATCGAGGAGGTCGCGCCGATCCTGCCGACGGATCGTCCGCGCTATCTGATGGGCGTCGGTACGCCCGAGGACATTCTCGAAGCGGTGGCACGCGGTGTCGACATGTTCGACTGCGTGATGCCCACGCGAAATGGCCGCCACGGCATGGCTTTCACGCGCTACGGCCAGATCAACATCCGCAATGCGCGGCATCAGGACGATCCGCGTCCGCTCGACGAGGAAAGCCCGTGGCCGGCGGCGCGCAACTATTCGCGGGCCTATCTGCATCATCTCGTGCGCGCCAATGAGACGCTCGGTGCGATGCTGTTGTCGGAGATCAACATCGCCTACTATCAGACGCTGATGCAGGGTATTCGCGCAGCGATCGAAAATGGCACCTTCGAGGATTTTCGCGCGCAGACGCGCGAAGGCTGGGCACGCGGCGACATCGCGCCGCGTTAGCTCGTTGTGAATTTCTCACATTCGATCGTTAGTCGGTAGTCAAGCGCCGCCACGTTTGACATGGTCGATTCCGGCCGGCGTCGCGCATCAACGAATAGTTCGCGCCGCAGAAAATGACGGCGTCCGCAGGGCGCGCCGGGTTCAACGATCGATCAGGGAGTTTGCAATGGCGGGTCCGCTACATGGTGTTCGGGTTCTCGATCTCACCACGATGTTGTCCGGGCCCTGTGCTGCGCAGACCCTGGCCGAGATGGGCGCTGATGTCACCAAGGTAGAGACGCCCGAGGGCGATAATCTTCGCAATATCGGTCAATCGCGCAGCGGCGGCATGGGGCCGATGCATCTGCATGCCAATCGCGGCAAGCGGAGCATTGCGCTCGATCTCAAGTCGGAAGCAGGACGCGAAGCGTTTCTGGCACTGCTCAAGGATACCGATGTCCTGATCTGCAATGTCAGGCCCAAGGCGATAGAGCGGCTGCGTCTCGGTTACGCGGACGTGCAGGCGATCAATCCATCACTGATCTATGTGAGCATCGTTGGCTACGGGAGTGGCGGGCCGTATTCGGACCGTCCTGCTTACGATGACCTGATCCAGGCTGCCGTCGGAATTCCGTCGCTCGGCGCGTCGCAGGAAGGTGGCGCGCGCTACGCGCCGTTCGCCGTTGCGGATCGCGTCACCGGCATGAATGCGGCCAATGCCGCGCTTGGTGCGCTCTATCACCGTCTGAGGACGGGAGAGGGGCAGCATGTCGAAGTCGCCATGTTCGAGACGATGGCCTTCATGGTGCTGTCCGATCACATGGGCGGCCGCACCTATGAGCCGCAGCACGGCCCGGCCGTGTTCGAACGATACGCATCCGTCCGCAGGCCATTTCCGACATCGGATGGCGTGCTCAGTCTGCTGCTCGTCACCGACAAGCAGTGGAAAGCGTTCTTCGGGCTCGTCGATCGGGCGAGCGTGCTCGAGGATGAGCGGTTCTCGACCGTGTCGGGACGCACGCAGAACACGACGGCTCTGTACAAGATCGTTGCCGAGGTCGTCGCCACCCGTGCGACCGACTGGTGGATGCAGGAGCTCGAACGCGTCGATATCCCGGCCGTCCCGCTGGCGACGATCGACGGCCTGATCGACGATCCCCATTTGAAGGCCGTTGGCTTCTTCGATGATGTCGAACATCCCAGCGAAGGCGCGATCAGGGCGATGAGATCGACCGGTCGGTGGTCCAGATCGCAGCCGGAAATCGACCGCCCCGCGCCGCGTCTGGGCGAGCATACCGCGCAGATATTGAGCGAAATGGGGTTGTCAGGCCGCTGAAGGTCCAAGCCCGCTGCGCTTGGTGACCTACCGTCCACCGGATCGGAGACGGTCCAGCCTGAGGCGTCCTCGTTCGTCCGTCAGGCGCCATGCAGCGGCATACGCCACAATGACCGCAGAGATGCCGCTGCCGCCGGACAGCAGGAACATCAGGAGAATTTGATATTTGACGGCTTCGAGCGGATCCAGGCCCGCAAGGATTTGTCCCGTCATGATGCCGGGGAGCACGACAAGGCCAGCCGCCGACATTTGATTGATGACGGGTAGAAGGCCCCGTCGAACAGCATCGCGGACGACCGGGCTCATCGCCTCCCGAAAAGACGCACCCAAAGCAAGCCTGGATTCGATGGGCGAGCGTTCCCGGCGAACGCTGGAGAGGATGCTGTCGAGCGAAATGCTTGCAGCGTTCAGGACGTTGCCGAGGATGATGCCGGCGAGCGGAATGGCATAGTGCGGCTCATACCACGGGGTGGGGCGGATCGCCGTGATGAGCGCCAGAATGACGGTGATGAGGGTCGCGGTTCCGACAGCACCGATGCCGATCCCGATCGTGGCGTGACCGATGAATCGTTGTGTGGGGCGCGCAGCGACTTCCCGGGCGGCGACGACGACCATCACCAGGACCAGCAGCAGCGTGGCCACCGGATTCTGGATCGCGAAGATGATCTTGAGCAGATAGCCGATGGCGACCAGTTGAAGAACCATCCGAACCGCCGCGATGAACAGCTGGCGATGAATGCCGAGATTCAGCCATATCGATAACGCGCCATCGAGCAGCAGCAGGGTTGCAGCAACCGCGACGTCGGTCGGCGTGAGTATGATTGTGTTCATGCGGCCTCCAGATGGCCGGATGTCATTCTGAAGCGGCTTCTCGCGAGGCGCTGCGCCTGACGTTCGTCATGTGTGACAAGGACGAGAGACATGCCGTTCGACATGCGCTCCCTGAGGATTTCCTCGACCAGCGCTGTCGATCTCTCGTCAAGCGCCGAGGTCGGTTCGTCGAGCAGGAGTGCGGATGGCTCCAGCAGGAGGCCGCGTGTCAGTGCCGCTCGCTGTCGCTCGCCCGTGGAGAGGCGCGCCACGGATCCGCTGAGCAACTCTGCCTTCAGGCCTAGTCTTTTGAAGATCTCGACTGCCGTCGGGATTTGGTCGCGTCGATAGTGCGAGGCGACATCCTCGGCCCACCAGCCGGATTCCGCCGCGAGGTAGACGACCCGCCGCCGCCACTCGGTCGCCGGCATCGTTGCGCGAGAAACCTCGCCGAGATGGACATCGCCGTCGTTCGGGTCGAGGTCGGCGATCATCCGCAGCAGGAGGCTCTTCCCCGACCCGGATGGGCCTGCAATCGCGACGCATGTTCCGGATGGCACGGATAGATCGACCGGACCGATGAGTGCGCTGCGTAGCTTCGAGACATTCAGACTTGCAGGCACAACATGGTCCATCATCAGATAATGCGAGATCGATGAGTGTCGAAGGATTGCCTTGGTTGATCCAGTCTGGATTTTATGCGGCCTGCGACCGACTAAAAGAATGCCGATTTGTTGATGGTATGCTGCAGCCAGCTTCCGCGTCTACGGCCTGTCGCGCCTTTTCCCGGCTCCGTTTTTCGCGGTAAGATTTCGTGTCCGCGCTGCCGCCAGAGCGCGCGGACTTCGGCCGATGAAACGATGGAAACCTGAAATGGCTCAGGGAAAAGCAGAAGGCTCCGATGTCGGGGCCGCGAAGGTGACGTCCGATTTGCCCGTGACCGGGGCCGGACCGGCGGCTACGCCCCAGGCGCCTGAGCAATCGGAAACTCTGCAGGTGGCGACGACGCAGACCATCGAATTGTCCGGTGTCTCGACCCGCCGTGAACATGATCTGCTTGGCGATGTCGAAGTGCCGGCTGATGTCTATTGGGGCGTCCACACCTTGCGAGCGGTGGAGAATTTCCCGATCACCGGCGTCCCGGTCGGCCATTACTCCGAACTGGTGAAGGCTCTGGTTCTCGTCAAGCAAGCTGCGGCGCGCGCCAATCGTCGCCTGGGTGCTCTTCCGAAGGCCAAGGCAGAGGCGATCGAACGGGCTTGTCATCTGATCGCAAACGAAGGCCGCCACCATGATCAGTTCGTCGTCGACGTCATTCAGGGCGGGGCGGGTACTTCAACGAATATGAACACCAATGAAGTGGTGGCCAATGTCGCTCTTGAAGTGATGGGACGCAAACGGGGCGACTATGCCGCGTTGCATCCCAATGACGATGTGAACATGGCGCAGTCGACCAACGATGCCTATCCGACCGCGTTGCGGCTGGCGATCATATTCGCCACCACGCCGTTCATCGCTGCTCTCGATGAGCTGGCCTACGCATTCAAGGCGAAGGCGGTGGAATTCGGCGATGTTCTCAAGGTGGGCCGCACGCAGCTTCAGGACGCCGTTCCGATGACGCTCGGCCAGGAGTTCGATGCGTTCTTCGTGACCATCAAAGAGGATGTGGCCCGGCTGAAGGAGGCAGCGGCACTGTTCCGTGAGGTCAATCTGGGCGCGACCGCCATCGGTACCGGAATTACAGCGGATCCCAGATATGCGGCGCTCGCGGTGGAAGAGCTGGCGCGGGTCTCGCACGAGGCAGTCGTTCCGGCGAGCAATTTGATCGAGGCCACGTCCGATATGGGAGCCTTCGTTCTGTTCTCGGGTGTGCTCAAACGTGTGGCCGTCAAACTCTCGAAGATTTGCAACGACCTCAGGCTTCTTTCCAGCGGTCCGAGGGCTGGGTTCGGCGAGATTCGTCTGCCGGCCGTGCAGGCTGGCTCGTCCATCATGCCCGGCAAGGTGAACCCGGTCATACCGGAGGTCGTGAATCAAGTGGCATTCCTGGTCATTGGCAATGATCTTACGGTTACGATGTGCGCGGAAGGTGGCCAACTTCAGCTGAATGCTTTTGAGCCGACGATCGGTTACTGCATCTTGTCGTCATTGAGGCATCTGACGGCGGCGGTGACAACGCTCACCAACCGTTGCGTAAACGGAATCGAGGCAGATCGCGATCATTGCCTGGCTTTGGTTGAGGACAGCATCACGATCGTCACTGCCCTTGTTCCGACATTGGGGTACGAAGTGTCGTCGCGCGTGGCGCGACGCGCCCTGAAAGAGAGGCGCAAGGTCGCCGACGTGATCCTCGAGGAAAATCTGCTGACCAGATCGCAACTCGATACTCTTCTGAAAATCGAGGCGATGACCGCGCCTATGATGAGGGCGGCCCCGAAGTCGCTTTAGCAGCAAAAGCTCATCTGTTGACGGCTCGGCCCGGAAGGCCCGCGCTGCTGGCAACGCGGAGTTGATCCGTGAAGCGAACGTGATGCGTCGTATCCACGGCAGCGGACCGTTCATCTGGGCGCGAAGCTACTGGTGAGGGCCGCTTCCTGCCGGCCAACGTACTCTTCCCGCACGACCCCAAGCGCTCTGGCGCTATGCGCTGCAGGCGCCGATCTGGACAAATCTCGCAAACATGCGGTCACGGACCGGAGAACCTGACGCCAACATCTGGCGGTCGCGGGGCTGGCACTGCAGGCCATTCTCGTCGCGTGCCTGCGGCGAGTTATCGATTGACAAGTTCTATAAAAGAACTGACTGTCCTTCGATAATTGCGATCGAATGATCGCGTGTCGCCGCCATGAGCCAAGGATGGCGAGCCAGACAGGGAGGATGGGGACATGCGCCGAAGCCCGGCAGCATGGCGGATTCGTATGCGCCATATTCTTCGGCTCGGTCGCTCGAAGCTGCGATCTATTCCGGCGGCCTTGAAGGCCGCATGGATGCAGTCGGTGACTGTTAAAGCTTTCCGATTTCGGATGTCCGAGGCCATGCAGGGTCGTGCAACGGGCCGCGCCATCAACGTCCGGGCCAAATACTGACGATCATCATCACAAAAATTTTGAATGGCAGGCGCCAGAGCCTGCCGCATGGGAGGGAGCGGTCAATGGTGAAGAGGATTATCTTTGGTGTCGCGATGGCGACGACGATTTTCAGCATGCAGGCGCAAGCCCAGACGGTCGGGGTCACGGATACCGAGATCAAGATCGGCGCGACATTTCCCTATAGTGGCCCCGCATCGCCGCTGAGCAATACCGGCAAAGGGCTCGCTGCCTATGTCAGCTCGATCAATGACCGCGGCGGCATCAATGGCAGGAAAATCAATCTCATTACTTACGATGATGCTTACAGCCCGCCGAAGACGGTCGAGCAGACCCGTAAGCTGGTCGAGAGTGATGAGGTCGCGTTCCTGTTCAGCCCTCTGGGAACGCCTGGGATCGGCGCCACCATCAAATATGTGAACGCGAAGAAAGTCCCGCACCTGTTCGTGGTGAGCGGCGTCAGCAAGTTCGCGAACTTCAAAGAATTTCCAATGACGACGACGGGGCTGCCGAGCTACGACACCGAGGGGAAGATATACGCGAAGTACATTACCAAGACGGCACCCGATGCGAAGATCGCGCTGCTCTACCAGAACGATGACCTCGGAAAGGACTTCCTCGCCGCTTTCAAGAGCTATTTCAAGGAGGGCTTCGACAGCAAGGTCGTGGCGTCCGCATACGAGGTCAGCGAGCCGACCATCGATTCGCATGTCGTGAATCTGAAAGCCTCGGGCGCTGGTGCCTTCCTTGTCGCCGGCACGCCGAAATTCGCCGCGCAGGCGATCAAGAAAGCCTCCGAGATCGGTTGGAAACCGCTGTTCCTGATCAACTATGTGTCAAGCTCGGTCGCTTCGACGATCGTTCCGGCGGGACCTGAAAAAGCGATCGGCGTCATTGCGGCAACCATCGCAAAGGATCCGGGCGACAAAAAGTGGGCGGAGGACGCCGGCATCAAATGGTACAAGGCTCACTTCGAGAAGTATCTGCCCGGCGCCGATATAGGCGATGCGAACTATGTCTATGGAACGGAGCAGGGCCAGATTCTGGAACAGATCCTGAAGCAATGTGCCGGTGACTATTCACGCGAGAATATTCTGAAGCAGGCGCGCAACATTCGCGGCCTGTCCCTGCCGACCCTCATTCCGGGGATCACCATCAATACCGGACCGGGCAACAGCATGGCTTACACCCAGCTTCAGCTGCAGCGCTGGAGCGGAACTTCGTGGGAGCAGTTCGGCGATATCCTGGACGCCAGTTCGGATTGAGCACCGTCGGTGAGGTCCATCCCGGTCTCGGGGTGGACCTGGCCGCTTTATGCACGGCGTGCTTTGGCCGCACGAGGCTTTGCCAAGCCAGGCATCGGCACAACGGCTTCGCGCGCGCCGGGGCCGGGATGGACATGGACTTCCTTGGCGTGGAGAGGCTCGCCGCATTCCGAGCAGATCATGAGCGGGTCGAAATGCTTGCCGCACTTTTTGTGCTCATGAAGCAGTGGTCGGCCCCGCGTGTCGACCATGTGAACGTTCCCCCAGTGAACGACGGACATGATGATCGGGTAGAGATCCAGTCCTTTCTGGGTCAGGATATATTCGTATCGCTTGGGCGACTCCATGTAGGGAATGCGTCGCAGCACGCCGAAACGGACGAGCTTCTTCAGCCGATCCGCGAGGAGATGCCGCGTAATCCCCAGCGATGCCTGGAAGCCCTCGAACCGGCGCTGACGCAGGAAGCACTCGCGCAAGATCATCAAGGTCCAGCGATCGCCGATCACCGCAACGGTGCGAGCCAGCGAGCAGGGCTCCTCCTCGAGCGCTTCCCATTTCATTCGTTGTCTCCGGGCAAGGATGCTGCTCGCAGTCTATTTTGGCACGGACCTCAAAACAATACGGTACCGCAATTTCTGTTCCGGGGATCGCTTCGTCGTTGACAGTTCTAAAATAGAACTCTAGCGTCCGAGGTAAGGGCAGCGTCTGACCATGCCCGTAGATCGATGAGGAGGCGCCGTTGAGCAACCGACCACAGCCGGAATTTCATTTCGATTTCGGCAGCCCGAACGCCTATCTGGCGGAGGCGGCTCTTGCGGGAATTGAGCAGCGCACCGGCGTGAAATTCGAATATGTTCCGGTGCTGCTGGGCGGGATCTACAAGGCCACTGGAAACATGTCGCCGGCCGAGTCGTTGCGCGGCATCAAGAACAAGCCCGAATACCAGCGGCTCGAAATCGAGCGCTTCGTCCGGCGTCACGGCATCACCGGGTTCAAAAGCAATCCGTTCTTTCCGGTCAATACGCTGATGCTCATGCGCGGCGCAGTCGCTGCCAAATTTGAAGGTGTCTTCGAGCCGTACTTCACGGCTGCATACCACCATATGTGGGAAGAACCGAAGAAGATGGACGATCCGGAAGTCTTCGTTGCAGCGTTCAGGGCGTCGGGCATCGATATCGACCGGTTGATCCTCCGCGCCCAGCAGGATGATGTGAAGCAGAAGCTGATCAAGGACACGAATGACGCGGTGGCCCGCGGGTCGTTCGGTTCGCCGACATTCTTCGTCGGCAACGAGATGTTCTTCGGAAAGGACAGTCTCCGGGACGTGGAAGAAGCGATTGTCGAGCAAGGTGCCGCGTTGAAGACGAAGACGGCCTGAGCCAGCACAACGGAGAAGCTGCAAAAAGCAGCTCTTTTCAGGGAGGACTGAGATGTTAACGCAGGTCGAGACCGATCAAGCGACGCAAATGCTCTCTGCGCTGCCGCGCCGCATCGATCACATTATCGATCGTCACGTGGCTGAAACGCCCGACCGGACGGCGTTGATCGATGACGTCGGCAGCATGACCTATGGTCAGTTGCATGCGGCGGTGGCGGATGTTGCGCGTGATCTCGCCGGCCTCGGCATCCGGCCGGGCGACCGGCTGATGATCGTCAGCGAGAACAGCATCGCGCTCGCGGTCCTTCTTCTTGCGGCCAGCCGGCTCGATGTGTGGGCGATCGTCGCAAATCCGCGATTGTCAGCGCGTGAGCTAGACCAGATCAGGGATCACAGCGGTTCGCGCCGGGTGCTTTTCACGGCGGGCGTTTCGAAAGAGGCGGCGAGCCATGCCGAGCGCTACGAAGCGCAAGTGCAGCGGCTCGGCCCGCTATCGGAAATCGCAGCGACGGCTCTCAACGACCAGACGCGACCGGAGCCGGTGGAACTCAGCCCCAGGGACCAGGTCGCCGTGCTGATCTATACGTCCGGGACCACCGGTACGCCGAAAGGCGTGATGCTGACGCATGAGAACCTGTTGTTCAGCGCCAGGACCACCGCAGAACTGCGTCGTATGACGGCCGCCGACAAGCAGTACGTCGTTCTGCCGATTTCACACATCGTCGGGATTTCGTTGCTGATCATGACGCTGATGACGGGCGCGGTCGTCCGTCTGGCGAGCAAGTATGATCCCGCAGCGCTGGTCAAAGCGATGTCGGACGAGGGTATTACGATCCTGAACGGCGTGCCGGCGACCTATCAAAGGCTGCTTGAGTACAAGTCCGTTGCTGGTTTGGGGAAGCTTGACGCCGGGGCCTTGCGCCTGATCGCGGTTGCCGGTGCGCCGCTGGACCTCGAGCTAAAATCTCGCGTGGAGCTCGAACTCGGGATTCCGCTCCTGAATGCATACGGGATCACCGAATGCTCGCCGGGGCTGGCCGGTGTCCGCATTGACGGGCCGCGCAGCGACCAGGGGGTTGGCCCGCTGGTGCCGGGGATCGAAGCGAAGATTCTCGGCCTCGACGGAACGCAGAAACCGTCCGGTGAGATCGGCGAACTTCACGTTCGCGGCCGAAACGTGATGCGCGGCTACTATCTGGCGCCGGATCTCACTGCAAAGGCGATCGATCCGGATGGTTGGTTCAATACCGGAGATCTGGCGCGCATCGATGACAACTGCCTGTTCATTGTTGGCCGCACCAAGGAAATGATCATCCGTTCGGGGTTCAACGTCTATCCTGCCGAGATCGAAGCCGTTCTGAGCAAGCATCCATCGGTCGTGCAATGTGCGGTCGTCGGGCGCGCGGTGGAAGGCAACGAGGAGGTCGTGGCCTTCGTGCAGCTGCTGCAGGGGAGCGAGACGACGGTCGCTGACTTGATGGCGCATATCGGGCCTCAACTCACATCCTACAAACTTCCCTCGGAGATCATCGTGCTGCCGGCGCTGCCGGCAACCTCCACCGGCAAGATCCTCAAACACAAGCTCGCGGAATCGCTCCGCGCCTAGCCAAACCATGACGTCGTTCGTCATGACTCACTCGTATCTGGGAGAACTCAATTGGCAAAACGCAATGCAACTGTCGCCGTCGTCGGTGCCGGCGACTTCATCGGCGGCGAAATCGCGAAGAAATTTGCCGCGGAGGGATTCACGGTCTTCGTGGGGCGCCGGCAGGGCGAGAAACTCGCGCCACTGGTCAAGGAGATCGAAGCTGCGGGAGGGACCGTGTTCGGGCGCACGCTCGATGCGCGCAAGGAAGAGGAGATCGCCAAGTTCATCTCCGATGCCGACGCGCATGCGCCGCTCGAAATCTGCGTCTTCAACATCGGCGCCAACGTCAATTTTCCGATTCTCGACACGACGGAGCGGGTGTTCCGCAAGGTCTGGGAAATGGCGTGCTACTCCGGATTCCTGGCTGGCCGCGAGGCGGCGCGCGTGATGCTCCCGCGGGGCAAGGGCAACATTTTCTTCACGGGCGCGACGGCAAGTCTGCGGGGAGGAAGCGGCTTCGCGGCTTTCGCCAGCGCGAAATTCGGTCTGCGCGCGGTCGCGCAATCGATGGCGCGGGAGCTCGGCCCCAAAAACATACATGTCGCGCATCTGATCATCGATTCGAGCGTCGACACGGAATGGGTGCGGCAGCTGATCACCAACCGCGAGGGGCCGCAGGCGATGGAGAACCTCGATCCGAACCGGTTGATGCGGCCAGCGGCCGTCGCCGAGGCTTATTGGTCGCTTTACCAGCAGCCGCGCGACGCCTGGACGTTCGAGCACGAGATCCGCCCGTTCGGCGAGAAATGGTAGTACGGCCATGGAGCTCAAGCTCTCGACCGAAGATGCGGCCTTCCGCGATGAGGTTCGGGCCTTCATCGCCGAGAACTATCCGCAAGAAATGCGCGTCCTCAATCAGGAGACGGATCTAAGCAAGGAACAGTCCCTGCTGTGGCATCGCATTCTGCACCGGAAGGGATGGATCGCTCCGTTATGGCCAAAGGAGTATGGCGGCCCGGGCTGGTCACTTACACAGCGTTTCATCTGGGAGCAGGAGACGTCGCGGGCAGGGACCCTGCCGCCGCTCGCGTTCAGCGTGACCATGGTCGGGCCCGTGATCTACACGTTCGGCACCGATGCGCAGAAGCAGAAGTTCCTGCCGCGCATATTGTCGGGCGAGGACTGGTGGTGTCAGGGCTATTCGGAACCTGGATCGGGCTCCGATCTGGCGTCGGTTCGGACCAAGGCCGTGCGTGACGGCGACCACTATGTCGTCAATGGCCACAAAACATGGACGACCCTGGCGCAACACGCCGATTGGATCTTCTGCCTTGTGCGCACGGATCCCGCCGCGAAGCCGCAAGCCGGCATATCGTTCCTGCTGATCGACATGAAGACGCCGGGTGTGACGGTCCGGCCGATCATCACGATCGACGGGGCGCATGAGGTGAACGACGTCTTTCTCGAAGATGTCCGCGTTCCGGTCGCCAATCTGATCGGAGAAGAAAACAAGGGCTGGACCTATGCCAAGTTTCTGCTGGGCAATGAGCGGACCAGCATGGCGGGGATCGGCCGCTCGACGCGATATCTCCGTCGTCTGAAGGATGTGGTTCGAAACGAAGTGCCGGAGGACGATCCCGGATTCGGTGAGATGATACGTGACATCGCGCGGGTCGAGCTCGATATCCTGGCGCTGGAAGCGACCGAATTGCGGGTCGTTGCGCAGATGGCGCGAGGGATCGATCCGGGGCCTGCGGCGTCCCTCTTCAAGATCCGGGGCACCGAGATATTCCAGCGCATCACCGAACTCACGCATCGCGCCACCGGGCAAAATGGCTTGGCACTGCGCGAGCCCGCGGGGGGTGACAACCGGTTTATGCCGGGACCCGCACACGGGCACACCGCGACGGAGAAATATCTCAATTCTCGCAAGCTCAGCATCTATGGCGGATCCAACGAAATCCAGCGCAACATCATCGCAAAGGCGGTGCTCGGTCTTTGAGCCGGGTCGAGAGGTATATCGCTCATGGATATCCAGCTGACCGACGAGCAGGAGATTCTGCGCAACAGCGTTCAGAGGCTTCTCAAGGATCAGTATGACTTCGACACCCGTCGCCGTATCATATCGAGCGAGGATGGCTGGAGCCGCGCCCACTGGAAGCAGTTCGCCGATATGGGATTGCTGTCAGCTCCTTTCGCCGAAGCGTTTGGCGGCGTCGGCGATGGTCCGCTGACCACGATGATCGTGATGCAGGAATTCGGCCGCAGCCTGGTGGTCGAACCGTATTTCGAGACCGTCGTGCTGGCTGGCGGCATCATCGAGGCTGACGGCTCCGAAATCCAACGCAGCGAATATCTTGCGTCGATCGGGCGGGGCGACACGATCTGGGCGCTGGCATGGGCAGAACAGGGATCCCGCTATGACCTCGGCAGCGTCTCGACAACCGCTCGCAAGGTCGGCGAGGAGTTCATTCTCGACGGTGCGAAGACGGTGGTAGTGGGGGCGCCCTGGGCCGACCAGATCATCGTCTCGGCGCGCACCAGTGGCGAGCGCCGCGATGAAGGTGGGGTGAGCCTGTTCGTCGTCGATGCTCGCTCCGCGGGTCTTCATCTGCAGAGTTTCAGGACGATGGATGGCCGGCGCGCTGCCGAGATCACATTGAGGGACGTCCGCATTCCCGCTGGCAATCTTCTCGGCGGCGAGGGAGATGGCACGGCCATGCTCGAGCGATGCCGAGATCGCGCCATCGGCGGCCTCTGTGCCGAGGCGGTTGGTGCGATGACCGAGCTCAATGCCGCGACGCTCGATTACAGCAAGACGCGCAAACAGTTCGGTGCCACCCTCGGGACGTTCCAGGTCCTGCAGCACCGGATGGTCGACATGTTCATCGCGCTTCAGGAGTCGCTCTCGCTGACCCAGCATCTCGTACTCAGCCTGAGCGACGGTGCCGCCGGGGTCTCGAGACTGGCGTCCGGTACAAAAGCCAAAGTTGGCTACGCGGCACGCTTCGTCGGCGAACAGGCGATCCAGCTGCATGGCGGCATGGGCATGAGCGATGAACTCAATGTCGGCCACTATTTCAAGCGGATCGGCGCGATCGACATCCTCTTCGGCGACCCCGCGTTTCATCTCATGCGCTACGCACATGCGCCGGAGTGAGGTCTTCGGGGATGAGCCGAAAGACGCCTTTCAGGAAGCAGACTGCGCCGGTTCAATTTAGCAGAGTATCGAAGTCCAGCTCCTGGCAGTGACCTCGTGACTTCCCATCATACGATCATCAATTGAAATAGAAGAAGCCGGAGACGAACATGAGAACTGCCATCACCGATCTGTTCGGCATCGAGCATCCGATCATTCAGGGTGGGATGCACTATGTGGGATTCGCTGAACTGGCTGCGGCGGTCTCCAATGCCGGCGGTCTCGGCATCATCACTGGTTTGACGCAACGCACGCCCGAGAAGCTCGCAAAAGAGATCGCCCGCTGCCGCGATATGACGGACAAGCCGTTCGGTGTGAATCTCACATTCCTGCCGACTTTCGACGCCCCTCCCTATCCCGAGTATATCGCCGCCATCCAGGAAGGCGGCGTCAAGGCCGTCGAGACAGCTGGCCGCAGTCCGGAGCAATATATGCCGGCGTTGAAGGCCGCGGGCATCAAGGTCATTCACAAGTGCACATCTGTCCGCCATTCGCTCAAGGCTGAAAAGATCGGATGCGACGCGGTGAGTGTCGATGGATTCGAATGCGGCGGGCATCCCGGCGAAGATGATATTCCGAACATGATATTGTTGCCGCGCGCGGCCGACGAGCTGAAGATTCCTTTTGTCGCTTCCGGCGGCATGGCGGATGCGCGCAGTCTGGTCGCGGCCTTGGCCATGGGCGCTGCGGGTATAAATATGGGAACACGCTTTGTCGCGACGAAGGAAGCGCCGGTGCATCAGAACGTCAAGGATGCAATTGTCGGGGCGTCTGAACTCGACACGCGCCTCATCATGCGCTCACTGAAGAATACGGAGCGCGTTCTCAACAATGCCGGTGTCGAAAGACTGATGGCGACCGAGCGCGCAAAGGGCGATCACCTGGCCATCGGTGACATCATCAACGAAGTCGCAGGTGTCTATCCAAAAGTCATGATGGACGGCGCGATGGATGCCGGTGCGTGGAGCTGCGGCATGGTCGCGGGTTTGATCTCCGATATTCCAAGCGTCAAGGAGTTGATCGATCGGATCATGGCGGACGCCGAGAGCATTATCCGCCGGCGTTTGACGGGCTTTCTCGATGCGACCGCGCGTGTCCCGGTCGCTGCCAACGGGTGACCTGCTGCAAGGGGCGTCCTTCGAGACGCGACGAAAAGGTCAAAAAGGACACCTTGGATGGACAACCTCGCCGGACAAGACGCAGCTAGCTACAGCCGATCTTCTTCATCTTGTGATTGGTGACGAAACCGTAGCCGCAGGTGTCGCAGGTCCACAGATAACTCACCACGTTGTCCGCGAGGAAGGCCGAGGATTCTGCGGCGATCATGCTGTCGGCGCAGACCGGGCAGGTCGGGAGGTCGGGACCGCGCGGTGTCGTGCCCGGCGAGTTCGGATGGGACGTCTTGGTCGTGCGGATTTCAGCGGATGCTGCCATCGTGACCTCCTTCACCATCTGAGTTGACCCGTGATTAGGTTATCCTGACTGGCGGGACCAGAACCGATTTGTTTGACCTTGTCGCAACACAAATGCGTTGATCTGGTGATATTCCAATCGCGCTTTTGCGATGCAACGGCGACCGGCGTTGTGCGTTGCATCGTGTTGCAACGCAGTGCCACGGCTCCACAAGATAGCATTCGAATCTGCACGTTCTGTTACCGGGCGTATCGGGCGGGGCGCTACGTTCATTGCGGCAGCCCGACGGCGCCTCGGTGTTTCTTACCGGCTGGTAATTGTGTGGGCCTTGTCCTAGCTCTTGAGGAGCATCACACCCTGTAAGGATTGCCCGTCATGGCCCAGTCACCACGCCGTCCCAAGGATGCCCGCAGCGAAGCCGAGGCGGCCTTCAAGAAGGCAACCGCGCCTGTGGTCGAGGCCCCGGCCAAAAAAGCAGCCGTCCCCGGTGTCCGCGAGCTGGTGTCGCTGCGGATCGATCAGGACGTTCTGGAACATTTTCAGGAGGGCGGCCCCGGCTGGCAGGACCGCATCAATGATGCACTGCGCAAGGCCGCCGGCAAATAGCGCGCGCTTCCCTGCGACAAAAGAAACGCGTCCGACCATCGAGGATGGATCGGACGCGTGCAGTGCTAGCCTTTAGCGGTTGAGGAAGCCGCCGACGACGCCGCCGATGAAGCGGCCGGGCAGAGCGGGATCAACCGCCGGCGCAGGCGCTGGCGCGGCCTGACGGCGGGCAACCGGCGGCGGAGCCTCTTCATAAGCCTGCTGCACCTGACGGCGCACCGGCTTCGGCGCGGGAGCAGGCTCCTCCGCCAGGGTCACGGGTTCGGCAAGCAGCGCCACGTGCTGCACCTTGTTCAGATAACCCGAGGTCGGGTAGCCGCGCGCAGCCTGCCAGCGCGTGATCACGCCGCGGGTTCCGGCGTCGAAGCTGCCGGTGGCCTTGTTATCGAAGCCGAGGGCGTTGAGGCGCCGCTGCACGTCGCGGCGCTTGACCTGGTTGAGGCCGATCTTGTCCTCAGTGAGCTGGCTGGCCTGTTCGGTGAAGACCGCCTTGTCGCCCCCTGGAGCCGCGGTGCGCGGCGCCGTGGCGGCCTCCTGCAGCGCGGCGATGCGGGCGAGGGCGAGCGGCTTGAACTGGCCGTTCGGATACATGGTGATATAGGCGTTGAGCTCCTCGGGGCGGTTGGAGTCCTTGATGGAGCGCCAGAATTCCAGTTCGACATCGGAACCGGCAGTGGCCGCAGCAGGCATGGTGGCCGTCGGGCTCGCGGCAGCAACCTGCACCTGCGTCTGGACGTCCGGATTGAGATAGACGGCGCCGATCAGGTTGGTGTGTCCCCAGGGCAGCTGGCCCTTGTTCGTCTCGTCCTGCACCTGCGCGCGGACCTTGGTCATGGCCTGCTGGATTTCGGCGCCGGGCGCGGTGATGTTGGTGAGCAGCGCCCGCGTGAACGGGCTGTTGCCGCCGCTCTTGCCGTCCAGCGCGGTCTGGCCGGGGCTGGTGGCGAAGGCGATCAGCGTGCCTTCGCCGGACTTCATTTCGGCGAGGCCGGACGACACCGCAACGCTTCGGGTCGCGGATCCACTGGAGCGGATTTTTGCGGCGAACGGATTGTCGCGGCAGGCGTCGAGGAACACCAGCTTGACCTTGGCATCGCCCATGGTCTGTTCGAGCGTCATCTCGACATTGATGGCGGCGCCGAGCTTGACGTCCATCTCCGATTTCAGATTGGCATCGACGGGCAGAAGATAGTTGATGTTGTTCACCGAGATGCCGTGGCCGGCATAGAAGAACAATGCGACATCGGCGCCCTGCGCCTTGCGGCCGAATTCGAGCAGCCGCTCGGTCATGCCGTCGCGGGTGAGATTGGAACCCTCGATCACCTCGAAGCCGACATTGCGCAATGTGCTCGCCATTGCTTTCGCGTCGATAGGCGGGTTCGGCAACGGATCGACATTCTTGTAGGCGCCGTTACCGACCACGAACGCAACGCGTTTATCGGCAAGCGCTGCATCGGCGCTGAAAACGACGGACAGCGCAGACAAAGCGAATACGAGCTGGCGCACGGCAAATCTCCCCATCGAATCCGGTCGGGTGACCGATTGGCGACGGACAAAATAGCAACTTGATGCAACCGCTCAAATGTCGGTACGCGCAATGTGCGAATAAAATCGGAGATGGAACTCAGGCGCTTGCGCGCGCAGCCACCGGTGCGGGGCTGCGCAGGTTCAGCGTATTGCCCGCGAGGATCAGTGCGGCGCCGAGCAGCGTGAACATATCGAGCCGTTCAGAGTATAGTAACCATCCGATGGTGGCGCTGAGCGGCACGCGCAGGAAGTCCATCGGGATCACAACGGTCGCATCGGCATAGAGCATCGCGCGCGCCATGCAGAAGTGCGAGAAGGTGCCGCAGAAGCCGACCACCACCAGCCAGAACCACACATAGGCCGACGGCCACTGCCAGGCCGATAGTGCCGGAATGAGCCCGGCCGCCGATTGCACCACGATCATCCAGAAGATGATCTTGAGCGCGCTGTCTGTGCGCGTCAGCGATTTGATCAAGGTCACCGAGATGCCGAAGCCGAAAGCCGAAGCGAGCGAGATCAGCTGTCCGGCATTGAGTTCACCGGCGGCGGGCCGCACGATGACGACGACGCCGATCAGGCCGAGCACAATGGCAACCACCTTCCACCGCGTGATGCGTTCGCCGAGAAAGATCGCGGCCATGATGGCGATCCAGATCGGCATGGTGAATTCGATGGAGACCAGCTGGCTGAGCGGGATCAGCGTCAGCGCGTAAAACCAGCCGAGTTGCGCTGCATAGTGGACGAGATTGCGCGAGACATGAGCCATCGGGCGCGCGGTCTGCATGGCGCCGAACCCGCCATTCATCAGGACGATGGGCATCAGGAACACGAAGCCCAGCAGCGAGCGGATTTCCATGACCTGAAAGACGTTGAGATCGCGCAACGTCTCGCGCCCGCCGATCGCGACGAACAGCATCAGCAGCAGCCAGCCGGACATCCACAGCGCGGCGCGACGTTTCGACGGCGGATACGTGGTCATGGACGCGGGCGTTTTCCTGCTCGGGCCAGCGCCGTTATGCCCGGCGTCTGCCTAGAATGAAGGCTGTATCGTCGAGACCGCCAGGCTTTGCAATGCACAGGAATTGCGCAGCAGCAATGCGCGCGCAAAACAAAACCCCGGCAGCGCAATTGCGGCCGGGGTTTGGGAATTCAGTGATGAACGAGCTCAGCTGCGATTCAGCGTGATGTTGACGCCCTTGAACTGGCCGTCGGACGAGATCGAGACGGCCTGCTTGTTGCCGGTGGTGGTCAAGGTCAGTTTGGCGTCGAAGCCCGGGGCCGAGACATTGACGTTGAACTTGCCGGCGCTGGAGGTGCCCGACAGCTCGCCGCTGACATTGCGCGTGGTCTCGGACCACTGACCGGTAAGCTGATTTCCCTTGGCCTGCACATTGCTCTTCAGCTCGAACTTGTAGCTGTCGCTGGCGCAGAGCAGGGCCTGGTTCAGGCCATTGCCGTCGTTCGAAACGGCGTAGGTCGCCTTGCAGCGGATGCGCTCCTTGGAGCCGTCGTCGAGCGAGATGTTGCCCTGACCGGACCACACGCCTGCCATCCCCGCAAACGGCGCCGACTGGGCGAACGCCGCGATCGACGGCACCGCGAGGGCGGCAGCGACGACAGTGGTCCGGGCGAGAGCGCGCGGGGAGATCGAGACGACTTTCATAGGAGCATTTCCTGGCTGCGGGTTATTGACGAGAAGCTTCCCAGCGCCCGCTGCAGGGGACGCCGTTCGAGGCGCCATTCCATTTGCCGGAGCCGGCATTACCTGCGAGCTGGCCGTTAGCGAATGCCGGGCCGATGGCGACGCGGACGACGCCCGAGGTTGCAATCTTGCCGGAGACTTCGGCGCCGGGGGCGGAAACCCGGCCGTCGGTCACCGTCAGCGGATAGCTGGCCGTGCGGTCGCAGCTGCCAGATTGCGTGAAAATGGTGACGTTCCAAAGACCATCATAGGGATGCTGGGCGGACGCGGGGGCGGTGGCGGCAAACGTGGTACCGGCCAGCAGGGAGGCGGACAGGAACACGCGCATGCGGTCGAAACGCATTGAATCAAATCCTCGAAATGTTGTGATGGGCCGCGTTATTGGAGCCTAATGTGTCCAAAGTTTGTGCGGTGCGCAGTGAGCCCATAACACATATGTCGCTGCAACGCACATTCCCCGGGGATCGTTCCCCGGGGAACCGGTAATATTTTAATGCAGACTTGCAAGTCAGTGGAGCTTGGGCGCCTTGGTGGCGAACTGCTCATCCTGGTAGGTTGCAGGCAAGCTGTTGTTTGCAATGGCATAATCGACGACTTCACCGAGCAGCTTGTAGCCGAGCGGGGCGAGGGCGCGCTCCCACAATTCGCGGGCGGTCTCGCCCTTTTTCACGAAGCAGAATTCCTGGGCGGCGATGGCGCCGCCGTCCATGACATCTGCCAGGTGGTAAACGGTGCCGCCGGCGATCGGGTCGCCTTCCCTGATGGTCCATTCCACCGCCGCGATTCCCCGGTGACGGGGCAGCAACGAGGGGTGATAGCCGACGCCGCCGAGCCTGGCCTTGTCCAGCGCGTCCTGCCCGATCCGGGCGTGGCTGTGGGCGGTGATGATCAGGTCTGTGCCGTCGGCGATCTCCGCGGCGACGACCAGTTTCGGATTCGCCTGCACGGTGACCGGAATGCCTGCTGCCTTGGCTGCGGCAGCCAGACGATCCTCGGCATCGGCGACGACGACGCTGACGATTTCGACCTTGTGGCTCTTGAGCATGTCGAGCGTGGTGACGCCGAAGTGGCGGGAGCCGACGAGGGTAATTCGCATGGATGTGGTCCGGTGATCAGAAGGCGGGAATGTCGGTCACGGTCTTGGCAGGGTTTCCGCCATCAAGGCAAGATCAATATCTGGCCACCTCAAGCTGCCTGTGCGCGGATGGATTCGCCTGGACGCGAAATCGAGACGGAGCCGGCGCCACAACGAAGGCGTGTGAGATTCGATCGATGATCCTTTTGTGGTGCGTGTCAGAATGCCGCAGCAGATGAGGCGGTCTCGCAGGATTCGTCTTGAACGACCGTATGATGCGTTCGAAGCGGCGGGAACTTATTCCCGTTCCTAAATCTATTCTAATTCAGCCGCGTTGCCTCCGTGTCTGCGATTACCTAGTCACGCCCTCATCATGTGACTGGGGGCGTTTGTGACTATCTATCGGAACTACAGGAATCGTTTGTTTGTCGGCGCGGCGACGAGCGTCGTTGCGCTGTGCCTGAGCGGAGCGGGGGCTTCGCAGGTGCAGGCGCAAAGCGCACAACCGAACGTGCTGCCGCCGGTCTCCGTCGATGCGCCGCGACAGCGCGCGCGTACGACGACGGTTCGTTCTCGCACAGCGCCGCAGCGTGCATCGCGAGTCGCCGCGCCGCGCCAGACTGAGCAGCAGCCCGTTGTGCCGTCCACGACAGTTGGAACAACCCGCACCATCGGTACGCCAGCGCCAGCCTATGCGGGCGGACAGATCGCAACCGGCGGCACGCTCGGTCTGCTCGGTTCGACCAGCGTGATGAACACGCCGTTCAGCACGGTTAATTACACGGCGAAGCTGCTGGAAGATCAGCAGGCCCGCACGATCGCTGACACGCTGATCAATGATGCCTCGATCCGAACCACCACCGCAGGCAACGGATTCAGCGATGAGTTCACGATCCGTGGTTACACGGTAGGCTCTGCTGACGTCGGGTTGAACGGTCTTTACGGTCTGGTGTCGTCCAATCGCGTTCCGGCCGAGATCGTCGAGCGTCTGGAAGTTCTCAAAGGGCCGGGTGCGCTCATCAACGGAATCGCGCCGAGCGGCAGCGTTGGTGGCAGCATCAACATCACGACGAAGCGTGCGGGCGAAGTGCCTTTTGCGCGTCTGACGCCGTTCTTCCAGAGTGCAGGCAACTATGGTTTGCACCTGGAAACCAGCCAGCGCTACGGCGACAACAAGGAGTGGGGCGTTCGCTTCAACGGCGTCGGTCGCAACGGTGAGGCATCGATCGACGGCGGCAACTGGCGCACCGGTCTCGGCGCGCTGGGGCTCGATTATCGTGGCGACCGTCTGCGCTGGACCCTCGATGCGATCTCGCAGAACGACGACACCAAGAATTTCCGCCCGCAGATCGGGATCAACACCGCGGTGCTATCCATTCCGAGGCCGCCGGATGCCAACAGCAACTGGTACCCCGGCACGCAGCTCAAGCAGCGGGACAACACCATCGCATCGGCGATCGAATACGATCTGACCGATACGGTGACCGCCTATGCCGGCATTGGCTATCGCGATGGGATCAACGAGCAGACGTTCCCCGACTCGCGCGTCACCGGTTACCCGAGCGGCGTCCTCGCCAACGGCGATTTCCGTCTCATCAACGCCTACTACGACTCCTATAGCAAGACCGTCAGCGGCAATGTCGGCCTGCGATCGAAGTTCGACACCGGCTTCATCAGTCACTCGGTCAATGTCGCCTATAGCGGTTACAATCAGGAAAACGGCAACGCTTACGTGGCGAACACGGCGGCCCAGTCCGTGCCGTCGAACATCTACAATCCGGCGCCTCTGCCGGTTGTGACCGGTATACGCACGTCGCCGAACAAGGCTGCTGACATCACTTTCCAGAGCGTCGCCGTTGCTGACACGATGTCGTTCCTGAACGAGCGGGTTCTGCTCACCGTCGGGGCCCGTCATCAGATGGTGAGGCAGGATAGCTTCAGCACTGCCACGGGTGCGCTGACTGGTGGCTACGATGCCGCCGCGACCACGCCGCTCGCGGCCCTCGTGATCAAGCCGCTGCAGAATGTCTCGCTCTACGCAAACTATGCCGAGGGTCTGAGCCAGGGCATGGTGGTCGGTGCTGGCTTTGCCAATAGTGGTGCTGTCCTCGCTCCATACAAGTCGAAACAGCAGGAAGTGGGCGTCAAGGTTGATTGGGGCACGATCACGACCAGTGTCGCGCTGTTCCAGATCACCCGTCCCAGCGTCATCACCACGGCTACGAACGAGCGGCTTTACGACGGCGAGCAACGCAATCGCGGCGTCGAATTGTCGGCCTACGGTTTGATCGCGCCTGGCCTGCGTGGCATGGCCAGTGCGATGTTCATCCGTCCCGAACTGACCAATCCGGCCGTCGCGGCGCAGATTGGCAACGACGCGGCAGGCATTCCGCGGACGACAGTCTCGGCCGGTCTCGACTATGATTTGCCCTGGCTCTACGGCTTCGCGGTCAATGGCCGTGTGATCTACACCGGCGACTCCCATCTCACGACTGCCAACCTGCCGTATCAGAAGCTGTCCGACTGGACGCGCCTCGACATTGGTGCGCGCTACACGACCACTGCGCTCACCGGCAAACCTGTGACGTTCCGTGCGAATATCGAGAACGTGACGGGGGAGACTTACTGGATCACCAGCGGCGGCTTCCAGACCGTGGGTAATCCGCGCACCTACATCCTGTCGGCTGCGTTCGATTTCTGATCGAACGTAGCGATATACAGGACAAATCGATCCGGCGCGGATGATGTCGATACTTCGATCTCATCCGCGCCGGATATTTCGTTCACAAGGCTTTGTCGAGGCATCGATCATGAAGAAGCTCTCTCTCGCCGTTGTCGCCATGCTCGGCGCTGTCACCTCCGCGCAGGCGCATCAGATCTGGATCGAGCAGGCGGATGGCGAGAATGCTGTCGTGCGTTTCGGCGAATTCGGGGAGAACCTGCGCGAAGCATCGCCGGGCCTGCTCGACAAGTTCGTCAAGGTGACCGGCACGCTGGTGTCCACCAAGGGCGAGCAGAAGTCGGACGCGACGAAGACGACGAACGGCTTCACGCTGCCGTTCAAGGCGGCGTCCGGCGACGGCATCCTGGCCGAGGACGTGAGCTATCCGCTCTTCACGACCAAACAGCAGGATAAGCAGGCCACCGGTTGGTACTATCCCGCGGCGCGGCTCATCACCGGTTTCGCTGCACAGAAGCCGAAGCTCCCGCTCGATCTCGTGCCGACCGGCAATGAAGGCGAATTCAAGCTGTTCTTCAGGGAACAGCCGAAGGCCAAGACCAAGGTGACGCTGGTCACGCAGTCTGGCTGGTCCAAGGAAGCGCACACCGACGAGCAGGGTGTGGTGAAGTTCGACATGCCCTGGAAGGGCACCTATGTGGCCGAGGTCAGCTTCAACGATCGCACGCCGGGCGAACGCGCCGGCGCGAACGGCGCCGAGAAATACGATAGCGTGAGCTACGCCACGACGGTCACTTATGTAAATGCCAACGGCCTTCCGCCGCTTCCTGCGGGGCCGGCTGCAAAGCCATCACCGGCAAAATGAATATGGTCGCCCAGCGGGTTCTTGCTACGGGGCCGCTGATCTCGCGCATCGTCGCTGCGCTGTTCGGCGGCTATGCGCTGGCGGCGCTGAGCAGCGTCGCCATGCTCGCTTTGCCGATGGACAAGATTCAGGCGGTGATCGCCGGCACGCTGGCAAGTTTTCTTGTCTATGCCGGCGCCGTGATCTGGGTCTTCGCCGTGCGCAGCGCGTTGAAGGCCTGGATCGGTCTGATCGTTGTCGCCGTACCGCTGGGGCTCGCGGCGTGGTCCGTTTCCTGACGAGGTCTGCACCATGACGACGGAGAGTGATCGGCAAGGTGCTGGCCGCGGTATCCGGCAGAGCATGTCGGACCTGCACACCTGGGTGGGCCTGCTGCTCGGCTGGGTGCTCTATGCGATGTTTCTCACCGGCACCGTGTCCTATTTCAAGGACGAGCTGTCGCAATGGACACGGCCAGAGCTGGCGCGTCTCGCCGAATTACCCGATGCGGCCGTGGTGGCGCAGCGCGTTGCCGATGCGTTCGACAAGATCGCGCCGGGCACGTCGCAGTGGAGCATTCGTCTGCCGGATGCGCGCAACAACAGCGCCTATGCGTTCTGGCGCACGACGACCCGCGAGCCGGGGCAGCGCGGTTTCGCCGAGGGCCATTTCGATCCGGCCACGGGCGAGCGCGTGAATGCGCGCGACACGCTGGGCGGCGATTTTTTCTACCGCTTCCATTTCCAGTTCCACTACATGCCCGTGTTGTGGGGCAGGTGGCTCGCCGGCATTGCCGCGATGTTCATGCTGATCGCCATCATCAGCGGCGTCATCACGCACAAGAAGATCTTCGTCGACTTCTTCACCTTCCGATGGGGCAAGGGACAGCGATCCTGGCTCGACGCCCATAACGCGCTCTCAGTGTTCGGCCTGCCGTTCCACGCGATGATCACCTATACCGGCCTGGTGACGCTGATGGCGATGTACATGCCATGGGGCGGGCAGGTGGCAATCAAGACGCCGGCCGAGCGTCAGCAGATGCAGGCGGAGATCAGCGCATTTGCTCAGCCGGGCAAACCCACCGGCCAGAAAGCGCCGCTGGCATCGGTCACGGACATGGTGCGTCAGGCGCAGGAACGCTGGGGCCACGACAATGTCGGCCGCGTCAACGCCACGCATCCCGGCGATGCCGCAGCCCGCGTGATCGTGACGCGCGGCGATCCCGGCCGTGTCTCCATGAGTCCGCAATATATGGAATTCGACGGGACGACCGGAAAACTGCTGTCGGTCCGCGACCATGTGGGGGCCGCGGCGGAGACGCGCGGCGTCCTCTACGCACTCCATCTCGGTCGCTTCAGCGACACCGTCACCCGCTGGCTCTACTTCATCGTCAGTTTCACGGGCACGGCCATGGTCGGCACGGGGCTCGTGATGTGGACGGTGAAACGCCGGCAGAAACTGCCCGATCCGCAGCGGCCCTATTTCGGTTTCCGCCTCGTGGAGCGGCTGAACATTGCGAGCATCGCCGGTCTGTCGATCGCCATGACGGCCTTCATGTGGGGCAACCGCCTGCTGCCGACCACGCTCGCAGGCCGCTCCAACTGGGAGATCGACCTGTTCTTCATCGTCTGGGCGGCAACGCTGCTGCATGCGCTTGTGCGTCCGGCGAAGGCCGCCTGGGTCGAGCAGCTGTGGGCAGCATCGGCATTGCTGTTCATGCTGCCGCTGCTCAATGCCATGACCACGCAGCGCCCGCTCTGGCATAGTCTCGCGCAAGGCGACTGGATCTTCGTCGGCATCGATCTGATGTGCTGGGTGCTGGCCGCGCTGCATGCCGTGCTGGCGATCCGGACGGCGAGACATCAGGTCAAGGCACCGGCGAGGCGCAAGGCGGATCGACCATCCGCGATAGCCGTCGCATCCGGCGGAGCGGCGGAATGAGCCATCTCCTTGCGTTCGTGTCGAGCCTCTCTGGCTTCGCTGCATTGGCCTGCGCCACGAACCGCCAGCAGCGCGATTTGTTCGGGCGGGCTCTGGGGGGGCGCCAGACACGCGTGCTGCGCGTTATCGGCTTAGCGGCATTGCTGGGCGCGCTGACTGTTCTCGTCGTCCAGTTCGACTGGGGTCTTGGTCTCGTGATGTTCAGCGGCCATACAAGCCTCGCTGCCGGGGCCGTCGTGTGCGGGCTGATCGGCTATGCGCGGACGCAAGGCCGTAATCTGTGATATCGGTAGATCTCTGATCGAAATCGTTTTCCAAATCAGGAGCACGATGGTGGATATCTCGGGAGAATTCCGCCTTCGGAGTTCTAGCGGAAAATGCTTGAACACATCCTCAAACCCTAACGTTTGATGAGCGTTAGCATGCGGGCTTTCTAACAGGGCGCTTATTGGATCCAAGCCTGCCTAGTCGCTTGCCACCGCATGAAAGACCTGCAGAGCGATATTTACGTCTTCGTATCCCAGAGGTGCGCTGAGAAGGCCGATCGAGTGATCTCCAATGCGGAGACGCGTGCAACAACCGTTCCGAGCACGGCAGCATATTCGCTGTATTGCAGACCGAGCAGGTAGTGTAACAGAGTATCCTATATCGGACCTTCAAGCCTCCGATTGAGAAACGGATTTCTTCTCGCGTTTCTGCATTTTTTCCCGGTAGCGATTGATCGTGCTCGTCAGTTGGAAGCCGCGCCATCGTTCGTCGAGGCGGACGTCGAGCCGGTATTTCTGCAGAATTTCGAGCGGGTTGAGGCTGTGCAGTTTGCCCGCGGGCTTGTCTAGGCAGTTATCCCGGCCGATGAAATAGAGGTCCATCAGCGCATTCTGGGCCTGCCTGAATTCGCCTGCGTCCAGCAGCTCGCTTATGAATAGATCTACGACGACCATTGAGGCTGCTGCTGAGGTGATCGCATGGACGCCTTGGCGTTTGAGGTCGTTGATATTCGATAAACGGCTTCTCAAGCAGTCGAGGGGGTGTAGCAGCGAGAAGCGCACCGGCTCGCCGCCATTGTCCACTGGCCGTTCGAAGGTGACGTAATGCTCCTTGATGGAGGCCGCGCTGACGCCGAGAATGTTTCGCATAAAGTCGACGCGAACCGTGCGATCCTTAATCTTGCCAATCACAACGGCAGAATTCGGCGATGCGTCCCAAGCTGGTGTGACAATTAACTCTGCATCATCTAGCAAAGCCGCGAACGTGGCCGCCTCTGTTGCGGAGCCGTACACGTCGAGGTCTTCGCTTGTCAGCGAATAGGCGCTCGCAATGTGAGGGGCTCGGTCGAGAAACAGGCGGCACCATAGAGCGAGCGCCTGACCGCCAACGACGATCGCCTCGACCGTCGCGAGTTTTTTGAGGAGTAGCTCAACTTCGGCCTGGTCAAGATGACGCGGCGCGAGATTGCTCATTGCTGCTTGTGCAGAGACTTGCCGCCGATGGCACTGATCTTAAAGCCCGAGAGATTTAATTGAGCGAAGTAGTCATTACCGATCTTCATGTCGATAATCGACTGATGCCCCTCGGAAACGAGATGATCATCGAGATCGCGCGCGATCTGTTTCTCGACCCGACGTTCCCAGCCAGACTGTTCCCGAATTTTGACACTCATGAAAGTCTCTCCAGACGAGGCGGTCCTAGCATTAAATGGCGACGAGACAATAGGTGTCCAAGTCTATCGCAGAGCGCGATATCGTGACCTTGGAACCTTAACGTAGGCTGAAAATTCGTCCGCTTCTTGCGCGTGAGCATCGCAGAAAGCCCCTGTGGCGCAATGGGGTTTATGGCGGTTCGCAGAAGCGACCTTCGCATTTTTATATATTATTCACAATGATTTAATGGTGGGCGGGATGGGGATCGAACCCATGACCAGTCGATTAAAAGTCGAATGCTCTACCGCTGAGCTACCCGCCCGAAGATGCCGTTGAAGAGAGGCTTGCCGGAAGTTCCGCCCCCAGGGAGCGCGGAAGGCCGGTCGGCCACGGCCGCGATATTGGCCGCAATGCAGCGTGTCGCGTTGACCGGCTGTGTAAAAGGCGGGCTCGCCGGGGTCAAGGGCGAGCCTGCGAGTTGTGGACATGAAGTGCCCGGTGGTCAGCTCGCTTCGCGCTGGGCCTCGGGCCGGGTCATGTCGAGCTGGGGCATCTGCACCGGGCGCAGGCCGATCAGTTCGGCGGTGCGGATCGTGGTGTTCGTCCACCATTCGAACCGGTTGGCGCGGGAGTTCTCCAGGATCGCGATCGCCACGGCGGACAGGAACGGCAGGCTCTGCAGCACCAGGACGGCGGCGAAAATGTAGATTTCCGTGACCTGCTTGTCGTTATTGGCGAACACCAGCACGCCGGAACTGATCAGCAGCAGCACGCCGATGACCGCCTCCCAGAAGGCCTGGAATTCGATCGAGCTCCGCGACTTGCCGCCCTTGGAGGTCACGGTGAAGGGCAGGTGGTCCTTGATCAGGCCGTCGGCGACGGCGCGCGACACCGTCCATTGCACCGACATCGCGGCGATCATGGCGCCCAGCATCTGCCACAGGCCGATCTTCACGCGCAGGCGATACAGGATCAGGAAGTGCGCCAGCGAGATCACGAAGGAGGCGATGATCGGCAGGGTCAGGATCTTGTCGGGAATCGCGATGCCGGCAAAGGCGATGATCGGCACCCAGACGATGTTGAGGATCGCCACCACGACGCCGAGGCTTTCGGCGCCGAGCCAGTTCAGCCAGCCGATGCCGAATTCGCGCTTCTGGTCCTGGGTCATGCGGCTTGCGCCCGGGAGGAAGCGGCGCCAGTGCTTCTTGATGATCTGGAAGCCGCCATAGGCCCAGCGATGGCGCTGCTTGCGGAACGCCTCATAGGTGTCGGGCAGCACGCCGTAGCCGTAGCGTTCCTTGGTGTAATGCGTCAGCCAGCCATGCTGCATGATGGCCAGGCCGAGATCGCTATCCTCGCAGATGGTGTCGCCGGCCCAGCCGCCGGCCATGTCCATCGCCTCGCGGCGGATCAGGCACATGGTGCCGTGGACGATGATGGCATTGGCCTCGTTGCGCTGGACCATGCCGATATCGAAGAACCCGGCATATTCGCCGTTCATGATGTAGTGCATCAGCGACGTATCTTCGTCGCGGTGATCCTGCGGCGCCTGCACGAGGCCGACACGGGGATCGTTGAAGGCGGGAACGAGGTCGCGCAGCCAGTTGGGCGTCACCACGTAGTCGGCGTCGATCACGCCGATCACTTCGGCGTCCGCCGCGGTGCGGTCCATGGCGATGCGCAGCGCGCCGGCCTTGAAGCCCTGCACCTTCTCCGCATTGATGAAGATGAAGCGCTCGCCGAGCATGCGGCAGTGATCTTGGATCGGCTGCCAGTAGGCGGGATCAGGCGTGTTGTTGATGATCACCACGCATTCGAAATTCGGGTAATCGAGCGCCGCCACCGCATCCAGCGTCTGCTTCAGCATCTCCGGCTGTTCGCGATAGGCCGGGATGTGGATCGAGACTTTCGGGTACTTCTGTTCGGCCTCCGCGGCGGCGAACAACGCCGCGCTGCGCTCGGGCGTCAGCAGGCGCAGCGGCTTCTTGCCGAAGGCGATGGCCGCAATTTCCTCGATGCGGGCAAGCGCGATCAGGATCAGCGGGATCAGCAGGATGCAGCCGAGGGTCAGTGCGAAGGCCGAGCCCCAGACGAAATAGTGGGTCTGCTGGTAGGCGAAGATGGTCGCTGCCCAGGCGCCGACGGCGTTGGCGGCAATGGACAGGACCAGTGCCTGCATCACCGTGGGGGCGACGATCTGCAGAATCGGCAGCGACAGCAGAACACCGACAAGCAAAGCGAGGCTGGCATTCTTCCAGTAGTCCGGATTTACGACCGGACCGGTCCAGGAAAATTTCGGCTCGCGGTCCGCATTGAGCACGCCCCAGTAAGGGCCGACGCCGCCTTCGAAGAACTTCCAGGGCTGATCGATGGCTTCGACGATGTTGTAGTCCATGCCGATCGCTTCGGCGCGGGTGACGAAGTTTCGCAGCACCACCGCCTGCCGGAACGGGCCGGGTTCGGCGCGCCGCAGATTGTAGCCTTCGCTCGGCCAGCCGAATTCGGCGATCACGATGCGCTTGCCCGGGAAGGTCTCCCGGAGCACGCCGTAGAGATGGACGGCCTGATCGACCGCCTGGGTGTCGGTGAAGTTTTCCCAATACGGCAGGATATGCGCGGCGATGAAATCGACCGATGACGCGAGTTGCGGGTTGTCGCGCCAGATATTCCAGATTTCGCCTGTGGTGACGGGCACCGTCACCTGGCGCTTTACCTTGCGGATATATTCGACGAGATCGTCAATCTTGAGTTCGTCGCGGTACAGCACTTCGTTGCCGACCACGACGCCGATGACGTTGGAGTTCTTCTTGGCGAGATCGACGGCGGAGGCGATTTCGCGCTCGTTGCGGTCGACATTCTTGTCGATCCAGACGCCGAGCGTGACCTTGAGGCCGAATTCATTGGCGATGGCCGGCACGATCTCGACGCCGCCGGTGGACGAATAGAGACGGATCGCCCGCGTCATGGTCGCGAGCTTCCTGAGGTCGGAGCGGACTTTCTCGACGGTCGGGATGTTGTCGACGTCGGGATGCCCCGTGCCCTCGAACGGCGCATAGGAGTAGCTGGGGACGATGCCCTTGAAGTCGGGGGCATCCTGTTTTTCGCGCAGCAGGGCCCAGAGGCCGGCGTGAAGGGCAGTGACGAGCAATATGACGGCGACGACAGCGCGCATCGCGGCGAAACCATAAACGGGGCGAAGCGGGCCGGGGTGCGGACCTGTCCCCGAGGTCCGGCCAGTGGCGACGGGCAGACGGATATCTGCCACGGAAATCAACAACTCAACTGCCGCCATGGCGTTTTGAGGGCGGCGTCCGGTTTAGATGCGCACTGCCGTCGTGCGGCAGTGCGCGGAAGCGTCGAGCTAATCCGACTTACTCTGTCGATTTACTTGGGCGCATCGGCCGGCTTGGCGTCCGGCTTCGCATCGGTCGGCGCAGGCTGGGCTGCCGGAGCGGCAGGCGCCGGTGCCGCGGGCTGGGTCAGCGCAGCCGGCTGCGGGGTCGCGTTCGGATTGATCCAGCAGGCATGCACGTGACGGTTGAGGCTGTCCGCGACCTTCGGATCGATGGCCGGGCCGAACTTCACGAGGCAGCGGAAAGTCGCCTGCACATGGCCGCCGGGGCAGCCGAAGCGGTCATACAGGTCGAGATGGCGGAAGGCGGTGTCGAGATCGTCGCGCCACATCAGCACGACCACGCGGCGACCGAGCCAGACGCATTCCGGATTGCCGGCGGGGCCATTGATCGCCTGAGTCGCCTCGACGAACTCGTCAGCGCGCTTCTGGCCTTCGCGGGCGACCTCTGCGGGGGTGGGGCCACTCGTCGCAGCCTTCTGCTCCTGGGCGAGTACGGTGGTGACCGGTGCGACGACAGCGCTCGCACCGAGCAGGAAAGCGAAGGCCGACATAGCCAGACGACGCGTAACCACAGATTGGAACCCGAACACCAGTCGACCCATAAAGTCCCCGATAAAGTTGGCCGTCAGTCCTTCGACATCGTCGCGGCATGACGTGCAAATGGGTCTCCAATGCGGCGAAGACCTCAAGTGAATCCCATGACGGACATTTTCAATTTTGTCCAGAACGTCCGAAGTTGGTCTCATTTCCGTGGCGAGAGGGGAAGGCAATCTCCCGGTCGTGGTTGTCGCGCACTTGGCAGATCGGCGCCGACAAGCTAATCGACGGACGTTTTCTGGAGGACGGAACCCATTTCCTACCGCACGCCGCTGGCGCTTCTCCTAATCTCACTCGGTACGATCGCAGCGGTTTGGTGGTGGCTCGCCACGCCGATCTCCCTTGTGCGTGCCCCGATCGATCCTGCCGACAAGCTGGAATGCGTGTCCTATGCGCCATTCCGCGGCGAGCAGACGCCGCTGAATTCGACTGCGATCATTCCGGCGGCGCAGATCGCCGCCGACATGGTGCAGCTGGCGCAGATCTCGAAATGCGTGCGCACCTATTCCATCGACAACGGTCTGGATCAGGTGCCGGAGCAGGCCGCCAAGGTCGGCCTCAAGGTGCTGCAGGGCGTCTGGCTCGGCAGCAACCGTTTGAAGAACGCTGCGCAAATCGCCGGTGTGGTCGAGCTGACCAAGCAGTTTCCGAATGTCATTTCGGGCGTCGTGGTCGGCAATGAAGTGCTGCTGCGCGGCGAAATGACGGCCGCCGATCTGGTCGGCAACATCCGCTCGGTCAAGGCTCAGGTCGGCAAGCTGCCCGTGACCTATGCCGATGTCTGGGAGTTCTGGCTGAAGAATCGCGAGCTCTATGACGCCGTCGATTTCGTCACCATCCACATCCTCCCATATTGGGAAGACCTCCCGATCCGCGCCAAGAATGCGGCGGCGCACGTCGATTCGATCCGCAAGCGTGTCGCGGTGGCGTTCCCGGGCAAGGAGATCCTGATCGGCGAGACCGGCTGGCCGAGCGCCGGCCGCATGCGCGACGGCGCGCTGCCGTCCCGCGACAATCAGGCGCGGGTGGTGTCGGAAATCCTCGATCTCGCCAAGCGCGAAGGTTTTCGCGTCAATCTGATCGAAGCTTATGACCAACCGTGGAAGCGCGACCTCGAGGGCACCGTGGGCGGCTATTGGGGCCTCTATGATGCCGATGCGCGTGCGCTGAAATATCCGGCCGGCGTTCCGATCAGCAACTATCCCGCCTGGAAGCTGCATATGGGTCTGGGCCTCGGCCTGAGCGTCGTGGTGTTCCTGACCGGCATGCTGACCCTGCGCCGCAAGCCGTGGTCGCCGCGATTCTCGGCGTGGCTGACGGTGGCGGTCTCGGCGACTGTCGCCGGCGCGCTGCTTGGCGTCGCCTTGGACAAGTTGCTTTATGAAAGCTACGGCACCGGCCGCTGGATCCAGTGGGGCGCGTTGCTGGCTGCGGCCGTGCTGTCGCCGCTGCTCTGCGCCCATGCGACCATGTCGGGGCGTTCGCTGCCGACATTCCTGGAATTGTTGGGGCCGCGTCCGTACCTGAACCGCAGCTTCGCCACGGTTCTGCTCGGCCTCACGGTGATCGTGACGGCCCTGATCGCCGCGCAGACTGCGCTCGGCTTCGTGTTCGATCCGCGCTACCGGGATTTCCCGTTCGCCGCCCTGACCATGGCGGTGGTGCCGTTCGCCGGCCTGATGACCGTGAACCGTCGCGCCGAGGGCACCCGGCCGGTCGCAGAAGCCACCTTTGCGGGTCTGCTGGTGGCTTCGCTGGTCTATATCGGCTTCAATGAGGGGCCGGAAAACTGGCAGTCATTGTGGACTTGTGCCGTTTATCTGCTTTTTGCCATTACGCTGTGGCGGGCGCGGGCCGCGCAAAACCAAGGATAAGCAGGCCGATCGCGATGCCCGAAAGGGCGATGTTGTAGAGCACGATGCCGAGCCCGGCGGCGATCAACGCCCCGGTGATCAGCACGATCGACGGCCGTAGCAGGTTGAGCGTCGCGATGACGATCGCGGCGATGCCGAACACCGAATTCTTGAACAGATAGGTCGCCACCAACCGGCTCTTGCAGAGCATGGTCTGAGAACCGGCATCGCATGCGAGCGCCACGGTGGACATTTCAATGGCCATGTAACGCAGGTAGATGGCGTAGCCGACGGCGGCGAAGCCGACCACGAGCAACCACTGGACTTCATAAGGGCTGAGGCGAAAGGGATCTTTTTTCATGGTCCTGACTATGCTGCGGTTTGGTTCTGCGGACAAGCCGGCGGAAGGTGTGTGGTGTTTAATTCCGCTCTAGTTCCACTTAAGCATTTCACCTTAAGTGGCTTCAAATGCGAGGTTTTCACTCTCGACCAAAGCCGAGCATCGTCGAGAGCGAAGGTGTCGGTTTGGGCGCTTGCGCCTGTGCTTCATCGACCGGTTTCGGCGGAGGCTGTTCCGAACGCTGCTCCGGCTTGGGGGCGGGAACGGGTTCAGGCTTCGGCGTCGCGCGGCGCTGATGCTGGGCGGGACGCGGCTTGGGAGCAGGCGGAGGCGGCGCCACAGCGGCAGGCTGCTCCATCGGGGTGGCGTCGTTCTTCAATGCAAGGCGCTGGCCGTCGAATACCGAGGTTTCGCAGGTGCGCTTCCCCTCGGCCAGAGTGGCGCAAATGCGCGCGGCCGCCGCGGCATCGGTCAGCGGCCCGGCTACCAGCCGAAGCTGCATGCCAAGACCATTGCTGCGCTCGCGGACCACGATGATCGGGCGCAGCCCGTTGAGGGCGGGTGTTCGCGACAGGCCGTGCCAGAGCGCGCGCAGTCCGTCGATGGAATTGGCCGTGCCGATATCGACCCCGAATTCGGTCCGTGCCACCGGCGTCGCCACTTCGGTCGGCGCCGGCGTGACGGTGGCCAGCTGGACCGTTGGTTCAGGCGTCTTTGGACCGGCGGGCTGCGGCTCGGCCATTGCGGGCGACGCGAACGGGGGGGCCGCAGCCGTGCCGTCCGACTTCATTTGTGGGATATCGGCGGTCGCCGCGATGCGGGCGGGCGTCACCTGGTCTGCAGGGATCTTCGCAGCGCTGTCTTCAGCCGCGCTATCCATCGGTTTGGTCGGAATGCTCGGTAGTTCCGGCGGCACTGAAGCCGCCTTCGACTCTGGCGGAGACGATGGTGGGGGGGCCAGCTGGGTGGCCGGCGCGGCAATTTGCGGCGGTGGCTCCCGCGGGGGGATGTAGGGCAACGTCTGCCGGGCGAGGATCGAGCCCGTCACCGATTCCAGCCCCTTTTCCACGGATGTGACACGGGTATACAGGCGGTCGCGATCGCCGTTCAGGGTGTCGATGGCCTGCGACAAACGGCGGTTCTCCGCCTGCGCTTCCCTGGTGAGTTGTTGAATTTGCTGGGCTTGGCGCCCGATAGCGTCGGTTGCGGCGAACTGATCGCTGCGCAGCTGGATCTCGTACCGGCTGGCGAGGACGGCAACCGTGACCGCGCAGACGGCGGCCACGCCCCAAGAGCCCAGTCGCCACATCAGGCGCCGGCCACCTTTCTCTTCATCGGCCAGAAATCCCGTCACCCAGCCGGCTTGCGGCTCGGCTGAGAAGGACTCCGCCCATTGGTCGCGCTTGTCAGCCATCCGACGTCTGCGTCGTCCCGTCGCCCCGAATCACGATCCGACATTATCAGGAAACCGTTGCGAACCTGTCGTCGTGAAAGCACGACGCGCAGGAAAGCGATTTCCGGCGGCCGCGAAAAGCCGCTATGACGTCGGCAAAGCGGAAACGAGGACTTTGCGATGACCGGCAGGACCAGCCTTACGATTGTACTCGCAGCCGGCGAGGGCACGCGCATGCGGTCATCATCGCCGAAAGTGCTGCATCAGGTGGCGAACCAGTCGCTGCTCGCGCATGTGCTCATGGCGGCGCCCCAGGGGCCGGGATCCGCGCTCGCGGTCGTGGTCGGACCTAATCGTGAGGATGTCGCGGCCGAAGCGACGCGTATCCGTGCCGATGCCGCGACGTTCGTCCAGCGCGAACGACTCGGTACGGCCCATGCGGTGCTGGCCGCAAAGGATGCGATCGCCAAGGGGGCCGACGATCTGCTGATTGCGTTCGGCGACACGCCATTGATATCGGCGGCGACTTTCGAGCGGTTGCGGGCGCCGCTCAAGGACGGCGCCGCTCTGGCCGTGCTCGGTTTTCGCGCGCAGGACCCGACCGGTTACGGGCGCCTCCTGGTCGAGGGCGGCCAATTGGTCGCCATTCGCGAACAGGCCGATGCCAGCGAGGTCGAGCGCAAGGTCGATCTCTGCAATGCCGGCGTAATGGCCTTTGCCGGCAAGACCGCGCTCGAAGTGATCGAGAAGATCGGGAAAGCCAATAGCAAGGGCGAATATTACCTGACCGACGCGGTCGAGATCGTCCGCAGCATGGGCCTCAAGGCGACCGTCATCGAGACCGATGAGGACGAAGTTCGCGGTATCAACACCAAGGCACAGCTCGCCGAGGCCGAGGCCATCATGCAAGCGCGGTTGCGCAAGGCGGCGCTGGATTCCGGCGTTACCATCGTAGCGCCGGAGACGGTCCACCTCTCGGCCGATACGACCTTCGGCAAGGACGTGATGATCGAGCAATATGTGGTCATCGGGCCCGGTGTCAGCATCGCGGACGGCGCCGTGATCCACGCCTTCTCGCACATCGTACAGGCGGAGATCGGCAAGAAGGTCTCGGTTGGCCCCTATGCACGGCTGCGGCCGGGCACCTCGCTGGGTGAGGGCGCCCGGATCGGCAATTTCGTGGAAACCAAAGCGGCCAAATTGGCGGCTGGGGTGAAGGTCAACCATCTCACTTACATCGGGGACAGCGAGATCGGCGCAGGCGCCAATATCGGGGCCGGGACGATCACCTGCAATTATGACGGGTTCAACAAGGCCAAGACGATCATCGGCGCCGGCGCTTTCGTTGGCTCGAATTCGTCGCTGGTTGCGCCGGTCAAGATCGGCAGCGGTGCCTATATCGGCTCGGGCTCGGTGATCACGCGCGATGTGCCGGACGATGCGCTGGCCGTGGAGCGCAACGAGGTCTCCACCAGGGAAGGCTGGGGCAAGCGCTTCCGCGAGAAGTATGCCGGATTGAAGAAGCCAAAGTGAGGGAGGGCGCCCGTCAGGCGCCTTCTCTCCGCTTGAGGAACCAGTTGCGGCGCGGCGGTGCCTTGATCGGCTCGTCCGGCAATGTGTTCGGTGGCGGCTCATGCGGCGGCGGCGCGACGGTGTCGCGCATCGGCGGTGGCCAGTTGGCAAGCCGGCTCGTATGCATCTCTATATGACGCAGGCGCGTGACAGCGATGGATCGAGGTTCTCTCGGATCGCGCGGCTCCCACATGGCATGCACTCCATTTCCGTGGAAAGGGTCGTGCAAACACGTTGATGCTTTGTTAAACGCGTGCGGCGAAATCGTCGCATAGATCGGTCGACTTGTCTCAATCGGCAATAATTCTTGAGTATCAAGGGTTTTGCGATTTTCGCTAAGAGGGGCGCAGATATCTGCGTCGGGCGGCTTACGCCCAATTCGTTTCCACTGGAGATCTATTCACACATGTGCGGCATCGTCGGAATTCTGGGGCGCGGCCCGGTTGCTGAGCAGATTGTGGATTCGCTGAAGCGGCTCGAATATCGCGGCTACGATTCTGCGGGCGTCGCGACGCTGGCGGACGGCGCGCTGACGCGTCGCCGCGCCGAGGGCAAGCTCAAGAATCTGGAAGCCAAGCTCGAAAAGACGCCGCTCGCGGGTCATGTCGGCATCGGCCATACGCGCTGGGCGACCCATGGCAAGCCGACCGAAGCCAACGCGCATCCGCATGCGGCCGATGGCGTTGCCGTCGTGCATAATGGCATCATTGAAAATTTTCGCGAACTGCGCATCGAGCTCGAAAAGCAGGGCGCGGTGTTTGCCAGCGAGACCGATACGGAAGTCGTCGCTCACCTCGTCAATGCCTTCGTCAAGAAGGGCGCAGCCCCCGTCGAGGCTGTGAAGCAGGCGCTGCCGCGTCTGAAGGGCGCCTTCGCGCTGGCCTTCCTGTTCAAGGATCACGACGATCTCATGGTCGGCGCCCGCAAGGGCTCGCCGCTCGCGGTAGGGTTCGGTGATGGCGAGATGTATCTCGGCTCGGACGCCATTGCGCTGGCGCCGCTCACCGACGACATCTGCTATCTCGAAGACGGCGACTGGGTGGTGCTGAACCGCAAGGGCTGCGAGATTTTCGATGAAAACGGCAAGCCGGCGAAGCGCGATGTGCTGAAATCCGGCGCTTCGTCCTTCATGGTCGACAAGGCGAATTATCGCCATTTCATGGCCAAGGAAATTCACGAGCAGCCGGAAGTCGTCGGCCATACGCTGGCACGCTATGTCGATATGGCCAGCGAACGCGTGGCGCTCCCGACCAAGCTCCCCTTCGACTTCAATGACGTCCAGCGCATCTCGATCACCGCGTGCGGCACCGCGAGCTATGCCGGCTTCGTTGCCAAGTATTGGTTCGAGCGTTTTGCCCGTCTGCCGGTCGAGGTCGATGTCGCCTCCGAATTCCGCTATCGCGAGGCGCCGGTGCGCAAGGGCGATCTGGCGATCTTCATCTCTCAGTCCGGCGAAACCGCCGATACGCTGGCCGCTCTTCGCTACGCCAAGGAGCAGGGCATGCACACGCTGGCCGTGGTCAATGTGCCGACCTCGACCATCGCTCGCGAAAGCGAAACAGTCATGCCGACGCTGGCCGGCCCCGAAATCGGCGTCGCCTCCACCAAGGCGTTTACCTGTCAGCTGATGACGCTCGCCGCGCTTGCAGTCGCCGCCGGCAAGGCGCGCGGTGAACTGTCCGATACGGATGAGGCAAAGCTCGTACAGGGCTTGATCGAGATTCCGCGTCTGATGGCCGATGCGCTGACGCATGAGCATGAGATCGAGAAGCTCGCCCGCGACATCGCCAAGTCGCAGGACGTGCTCTATCTCGGCCGTGGCACCAGCTATCCGCTGGCGCTGGAAGGTGCGCTGAAGCTGAAGGAAATCTCCTACATCCACGCCGAAGGTTATGCCGCCGGCGAACTCAAGCATGGCCCGATCGCGCTGATCGACGAGAAGATGCCGGTGGTCGTGATCGCGCCTTACGATCAGGTGTTCGACAAGACGGTGTCGAACATGCAGGAAGTTGCCGCGCGCGGCGGCCGGATCATCCTGATGACCGACGCCAAGGGCGCCGAGGAGGCCACGGTGGATTCCATGGTGACCATCGTGATGCCCGACATGGCCGCCGCCTTCACGCCGCTGGTCTATGCCGTGCCGGTGCAGTTGCTCGCCTATCACACGGCCGTTGTCATGGGTACCGATGTGGACCAGCCGCGCAATCTCGCTAAATCGGTGACGGTGGAATAGGCCGGATTGTCGCAGGTCCTGGCCAGCCGGCCGAGACCGCGAGGATTCAATGGGTTGTGTTCCCCTTTCGGGCGATCCTGACAGGATCGTCCAAAAGCTGACTTTCCCCGCACTGGCAAAATCCTGCTAGGATACCCATCAAAGGGACGGGCGTGCCGCGCCCGCCAGATGCTGACGCCGAGAGTTTGATGCAGCCCACCGAACTGCCGCCGACCCCGCCTTTGGGCGAACTGCCGCATGATGCCCCGCGGGGCTTCATGGCGCGTATTCGCAACTATTTCCTCACCGGCCTGATCGTGGCCGGACCCATCGCCATTACCTTCTATCTGACCTGGTGGTTCGTCACCTGGGTCGATGCGATCGTCCGTCCGCTGGTGCCGGAGGCCTATCGGCCCGAACAGTGGCTGCCCTACGGCATTCCGGGCTCCGGCCTTGTCGTCGCCTTCGTGGCGTTGACGCTGCTCGGTTTCCTCACCGCCAATCTGATTGGGCGTTCGCTAGTCGATCTCGGCGAGAATTTGCTCGGCCGCATGCCGGTGGTGCGCGCGATCTATCGCGGTCTCAAGCAGGTGTTCGAGACGCTGTTCTCGGGCAACGGGTCGAGCTTCCGCAAGGTCGGGATGGTGGAGTTTCCGTCGCCGGGCATGTGGTCGATCGTGCTGATCTCGCAGCCGCCGAGCGTCGAGGTGTCGAGCAAGATCCCGAGCGAGGAGGAGCACATCTCGGTGTTCCTGCCTTGCGCGCCGAACCCGACCACCGGCTTTTTCTTCTATGTTCCGAAGAGCAAGCTGATCGAGATCGACATGTCGGCGGAAGCTGCGGCGACGCTCATCATGTCGGCGGGCGTCGTGCAGCCCGGCTCCGATCCGCAGAAGAAGATCGCGGCATTGGCGGAAATGGCGAAGAATTCGCGCGCCGTGCAGTCCGTGAAACAACCGGCGCAGGTCGATTAATCTGGCGGATATGCCTCTGGGCGAGACCGCCTGAAACGACGGCAGCAATATAGGATCGTGGCTTCGAGCGCGATCAGTGCAGCGATGGCGCTCATTCCTGCAACTGCAGGGTCCGCACTTGTACCTCCGATCCAGAAACCCAGCGCGAGCAATGGCCCGCTCCACGCCAGACTTCCAGCGAAGGTTCCGGGCAGAAACTGCATGAGTGACACGCCGAGGACGCCGGCTGGGATCGCCATATAGACCCTGATGACGGGGACCGTCTGACTGCCGGCAATGATCACGAACAGATGTCGCTGGAATGCGTTCGATGCGCGCTGGTAAACGGCAGGCGTCAGTCCGACATAGCGACCGAAGCGCCGGACGAATGTCTCGCTACGTTGTTTTCCGAGCGCGAGGCCGAATGCGTACCAGCACAACGAACCAGCGGTGGAGCCGAGTGCCAATGCCGGGATCGCTGCTGCGAGGTCGCTTCGTTCGGCGGCGATCGCGATGCCGATCGCCACAAATAGTGCGTAGGACGGCACGAATGGAAACAACTTCTCCGCAATGCCAAGCCCCATGATTCCGATCGGGCCAGCCTGGATGCAGTGAACGACAGCATTGGACAGTGCCG
>JAEXHR010000331.1 GCA_023449855.1 Pseudomonadota bacterium | reverse complement strand
TTGCCATAAGCCCGCGTATGTTGCCTGCGCGGGGGCCTTCACTTTGGACCAAAGCTCAGTCCATCCTTGCTAACATGGCGCGCCTAAGGCGGCGTGTAAGCCTGGCCGGCGATCTGGCACAGGCCAGGGCGATCACGCATAATGATATGGCTGCGAATGCTGGCAATCAGTCGGTGCCCCTCCATGATATGGAGGGCATCCGTAACGCTGGCACGGCGGACAACGAGCATGTCGGCCATGTCCTGGTGGGTCATGAAGAGATCATCGCCACTGGCACGGTCATGATGCATCAGGATCAGGCGCGCGAGCCGCCTTTCTATCGGATCGGTCTTACTCGACAAAATGGTCGCGTGCATTTGCAGCATCACCATATGGACGAACCGCAGGATGCTGGTCCGTAATGTGCTGCGTTCCTCGACGCGTGCAGCGATTGGCGCAATCGACAGCCGCAGGAGCGTCACGCCTTGCCCACCGGCCCGAACGTCATAAGGCGACGCACCATGGTCCATCAGAGCGGACCAGCCGACAAAACCCTCCCGCCCGACAAGGGCGGTCAAACAGGCTATTTTCCTGTTTGCCTCTGCGTTCAGCGTCAGGAGGCCATGCTCGGGAAAGTCGAGATATTCTATCCGTGATCGCGCTGTCAGGATTAGGGATCGCGCGGGAAATGTCGCGCGCGAGAAATACGGCCTGATGCTGGCATAGTCCGGCGCCGACAAGGATCGCAAAAAGATGTTCGCGTTCTCTTTTTGAATGCCTGCGACCAAGTGCGCCTCGCAATCTGCGATGATCAAACCCGCAGATACGGTTGCATCATTGCCCTGGATGCATCCTCGTACGCCGCCGTACGCAGATAATTTTTCTCGGCCCCAAAAAGGAACTGCGCGATCCGCAACCAGCTTTGCCCGCCAATGACGCGCGCTCTGCGCTTCACGACCATCAGGCAGCGGAGGATCAAGGGATGACCGATGATATTCTGGCAATCGAGGCATTGGAACGGCGGGCGAGCCGACGCGAAGAGAGGCGCGACTTCTTCCGGACTCTGGGGGCAATGGCAGCATTTGGCAGTGCCGGATTTGCGGCAAGCAGCCAGTCGGCCATGGCACAGAGCGCGCCGTCGGATGGCGACATACTGAACTTCGCCCTGAACCTCGAATATCTGGAGGCGAATTTCTATTCCTACGCGGTGTTCGGCACCCCGATCGACACAAAATATACGAGCGGCAGCGGCAATGCCGGGACGGCAACGGGCGGCCGGAAGGTCAATTTCACCGACCCGGTTGTCGCGCAATATGCCAAGGAAATCGCACAGGATGAAATCGCGCATGTCGATTTCCTCCGCAAGAATCTGGGCACGGCAGTCGTTGCCCAGCCTGCGATCGATGTCGGCACGGATCCCAATGGCGCCTTCTCCTCAGCCGCGCGCGCCGCAGGCCTGATCAGCGGTGGCGCAAGCTTCGATCCCTATTCCAGCGACGAGAATTTCCTGCTCGGCGCCTTCATCTTCGAGGATGTCGGCGTCACAGCCTACAAGGGCGCGGCCCCGCTGATCACCAGCAAGACCTATCTGGAAGCCGCCGCCGGCATCCTGGCGGTCGAGGCCTATCATGCAGGACTTGTGCGAACCTCGCTCTATCGCAAGGGCATCGCCACGCCTGCGCTGATCGACGCGACCGAGGCGATATCGAAGGCCCGCGACAGCTTGGATGGCTCCAGCGATCTGGACCAGGGCATTGCTAATATTGGAGACGCGTCAAACATCGTGCCGCTCGATTCCAACGGCCTCGCCTACAGCCGGACCACCGGGCAGGTCCTCAACATTGCCTATCTCACCAACATGGCGACGGCCCGGGGCGGCTTTTTCCCCAACGGCGTCAACGGCAGCATCAACATGAGCGCGGCGAACTGAGCCCCTTTCCGACGGAGACATCCCATGAAAGACGATCTGATGCTCGAAGCCTTTGCCGCGCGCGCGCAGCGCCGCGATCAACGGCGCAACTTCCTGCGCATGGCGGGATCGGCGGCCGTCCTGGCGGCCGGCTCCAGCATGTTGTCCGCCTGTGACGACGACCATGCCACGACCACGCCAACTCCCACGCCAACGCCGACCCCCACGCCAACACCGACCGTGTCGGACGGAGATGTGCTCAACTTTGCCCTCAACCTCGAATATCTCGAGGCGCAATTCTATTATTTTGCGGCTTTTGGATCGGGCCTGCCCAGCAACATATTGGGCGGCGCGGGCACACCAGGCGCGGTTACCGGTGGGCGGCAGGTCGCGTTCGTCGATCCGTTGATCGCCCGCTATGCGCGGGAAATCGCGGCCGACGAACGCGCCCATGTCGAGTTTCTGCGCTCGGCCATCGGCTCGACAGCGGTCGCCCAGCCGGCGATCGACATCAGCGCCAGCGCGACCGGCGCCTTCTCCGCTGCAGCACAGGCGGCAGGCCTGATTTCCGCCGGGCAAAGCTTCGATCCCTATGCGAGCGACGAGAATTTCCTGCTCGGAGCCTTCATCTTCGAGGATGTCGGCGTCACGGCCTATAAGGGGGCATCGCCGCTCATCTCCAACAAGACCTTCCTGGAGGCTGCCGCCGGTATCCTGGCGGCGGAAGCCTATCATGCCGGCCTGGTCAGAACGGTGCTTTATGGCAAGGGCGTGGATACACCTTCGCTGCGGACATCGGCCGACAAGATATCGGACGCCCGCGATAGTCTGGATGGCTCGGCAGACAAGGATCAGGGCATCAGCCCGACGGGCGGCGCATCGAACATCGTGCCCACCGACGCCGATGCCATCGCCTACAGCCGCTCGACGGGTGAGGTGCTCAACATCGTCTATCTGACGAAGCTGGCCGCGCAGAAGGGTGGCTTTTTCCCCAACGGCCTCAACGGGACTCTCAACATGAGCACCGCTCAATAAGGAACCGTCCTTCGTTCAAAAAAGAAAAGGGGAAGATCGATGACGCCGCCGCCACCCGCCGACATTGCGTTACCGTTCACGGATATGCCGGATGTCAGGCCCAGCCTGCCCGGCTCCTATCGGACGGTCGCGGTGCCGCGGGCTGGCGGCAGCGTCTGGAAGAAAATCGGCGCCTTTGCAGGTCCGGGCTATATCGTCGCCGTCGGCTATATGGACCCGGGCAACTGGGCGACCGACCTCGCTGGCGGATCTGCCTTCGGCTACACGCTGCTGTCGGTCATCCTCCTGTCGAGCATCATGGCGATGGTGCTGCAATCGCTAGCGGCGAAGCTGGGCATCGTCACCGGGATGGATCTGGCCCAAGCCTGTCACGCCGAATATGGCCCGCCGGTCCGCGCTGCTTTGTGGGTGTTGTGCGAAGTGGCGATCATTGCCTGCGATCTGGCAGAAGTGGTGGGGACGGCCATCGCATTACAGCTCTTGTTCGGCATTCCGCTGGTCATGGGCGTGTGCCTGACGGCCGCCGACGTGTTGCTGATCCTGTTCCTGCAGCAACGCGGCTTTCGCCAGCTCGAAGCATTCATCATCGCGCTCCTGATCGTCATTGCAGGCTGCTTCGCGGTCGAGTTGCTGCTTTCCCGACCCGATATAGCCGCAATTGGCGCAGGCCTCGTGCCCAGCGCCAGCATCGTCACCAACCCGGCCATGCTGTATATCGCGATCGGCATCATCGGCGCGACCGTGATGCCGCATAATCTCTATCTCCACTCCGCCATCGTCCAGACCCGCAGCTTTGACACAAGCGAAGCAGGCAAGCGTGAAGCTGTAACCTTCGCGACCATCGACAGCACGATCGCGCTGATGCTGGCGATGTTCGTCAATGGCGCGATCCTTATTCTGGCCGCCTCTACTTTTCATGTGGCTGGCATGACCGGCGTGGCTGAGATCCAGGACGCCCATCGCTTGCTCGCGCCCGTCCTGGGGGCTGGCATTGCAAGCACTTTGTTTGCGGTCGCGCTTTTGGCGTCTGGGCAGAGTTCGACAGTTACTGCCACACTTGCCGGACAGATTGTAATGGAAGGCTTCGTCAACCTGCGCGTCCCTGCCTGGGCGCGGCGGCTGATCACCCGAATGCTCGCGATCGTTCCGGCCGTGATCGTCGCGACGTTTTATGGCTCCCAGGGTACGACCCGATTGCTAGTCTTGAGCCAGGTCGTGCTCAGCCTGCAACTCCCCTTTGCAGTGGTGCCTTTAGTCAAGTTCACAAGCGATCCCAAACTGATGGGCACGTTCATCAATCCGCTTTGGCTCAAGCTAGCGGCATGGGCGATCTCGGCGTTGATAATCGGCCTCAACATGAAGCTTCTGTTCGACTTTTGTTTTTGAAGAGAGGATGCAAAATGATGAAGATGCCCATGAGGTCCCGATTACTGCGCGTGACCTTTATTGCGACGGCCGCCGGTCTGGTTCTGAACGCGATCATATTCGACAATGCGACTTTGCCGTTCGCAATGGCCGTGACGCTTGCGACATTGATCTATGAGTTTGCCTATCACATGGCGATGCGCATGGAAGCTGAGACAAAGCGCGGCAGCGCCCCGGTAACGACCTGACATTATTTGGGGGCGCTACCGACCCTTTAAAGCCTCTCCGCGTCCGATTTTTTCATCCTTAGGTTTCGATGGTCCTTTTTCTGAACAGCTAGCTGATCAATCATCTTCCGTTTGATTTTAGCACGGGTAATTCTCTACCGATATTTACTTTCCGCTACGAGTTTCGCAGCGCGCAAAACGCGAAGCACATTTCCACCTCACATCTTGGCGAGATCATCATTCGAATAGCCGGCCTGCCTGAGCCGGGCAGTGACGCGGGGCAGCTGGGAAATATCGTTGAAGCCGGCAAAGCCGCCGCCGCCATCGCAATCGCCGGCGAAACAAACATGGTCGACGCCGGCAACTTCGATCACATGCAGGACCATCGCCATGTAACGTTCTAAATCGGTGTTCCAGAGCGGCTGGGTACGGTCCAGCTCATGCCATTGCCGTGTCAGTTCGACCTGTTCAGCCGGGCTGATGCTGCAGGCGGGGACGCGCTCCGACGATCATCGCGGTGCTCCATTATGTATGATGTGAGAGGCGTAGCGCCCAATCCTTAAATTCAGGGGATGAGCGCGGATGCAGGCTGGCGCGCGCCTGTTCGGTTCAGGATGTCGAAGTTGCCCTCGGCAAAGAAGCCTACATGCACCGGGTTGGGCGATAGGTTGTTCCAAGACCATTCGTACAAGCTGCCATGCTGGGGGCGTAACTCCCCCTGCTGAGCGCCTGAAGCAATCGTATCGGCAAGAATGGAGCCCTGGTGCCCATCTTCCAGGCGAAGGCGATAGCGGACCTTTGCCCCGCGACTGTCGCTCACGAACCGTACGGTCCCCTCGCCCGCCACATAGACTGCTACACGCTGCGTTTCGCCCGGCCGGATCGTGATGTGCATACGCTTCGCTGCGGGAGGATCATTGGGCGGTGCTTGCGGTACGCCGGACACCACCCACACTCCCACGACAGCGAGCGCGACGCATATCAGTATGCCTGTCCCGACGAAGATGGCGTCGAATCGTCCGATCCTCACGTCGCGTCTCGATGGTGGCCCGCGCCCTGCTCAGGCACGGACCGGATCCCGATATGCCAGAAGCCGCAGCGCGTTGATGACCACCAACAGAGTCGATCCTTCATGAAGGGCGACAGCCGGTCCGATGCCAAGACCCAGGATGGTCGCCGGTACGAGGAAGGCGACGACACCCAGGCTGACGAACACATTCTGCCTGATAACCCAGCGCGTGCTCCGGCTGAGGCCCACCGCAAACGGCAGGTGTGACAAATTGTCGGCCATGAGCGCCACATCGGCGGTTTCCAGCGCAACATCTGAACCGGCTGCGCCCATGGCGATACCTAAGGTCGCGGTCGCCATAGCTGGCGCGTCGTTCACGCCGTCACCGACCATGGCGACCTTGGTCTCGGCCCGCAGCTTCTTGATGGCCTCGACCTTGTCTTCAGGCATGAGATCGCCCCAGGCTTCATCGATCCCGACCTGCTTGCCTATGGCATCAGCCACACGCTGGTGATCGCCCGAGATCATGATCATCCGCTTGATGCCGATCTCGCGCAGGTGTTCCAGCGCCGCGCGAGCTGCTTCGCGCGGCGTATCCAGAAGGCCAATAGCTCCCATATCCCGCGAGCCGCTGCGCACGACCATGCTGGTCTGTCCTGCCTCCCGGAGCGTCTTGATCGCGGCATCCATCTCGGCGGACAGCGGGGCGATGCCGTCGCTGCCGAACATCTCGGCCTTGCCGATGAGAACTTCATCCTCACCGACAAGAGCCGAGATGCCGCGACCCGTGAGGCTCTTCAGATTTTCGGCCTCCGGAACTGGATGGTCGCCAATATGCTCGCGCCCGTCTCGTGCGATTGCCTGAGCCAAGGGATGGTCGCTGAGGCTTTCTACGGCCACAGCCAGCGCCATCAGCTCTTCCTTGGTGACGCCAGGCGCCGGGATGATCTGCTGGATACGCGGCTCGCCCATCGTCAGCGTGCCGGTCTTGTCGAATGCGATGGCATCGAGCGAGCCCAGCAATTCGAGCGGGGCACCGCCCTTCACCAGGACGCCGCCACGCGCCGCACGGGCAACGCCCGACAGCACGGCGCTCGGCGTCGCAATGGCCAACGCGCAAGGGCTGGCGGCCACAAGGACGGCCATCGCCCTGTAGAAACTGTCGCGGAAAGGCTCGTCGACGACCACCCATGCGAATAGCAGCAGGAAGGCGAGTGCAAGCACCGCAGGCACGAAGAAGCGTTCAAAGCGATCCGTGAACCGCTGCGTTGGCGACTTTTGCGTCTCAGCTTCGCTGACCATCTTCACGACCTTGGCCAGCGTGCTTTCGCTCGACAGGCGCGTGACCTCGATCTCGATCAAGCCACTGCCGTTGATCGTCCCGGCGAAGACCCGGCTTGCTGCAGCGACGCGATCAGGATTGACCCGGGCAGCATCCGCGCTTTCGACCGGCTCCTTGTCGACAGGGATGCTTTCGCCAGTGACAGGTGCCTGATTGACCGCAGAATTGCCCTTGATGACGAAGCCATCGGCCGCAATACGCTCATCCGGCTTGATGATGACGACGTCGCCAAGGACCAATTCCTCTACCGGTACGACGCTGGAGCCACCGTCCATCCGCCGAACAGTAGCCGTTCGCGGCGCGAGTTCGGCCAACGCTTCGATCGCACGCTTGGCTCGGCCCATCGCGTAATGTTCGAGCGCGTGCCCCAGACTGAAGAGGAACAGCAGCAAGGCACCTTCGGCCCAAGCGCCAAGAGCGGCCGCACCTGCTGCTGCCACCAGCATCAGCGTATCGATCTCGAAGCGCTTCTGGCGCAGATTTTCGACAGCCTCACGCACGGTATAGAAGCCGCCGAAGACATAGGCCGCAATGAAGAGAGCGAACGGAACCCAGTTGGGTGCCGTCAGGAACGTCTCGATGAGATAGCCCACCCCCAGCGCGCCGCCGCAGGCCAGAGCGAAGATCAGCTCGGTGCTGGGTCCAAGCAGTCCGCCGTGCCCATGGCCATGGTCGTGCTTCTCGCCAGCCGGGTGATCGTGATCCTTGTCGTGGTCATGTGCCACGGGCTTCTTTCCAGGAGCCGCAAGTGCCTTGGGTGTTACACCGGCATCACGAAGCGCCGTAAGAATTCCATCCTCCGACGTGATCGTGCGATCGAACTCAACCCGCACCGTCCCGGGAAGAATGGCCTCCGCTTCGAGCACGCCTGGCAGCGCGCGCAACGTTTCGCCAATGGACCTGGCCCGCCTCTGGTGACCGATGCCATCGACCTCCCACACCACATGGCCGATCCGCTCTGCGATCTGAGTTCCCGCCGCCTTCGCCAGCTCCCGGATACGCGGAAGAGAGATCGCGTCCGGATCATAGTGGATGCACAGCTGCGGCAGTGTACCGGCCGGCTCCTTCGTCACATGCACTTCAGCGACGCCGGGACGGCTTTCGATCAAGGATATCAGGCGCGAAACGCAGCCGTCGGCCGTGTCGGTGACTTCGGGAAGCAGCAGGGGGACATCGAGGCGGAGTTTTTCAATCATTTCCATCATCCTGGTTGGGGCGCGCTATCTTCGGTAAAAGCAGTTGCCATCAGGGTGGATGCAGCCGTCCTTGCTTGCTGATCGTCCGAGTTCTCCTGCAGATCAGCGGTTTTTGATCGGCGCGTACCAGCTTCAATGTGTCGACGCCGATCAGGCTGACATTGAGCTTATCGCCGACGTACGTCAGGCCCGTATCGGGCGCATTGAGACGGATCGGCTTCTGGTCCGGCAGGATCGCCAGATCGAGGGTCAACCCATCGACCAGGAAATCGCCGTCCAACTGCGTTCCATCTTCGCATGCATAAAGATGCTCCCCGACAAGCGTGGGGATGGAATTACGGTCATGGCGACTTTCATCGCCGCCGCCATTCTGCTGGCATCCCATCAGGCTGAGCATCAAGACTCCTCCAGTCAGGGAGAGACGGCTCAAACGATATTGCTTCAGGCGCATGTTGTTTCCCGGATCTCGAGGGTAAACTGTCGTCATGGACGGCAAGGGAAGCCGCCCATGACGCGGGCCGTTCTCACACACAGGGGTAGATGCGGCGGCTAAACTGGTCATCAGTCGAACATTTCACGCAGGAAGCCCTTCCGACGACCATGGTGCCCATCAAGGTCCAGGTCATGTCGATCTTGTTTCCAAGTTCGACGACGCCCGCGCCAAAACAATAGTGCGGATGCCACGCCTCATATCGATTAAGGTCAGCCAACAGCGTCCACGCCCGCAAATGCGAGATCTGAGGACTGAATATGGTTTCCTTTCTCATCGGTCCGATCCTTTCCTTCGATCAGGAAGAGGCGGGAGGGCAGTTGCTGCCCTCCCGTCCCATCAGTGCTGCGGTTGAGCAGACGGGGAGGCCTCGACCTCAGGATCGTCCTCCTCGACCATCGTCGTGCGGCCGTACCGCGCGTAGAGCGTCGGCAGCACGAACAGGGTCAGGAGCGTCGCAGAGATCAGGCCGCCGATTACGACCGTCGCCAGCGGCTTCTGGACTTCGGCGCCAGCGCCACTGCCCACGGCCATCGGCACGAAGCCAAGGCTTGCAACCAGCGCCGTCATGACCACCGGCCTCAGACGCTGAAGCGCACCTACCCGAGCGGCTTCGGCACGGTCCATGCCGGTTCGCATGAGATCCTGAATGGAGGACACCATGACGAGGCCGTTCAGGACCGCGATGCCGGACAGAGCGATGAAACCGACCGCCGCGGAGATGGAGAAGTCCATGCCCCGCAGGAAGAGGGCCAGAACGCCACCTACCAGAGCCAGCGGAACGCCGGTGAACACGATGGCGGCATCACGGACCGACCCCAGAGCGCCATAGAGCAGCAGCAGGATCAGAACGAAGCAGGCCGGGATCACCAGTTGCAGACGTTCCTGCGCCGATGCCAGATTCTCGAACTGGCCACCCCATTCGAGATAGCTGCCAGGCGGAAGACGCACTTCCTTTCCAATGGCAGCCTGCGCATCCGCGACCACGCTGCCGACGTCACGGCCACGCACGTTCGCCTGGACGACGACGCGACGCTTGCCGTTCTCACGACTGATCTGGTTGGGACCGTCAACGACGCGGATATCCGCCACGCTTGCCAGCGGAACGAACTGCCCGCCCGGCGTCGGCACCTGAACCTGGCTCAGCAGCGATATGTCGGCGCGCTGCGCTTCGGAAAGACGGATCACCACCGGGAAGCGGCGGTCGCCCTCGAAAATCATGCCCGACTGCTGGCCGCCCAGCGTTGCGTTCACAATATCCTGCACGTCCTGAGCGGTGACGCCGAGGCGGGCCATGGCATCGCGATTGACGCGGATGTCGAGCATCGGAAGGCCTGTGGTCTGCTCGACCTTCACGTCAGCCGCCCCCTGCGTGCGGCGCAGGACGCTGGCGATCTTCTCCGCCGTCGCGTTCATCGAATTGAAGTCGTCGCCGAAGACCTTGACCGCGATATCGCCGCGCACGCCGGCGATGAGCTCGTTGAAGCGCATCTGGATCGGCTGGGTGATCTCGTACGCGTTGCCCGGGAATTTGGCGAGTTCATCCTCGATCCGAGAGATGAGTTCCTCCTTCTTCAGGCTGGGGTCCGGCCATTCCTTCCGGTCCTTGAGGATGACGAACATGTCCGTGGCGTTGGGCGGCATCGGGTCGGATGCCAGTTCGGCCGTACCCGTCTTGGAGAAGACGAACTTCACCTCCGGCTGCTTCGACATCATCTGCTCGATCGGCACCTGCATCGCCTGGCTCTGCTGCACCGACGTCGCCGGAATACGCAGAGCTTGGATCAACAGGTCGCCCTCATCCAGCTGCGGCAGGAAAACCTGTCCCAGTGACATGAAGGCCAGGATCGCGAGAACGAAGCCGCCGACGCCAGCGCCGACGGTGATCATGGGCCGCTTCATCGCCCGGTCGAGACCGGGTTCGTAGCGGGCCTTGAGCCAGCCCATGATCCGCCCTTCCTTCTCCTCGATCCGCTTGGACAGCCACAGGGCAATCGCAGCAGGCACGAAGGTCAGGGAAAGGATGAAGGCGCAAACCAGCGCGATGATGACGGTAAGCGCCATCGGCACGAAGGTCTTGCCCTCGACACCGGTCAGGGTGAGCAGCGGCACATAAACGAGGATGATGATCGCCTGGCCATAGACCGACGGCTTGATCATTTCCCGCGCAGCGGAAGCGACTGTGTCCAGCCGCTCCTTCACGGTGAGCAAACGGCCTTCATGATGCTGGTGCTCCGCCATGCGTCGCAAGGCATTCTCGACGATGATAACGGCGCCATCGACGATGAGGCCGAAGTCGAGCGCGCCAAGGCTCATGAGGTTCGCTGACACCCCGGCACGCAACATGCCAAAGCCCGTCAGCATCATGGTCACCGGGATGATGACGGCGGCAATCAGCGCGGCGCGGAAGTTGCCGAGCAGCAGGAACAGCACCACGATGACGAGGACCGCGCCTTCGCCAAGATTCTTGGCGACCGTCTTGATGGTCGAGTTCACCAGCGCCGTGCGGTTCAGCACCGGCTGCACGATCACGTCCGGCGGCAGTGAGGCGTTGATCTCCTCCAGCCTGTTGGCGACCGCAGTCGCGACGGTGCGGCTATTCTCGCCGATCCGCATGATGGCGGTGCCAACGACGACCTCGGTTCCGTTTTCAGATGCCGACCCCATACGGATCGCCTGCCCAGTACGAACGGATGCTACCTGACCAAGGGTGATGGGTACGCCTTCCCGGGTAGCCACCACGATCTTGGAGAGTTCGTCGGCGTTACGGACGAGCGCATCGGCGCGGACGGCCAGACCTTCACCATTGCGATTGACGAAGCCGCCACCGACGCTGGTGTTGTTACGTTCGAGGGCCGTGCTGAGCTGGGTCAGAGTGATCCCCATTGATGCCAGCCGCTGAACATCGGGCACAACAAGGAACTGCTTGGCATAGCCGCCGATCGAGTCGACGCCGGCCAAGCCCTGCGTGTTCTTCAGCAGGGGCGAAACGATCCAGTCCTGCGCGGTACGCAGGTAAGTCGCCTTATCGGTGTCGTTGGTCAGCCGTTCGCCTTCCGGCGTGATGTAGCTGCCATCGGGCTGCATGCCGGGTTCCCCCGGCTGGTGCTTATCGTCCTTGCGATGCTCCAGACGGACGGTCCACATATAGACTTCGCCGAGGCCAGTGGCGATTGGTCCCATCTCGGGCGTTACGCCATCGGGCAAGTTCTCGGACACGCCTGTCAGACGCTCGCCGACCTGCTGGCGGGCGAAAAAGATATCCGTCTGATCGGAGAAGACGGCCGTCACCTGCGCGAAACCGTTGCGGCTGAGCGAACGGCTATATTCGAGGCCCGGAATGCCGGCGAGCGCCGTCTCAATCGGGAACGCCACCTGCTTTTCGACCAGTTCGGGCGACAGTGCGGGCGCACGGACGTTGATCTGCACCTGGTTATTGGTGATGTCCGGCACTGCGTCGATCGGCAGGCGAGACAGAGCGGCGGCGCCGATCACGGCGGCTATGGCAGTCAGCAGCAGGACGAGCCAGCGCTTGTGAACCGCCCAGGTTACGATTGGGGCGATCATCGGCTCAGTCCTCCGCGGCTTCGCTCTTGCCGAGTTCGGCCTTGAGCGTGAAGCTATTGACGGTGGCAATCTCCTCAGTGCCCTTCAGGCCCGACTTGATGATCACGCTGTCGCCGGCACTGTCGCCCAACTGGACGGCCGTTGCCTGGAACCCGGTCTTGGTCCGGACGAAGACGACCGACCTGCCCTCTTCCGTCTGCACGGCAGTCAGCGGCACACGGATCGCGCCATCGCCGCCACTGCCGGTGAGCGCGACCGATGCCGTGACCGGCTCGCCGACGCGCCAGAGGCCATCACGATTGTCGAGAGTCGCTATGACGGGAACGAGGCGCGTATTGGCATCGAGCGCCGGCGACACGAACGTCACCTTCGCGGTCGCCTGTCGACCAGCTGCCTTGATGTTCACCATTGCGCCCGGACGCACCCGGCCCGCATCCTGCGGCTGCAGGTTGAGCGAAAGCGAAACACTCGAAAGGTTGGCAACGCGGAACAGTTCGGCGTCCGCCGCGACCGTCTGCCCCAGCACGACGCTACGGCCGATGATCTGACCCGACATGGGTGCCACGAGGCCAATGCGATTGAGGCCGCCGCCACCCGTGCCCGCAGCAGATACCTGCTGCTGCGCCAGGCGAAGAGCGATGCGGGCCTCGGTCGCCGCAGTGCGGGCAGCGATGAGATCCTGCTCAGGCGAGACACGCTGCGAAAACAGACGCTGCTCGCGGGCGAGATTGCTGTTCGCCAGAGACAGCCGCGCGCGAGCAGCTTCGGTCTCGGCGTTGAGCGAGGCTGCTTCGCGGCTCTCGATCACGGCCAATGTTTGGCCGCGACCGATCGACTGTCCAAGGTTGCGGGTGAGCGATACGACGCGGCCGCCGATCGCTGCGGACACGACCTGCGTGCCCTGCGGATCACCGTCGATGGTCGCGGGCAGCTCGATCGTGCCCGATCCGCCCATCATCGGACGAGCCGTCTGAATGCCAGCCGATGCGATCTGATCAGCCGAGAGCGTGATCTTGCCCTCTTCGGCTTTTTCCCCTGCCTTCGCTTCAGCAGCGGGCGCTGCCTCGTTGGTCGGGTTCTCCTCGGCACCGCTTCCGCAAGCGGCGAGCGCCAGCATCAGGGACAGGGGCAAGGCGGCGTAGATGATCTTCTTGGATGTCATGGATCAGTTCCCCTGTTCCGGCGCAGGCGCTGTCAGGCGCTCCAGTTGCGCGCGGGCGTTCTGATAAGAGGCAAGTGCGTCGATGGCGGCGAGGCGCGTCTGGGCCAGCGTGCGTTCGGCATCGAGCAGATCGAGCTGGCCGAACTTGCCTTCGCGATAGCCGATGCGCGCAATACGGGCTGCTTCCTGGGCAGCTTCAAGGGCGGGTCCGGTTGCAGTCTGCGCGGTCACCGCCGCGTTCGATGCCGCCGTCTGCGCGTCCGTGATGGCCTGCTCGACATCAAGCGCCGTCATCCGCTTCTGGGCTTCCACCTGATTGCGCTGCGCGCGAGCCTGCGCGACAGCTGCCTTGCCCGAATTGAAGATCGGGATCGGCATCGTGACCGTGAAGATCAGGGCCGTGTCGTTAGTGGCTGACAGCCTGCGTAAACCGGGGCCAGCTTCGAGATTGGGGACTCGTTGAGAATTGGCGAGTTGGACATTGGCATCAGCCACGGCAAGGTCCGCATCTGCGGCGGCCAGGGCCAGCGTACCTGCCGCGCTCGGTGGGACTTCGGGACCATAGCCACGTGGCAAGCGCTCCAACCAGGCCGTATCGAGCGGTCCGCCCATCGGTTGCCCAACCCTACGCTCCAGATTGGCGCGGCTGGCCTGTGC
>JAEXHR010000274.1 GCA_023449855.1 Pseudomonadota bacterium | reverse complement strand
CGTCGCTACGCTCCTCGCAATGACGGAAATTACATCACCGCCGGCGCACCGTACTGATCCCGTAGCTTGCGCTTGAAGATCTTCCCGGTGGACTCCCGCGGCAGCGCGTCGTGGAAGTGAATTTCCTTCGGCACTTTGAAATTCGCGAGACGCTGTTTCAGATAGGCTTGGATATCCGCGGAAGATACCGTCGCTCCGTCTTCGAGCTCGACGCAGCCTACCAGTCGCTCGCCGAATTCGTCATCGGGCACGCCGAACACGGCGCAGTCGCGAATGCCGTCCATGCCGATCAGCGCGCTTTCGATCTCGGCGGGATAGATGTTCACACCACCGGAAATCACCATGTCGCGCTTGCGATCACACATGAAGAGGTAACCGTCCTCGTCGAGATAACCGACATCGCCGACGCTGATCAGGCCATCGCGGCCGGCTTCGACGCGCGCCTCAGGGCGTCCCTGATAGTCGAAGTCCGGAACCGACGTCTGGCGCATATAGATCTCGCCGGGCTCGCCGACATCGCACAACGTCCCGTCCGTGCGATAGATGCGCACCACGCCGCCTTCGATCACGCGCCCCACCGTACCGGGCTTGCGCAGCGCCTCCTCCGAGGAATGCCAGATCGGCACGCCGGTCTCGGTGGAACCGAGATACTCGTTGATCACCGGTCCCCACCATTCGATCATTGCCTGCTTCACATGCACGGGACATGGCGCCGCGCCGTGGATGATGTTGCGCAGCGACGACAGAACGTAACGCGCCTTCACCTCGTCCGGCAGGCGCAACAGGCGCACGAACATGGTCGGGACCATATGCATGTTGGTGACGCGATGTTGCTCAATCAGCTGCAACATTTCTTCCGGATCGAAACGCGCCTCGAGCACGATGGTGCTGCCATGGCGGAACGCCATCAAGCCGTAGGAGCTCGGCGCCGAGTGATACATCGGCCCGTTCATCATCACGATCTGATTGTCGGGCTTCAGGCCGTAGGCGATGGCACCGACGCGTTCGGATGCGGCAGCCTGTTCGGGCGTCATCGGCGCACGCTTGACGCCTTTCGGACGGCCAGTGGTGCCTGATGTATAGAACATCGTGAGCGCACGCTTTGGCGCATCGGTCATCGGTGCGTGCTGCTCGCGCCAGGAGTCGAAATCGGTGCAGTCCGACGGGACGTGAGTCGCGGCATCTGCGACGCCGTAGGCTGCAGCGATCTCCGGCGGCGTGCGCACGATCAGAACCGGCAGATCGGCGGGCAAGCCATCGGCAATCTGTGGCAATAGATCGGCATGGCATACGAGCAGCTTCGCTCCACTATCCGCGAGGATGTAGCCGACCTCTTCACCTTTGAGATGCCAGTTGATCGGGACGACGCGCGCGCCCACCGCACCGGCGCCGAAGGCAGTCTCGAACAAAGCGAAGTCGTTGCGCAGCATCATGCCGACAGGTGCATCGGGCCCTGCACCGAGCGCCTTGAACCCGTTCGCCACTCTGGCGATGCGCTGCATGATCTCCGGATAGCTGATGGTCCGGTTACCGCTGATAATCATGTTCCGCCCTTTGTATCGATCTTCTGCGCCGCAATGAGCGGTGGCTATTGAGGTTGCCATGCCACGAAGCGAATGGAGGCGTCGAGCCACATTTGGGGATACCGGACTTCCAAACTCGGAGAGGTCATCGCGACGAAATGTCCCGTTTCACTCGCAACCAAACATCGGGATCGGTCGGAATACGTCGCCTAAAGTGTAAGTTGCACCTGCTCCCGATACCTTGCATCGGCGGGAAAACTCGCCGAACATGCTGGGAAGCGTTGCCAATGACGCAGAATATCGGGAGGACCACCGTGCGGATCAAAGCCGTTCACTTTGCCATGCTTGCCGCCGTGGCAAGCTTCGCAGCTTTCGGAAGCCCTGCGCGGGCCGATGCGTGGCCGCAAAAGCAGATCACCTTCATCGTGCCGTTTGCGGCCGGCGGCGGAACCGACGCTTTCGCGCGGCCTCTCGCAGCCCAGCTCGACAGCCAACTCGGCAAGCGCGTGATCATCGAGAACCGTGCCGGCGCGGGCGGTACCGTCGGTGCGTCGGCTGCGGCCAAGGCGGCACCGGACGGCTACACTTTCTTCATGGGCGCGGCGCATCACGCCATCGCGCCGTCGCTCTATCCAAATCTGGATTATGACATCGAGAAGGACTTCATCCCGGTGGCGCTGATTTCACGGCCGCCGCAGGTGATCGTGGTCAATCCGGACAAGGTGCAGGCCAAGACGCTCGGCGAGTTCATAGCCTTTGCCAAGGCCAATCCGGACAAGCTCTCCTACGGCTCCGCAGGCGCCGGAACCACGCACCATCTCGCCGGCGAATTGTTCAAGATCCTCACCCAGTCCAAGATTCAGCATGTGCCCTATCGCGGCGCCGGTCCTGCTATGCAGGACCTGATTGCAGGCCACGTTCCGGTCGTTTTCGATGGCCTCGGCTCGTCCGCCGCGCCGATCCGGGCCGGCCAGTTGCGTGCTCTCGCGATTGCCGCGCCGAAGCGCGTGCCGGCCTTCCCGGATGTTCCAACAGCTGCGGAAGCCGGGTTGCAGAATTATGAGGTCGCGACCTGGTACGGGCTGTTCGCGCCGAAAGGCACGCCGCCAGACATCATCGAGCGCATGAAAAAAGAACTGAAGGCAGCGCTGCAGAGCACCGCGATCAAGGATGCGTGGGAGCGCAACGGCTCCGACGTGCCGGATGTCGCCGGTCCGGAATTCGGCAAGATGGTCTCGGCCGATGTCGCGCGCTGGCGCAAGGTCGTGACCGAGGCCGGCGTCAAACTGGACTGATCCGGCCTCTATCGTAGGGCGGATTAGCCGAAGGCGTAATC
>JAEXHR010000273.1 GCA_023449855.1 Pseudomonadota bacterium | reverse complement strand
GTCCTAGCGCGCAATTGCGCGCACGGCCGGGCGATGACAGTGCGAGTTTTATTCAGAAGCCGGTGCCGCCTTTGCGCCACCCTTCGACACACCGACCAGTGCGGGGCGCAATACGCGCTCGCCGATGGTGTAGCCGGCCTGCACGACCTGTACCACGGTGCCCGCCGGCACCGACGCATCCGGCACTTCGTACATGGCCTGATGGAAGTTCGGATCGAACTTCTCGCCAGTCGGATCGATCTTCTTCACGCCATGCTTTTCAAGCGCATTGAGCAGCGAGCGCTCGGTGAGCTCGACGCCTTCGAGCAGCGCCTTCAGGCCGGGATCGGCCGCCGCCTTGGCATCGGCCGGCACGGCATCGATGGCGCGCTGCAGATTGTCGGCGATATCGACGATGTCACCGGCGAATTTGGACACGCCATAGGTGCGAGCGTCGGCGACTTCCTTCTGGGTCCGCTTGCGCAGATTTTCCATCTCGGCCAGCGTACGCAGCATGCGATCACGCGATTCCGCGGCTTCCTTGGTCAGCGCCTCGACCGAATTCGGTTCCGGATCGTCCGGCATGACATAAGGCTTCGAGACCACTGGCTCGGCGGCCGCTGCCGTCTTGTCGTGGTTGTCGTTCTGCCCGTTAGCTTCAGTCATGACACTGCCTTCTCGAAAACACGCCGAATTGATGGGATTGCTGGGCGGGATATGTTGGTTTGCCGCGCAAAAATCAAGCTGATCAGGCCGTTTTGAGGCCGATCAGCCCCCCAGCATGCGACTGACGACGCGGGCCGCGTAATCCACCATGGGGATCACCCGCGCATAATTGAGCCTTGTCGGCCCGATCACGCCGAGGACGCCGACGATATGGCCGGCGCCATCGCTATAGGGCGCGATGATCGTTGAGGAACCGGACAGAGAGAACAGCTTGTTCTCGGAACCGATGAAGATGCGGACGCCCTCGGCATTTTCGGCGCGGCCGAGCAGATCGATCACCTCGCGCTTGGTCTCCAGATCCTCGAACAGCAGGCGGACGCGTTCGAGATCCTCCAGCGCATGCAGATCCTCAAGCAGATTGGCCTGGCCGCGTACGATGAGCTGGCGATCGTCGCCATTCCCGCCGGACCAGCTGGCGAGACCGGCGGCGATCACCTTCTGCGTGAGCTGATCAAGTTCCACCCTGCTCTGGCCCAGCGCGGTTTCGAGCTCGAGCCGGGCTTCGGCCAGCGTGCGGCCACGAATGCGGGCGTTGAGAAAATTCGAGGCCTCGGTGAGCGCCGAGGACGGCACGCCGGGCTGCAGGGTCAGCACGCGGTTTTCAACCTGACCATCTTCTGCGACCAGGACGACAAGCGCCTTGTCCGGCTCCAGACGGACGAATTCGATATGCTTCAGGCGCACATTCGATTTCGCGGTCAGCACCACGGCCGCGGCGCGGCTGAGACCCGAGAGCTGCGTCAGCGCCTCGCCGATCGCAGCTTCCACCGATTGCGAACGGCCCACGGACGAAAGTTGCTGCTGGATGGAGGCGCGCTCCGGCTCGGTGATATCGCCAACCTGCATCAGGGCATCGACGAAAAAGCGGAGGCCGAGTTCGGTGGGCAGCCGGCCGGCAGAGGTATGCGGAGCGTAGATCAGGCCGAGCTGTTCCAGGTCCGACATGACATTGCGGACCGAGGCCGGCGACAGCGGCACCGTGATCAGGCGGGAAATGTTGCGCGATCCCACCGGCTCGCCGGTGGCAAGGTAGCTTTCGACGATTTGCCTAAAAATCTCGCGTGAACGTTCATTGAGCTGCGCGAGCCCGGCTCGCGGCGAAATCAGGCCGATCGGATCGTGATGTGCCACTCAAGCACTCCTTATTGACCCTCAATTTGTCGCCAGAGGCGGCCGGATACAAGCCTCCTTCCAGCATTGGAACCGGCACGGCCTTGCCGCTGCTGCCGCACCCGCCTAAAAGCGCCGCGACATACATTATCGGAACATTCGGAAGGATTTTTCTCATGCGGCCAAGCCGTCGTGCGCCCGATGAACTGCGCGCTGTCTCGCTGGAACGCGGCGTCGTCAAATATGCCGAGGGCTCCTGCATGGTGAAGTTCGGCGATACCCATGTGCTGGTCACCGCCACGCTGGAAGAACGCCTGCCGCCGTGGCTGAAGGGTCAGGGCCGCGGCTGGGTCACTGCTGAATACGGCATGCTGCCGCGCGCCACGCTGGAACGCACCCGCCGCGAAGCCACTGCCGGCAAGCAGGGCGGCCGCACCGTCGAGATCCAGCGTCTGATCGGTCGTTCACTGCGCGCCGCGGTGGATCTCGAAGCGCTCGGCGAGCGCCAGATCACCATCGATTGCGACGTCATCCAGGCCGATGGCGGCACCCGCACGGCCTCGATCACCGGCGCCTGGGTGGCGCTGGCCGATTGCATCGGCTGGATGAAGAGCCGCAACATGTTCAAGAAGGACGTGGCGGACAAGGTGCTGCGCACCAATATCGCGGCGATCTCCTGCGGCATCTATCAGGGCACCCCGGTGCTCGATCTTGATTATGCTGAGGATTCCGAGGCTGACACCGATGCGAATTTCGTGATGACCGGCGACGGCCGCATCATCGAGATCCAGGGCACCGCGGAGAAGGAGCCGTTCACCCAGGACGAGCTGATGAAGCTGATGGCGCTCGCGCAGCAGGGCGTCGGCAGACTGGTTGAACTGCAGAAGATGGCGGTGGCGTAAGGCTCTGTCGCGTAGCCCGGGTGGCGCGCAGCGTAACCCGGGAACCGGCGTTCAGCTATCTCGACATCCCCGGATTACGCTTCGTTCCATCCGGGCTACGGATTATCATTTCTCATGACTCAACATCGTCGAATCACCGGCAAGCTCGTGATCGCCACGCATAATCCCGGCAAGCTCGCCGAGATGCGCGACCTGCTGGCGCCTTATGGCATCGAGGCGGTCTCGGCCGGCGAACTCGGCCTCACCGAGCCCGACGAAACCGGCGACACGTTCAAGGCCAATGCGGCGATCAAGGCGATCGCTGCCGCCAACGTGGCGCAGCTTCCGGCCTTTGCCGATGATTCCGGCCTCGTCGTGGACGCCCTCGACGGCGCGCCCGGCATCTATTCGGCGCGCTGGGCCGGCGAATCCAAGGACTTCAATGCGGCTATGACACGCATCGAGCGCCTGCTGCAGGAGCGCGGCGCGGCGACGCCGGACAAGCGCAAGGCGCATTTCGTGTCGGCATTGTGCGTGGCCTGGCCCGACGGTCATCTCGAAGAGGTCGAGGCCCATGCCCATGGCACGCTGGTCTGGCCGCCACGCGGCACCGCCGGCTTCGGCTACGATCCGGCCTTTCTGCCCGACGGCCATGAGCGCACCTATGGCGAGATGACCGCGGTGGAAAAACACGGCCTGCCACCGCTCGGCCAGGGCCTTTCTCATCGCGCGAAGGCCTTCGTGAAACTCGCGGAGATCTGCCTTGAGTAACCCTGCGCATAGCGACGCCTTCGGCGTTTATGTGCACTGGCCGTTCTGCCTGTCGAAGTGTCCGTATTGCGACTTCAACAGCCATGTGCGGCATCAGCAGATCGATGAAGAGCGCTTCGCCCGCGCCTTTGCGCGCGAGATCGAAACCACCGCAGCGCGCATTCCGAATCGTACGGTGACATCGATCTTTCTCGGTGGCGGCACGCCATCGCTGATGAAGCCGCAAACCGTCGGTTCGATCCTCGATTCGATTGCAAAATACTGGAACGTGGATGCTGCCGTCGAAGTCTCGATGGAAGCGAATCCAACATCCGTGGATGCAACACGCTTTCACGGCTATCGCGCTGCTGGCGTCAATCGCGTCTCGCTCGGCGTGCAGGCGCTTGACGATGCCTCGCTGAAATCGCTGGGGCGTTTGCATTCGGCACGCGAAGCGCTCGATGCTGTGGCGATCGCACGCAGCGCTTTCGATCGCTACTCTTTCGATCTCATCTATGCGCGGCCCGACCAGACGCCGGAGATGTGGACGAGCGAACTGAAGCTCGCGATCTCCGAGGCAGCCGAACATTTGTCGCTGTATCAACTGACCATCGAGGAAGGCACGCCATTCTTCGGACTTCACGCCGCCGGCAAATTGAAGACGCCGGAAGAAGGTCTGTCTCGCATTCTCTATGACGTGACGCAGGACGTTTGTGCGCAGCACGGCCTGCCCACGTACGAGATCTCCAATCACGCGCGGCCCGGCGCCGAGTGCAAACACAATCTCGTCTACTGGCGCGGCCAGGAATATGCCGGCATTGGCCCCGGCGCGCATGGCCGTATCGATATTGATGGCATCCGCCATGCGACATCGACCGAGAAGCGCCCCGAGACGTGGCTGATGCGTGTCGAGGCCAATGGCCATGGCGTCACGCTCGATGAAAAGCTCAACAGCGAAGAACGCGCGGACGAATATCTGCTGATGGGGCTGCGTCTGGTCGAGGGCATCGATCCCGCGCGTTATGAAGCGCTGTCCGGTCGCCCGTTCGATCCTGTTCGCGTCCAGAACCTGTGTGAGGAAGGCGCCATCGTCATCGAGAACGGCCGCCTGCGCGTGACGCAGGAGGGGTTCCCGGTGCTCGATGCTGTGGTGGCTGATCTGGCGGCGTAGGCCGCGTGAAGCTGTAGGTAGGCCGCGTGAAGCTGTAGGATGGGTAGAGCGCAGCGAAACCCATCATTCCGTCATTGCGGCAGGCTCCGCCGATGGGTTTCGTTCCGGCGCAAGCGCCTCCACTCTACCCATCCTACAGTCAAGCTACGTCCCGAAACTCTTGGGCGAACCGGCCACCGGCTGGCCGCCGCCCGAGGCCACCTTCATCACTGCGAGACCGCGATCGTTGCCGCCGTCGCTGCGGAAGCGGAACAGGCCGTCGATGCCGGCAAAGCCGGATTGATTGGTGAGCACGTCCGCCGAGAAACGCTGGCCGCCCTGCGTCCGCGCGAGCGCTGCCACCAGCGCCACCGCATCATAGGCGAGCGTCGCAGTGCGTACGGGGTCATTGCCATATTTGGTGCGATAGCGGCCCGAGAAAGCACGAAACCCTGCTGGATCGGGCGCTGCAAAGAGACCGCCCTGCATCGACGCACTGCCGAACACACGCGGATTGTCCCACAACCCTGTACCGAGCAACTGAACATTGCGAAGATTGGCGCCGGCGGTCGTCAGCGCATCCGCCGTCGCCACCACGGCTTCGCCATCGTCGGCGAGCAGCAGAGCATCCGCGCCGGTGAGCTGGGCCGCAATATTTTTCGCGGCAGTCGATCGATCGGCGCCGTAACGTTCGAAAGCCACGACCCGGCCGCCCTTGCGCGCCACCGCCTGCTTGAAGGCGACTTCAACGACATTCCCATAGGCATTTTGCGGCAGAAACGCCGCGAAGGAACGCTTGCCGGTGCTGTAGGCGTAATCGACGATGCGGTTGACGTCGGATTCAGGCAGGAAGCTGAGCAGATAAACACCGCGCCCCGCTACGCTCGAATCGGTCGAGAACGCGATCACCGGAATGTTGCGCGCACGCGTGAGCTGCGCCACGGCCGGCACCGATACGGCAAAGAGCGGCCCGAGAATGATCTCGGCGCCTTCGTTGAGCGCCTGTTGCGCCGCCTGCTGAGCGCCCGCGGCGTTGCCGGCATCGTCCTTCACCAGCAGCTGGATGTTCGGGTTCTGGAATTCGGCATAGGCCATCTCGGCCGCATTTTTCATCGACTGCGCGGCGAGGCCGGCATTGCCCGAGGCAGATTGCGGCAGAATGAGCCCGACCTTGACGCCACCGGCACCGATTGCCTGCGGCTGCTGAGCCGGGCCGGCGGGAGCTGTCGGCGGCGGTTCGCCGGGGCTATTGGTGCTGTAATTATTGGTCAGGGTCTGCTGGATGCCCGAACAGGCCGACAACAAGGGCGCTCCCAGCAGGATGCCCAGAGCCGCTCGCCGGGTCGCCCCCGGGATTGCTGATTTCGGATCGAACGGATCGGCCATCGCTTCTCTTCTTCTCGGCCGGCGAACCGGCGCACTCCCAGTCTATAACGGGAGGCTGGATTCAGACATACTGTTCGGGATTAGTTAACCGAAACAAAAGGTTTATATTTGGCCACGGCGCCTGGTGGCGTTCCGGTAACGGGGAACAACGCTGAAAACGGCTGTGCCTCTCTGCTCCATTTCCCTCTAGATTGCCTCCATGCGTGCGAACCCGATCTCCTCCCAAGCCAATGCCCCAAGCAGGACCTTCACGGTCTCCGGCCATGTGCTGACCGCGCCCAAGGCCGCGCCGGGCCTGCATCTGGTGGCGACGCCGATCGGCAATCTCGGCGACATCACGTTGCGGGCGCTGGAGGTGCTGGCCGGGGTGGACGTAGTGGCCTGCGAGGATACGCGCATCAGCCGCCGCCTGATGGAGCGTTACGGCATATCGGCCGACCTCAAGCAATATCACGAGCATAATGCCGAAGCGGCACGGCCGAAAATTCTCGCGAAACTTGCCGAAGGCGGATCGATCGCGCTGGTGTCGGATGCCGGCACACCGCTGATCTCCGATCCCGGCTTCAAGCTGGTGCGCGAGGTGACGCAAGCCGGTTTCGACGTCTTCGCATTGCCGGGGCCATCCTCGGTGCTGACAGCGCTCGCTGTTTCGGCGCTACCGACGGACCGGTTTTTCTTCGAAGGCTTTCTGCCGTCAAAACAGATGGCCCGCCGGAGCCGGCTGGAAGAGCTGTCCCGTATCGATGCCACCATCGTGATGTTCGAATCCGGCAACCGCGTGCAGGAGATGCTCAGGGATCTCGCCGACATCATGGGCAAGCGCGACGCCGCGATCTGCCGCGAACTGACCAAGCTGCATGAAGAGATCAATCGCGGTCCCGTCGTCGAGCTGGCGAAGACCGCGGACGAACTGGAAACGCGCGGCGAATTCGTCGTGGTGCTCGGGCCCCCTGCGGCCGACAGCGACGCGATGACCGACGCTGATCTCGACGCCCTGCTGCGCACATCGCTGCAGCGCGACAGCGTCAAGGATGCGGTGGCGCATGCAGTGGAGCTGTCCGGCCGGCCACGCCGCGCCGTCTATGCCCGTGCACTGGAACTCGCCAGGGAGACCGGCGATGGTTAAGCCGCGGGAGCTCTCGACGCCAGGTCGGAGCAAGGCGCCCTCGCCGCAGCGCGTCGCCGCCTTTGCCACCGGCCTTTCCGCCGAAAGCCGCGCCGCAGCAATGCTGCTGGCCAAGGGCTATCGCATCCTCGCCCGGCGCTTTCGCACCCCGCATGGCGAAATCGACATCGTCGCCCGCAAACGAAATCTGATTGCCTTTGTCGAGGTCAAGGCCCGCGACACGCTCGACGAAGCCGCCTATGCCGTCACCCCGCAGCAACAGGTGCGCATCAGCAATGCCGCGCAAGGCTGGCTGGTGGCGCATCCCGAACATGCCGATTTCGACATGCGTTTCGACGTGATCCTGATTGCGCCGAAGCATCTGCCACGCCATCTGTTAGCGGCATTCGACGCCGCCTGCTGACGCCCTGTCCTTCTGCCTCAAGTCCGGAACGATCCCATGAGCCTGAACATCGCCGTCCAGATGGACCCCATCGCCCGCATCAACCACAAGGGCGATTCCACCTTCGCGATGCTGCTCGAGGCGCAGAAGCGCGGCCACCGCATTTCCTATTACACCCCCGACAAGCTCTCTCTGCGCGGCAACGATGTCGTGGCGTCCGTGCAAAGCCTGACGGTGCGCGATGTCGAGGGCGATTATTTTACGCTCGGTGAACCCGAACGCGTGAATATGGAGAGCTTCGACGTGGTGCTGCTGCGGCAGGACCCTCCATTCGATCTCGCTTACATCACCTCGACGCATCTGCTCGAACGCATCCATCCGAAGACGCTGGTGGTGAACGACCCGGCCTCGGTGCGCAACGCGCCGGAAAAGATCTTCGTCATGGGCTTCAACGACCTGATGCCGCCGACGCTGATCTCGCGCGACAAGGACGAAATCAACGCCTTCCGCGCCGAGCACGGCGCCGTCGTGATGAAGCCGTTGCACGGCCATGGTGGCGCGGCGGTGTTTCGTGTGCTCCCGCAGGACATGAATTTTGGCTCGCTCTACGATCTGTTCTCGGTAACCTTCAAGGAGCAATGGGTGATCCAGCGCTTCCTTCCCGAAGTGAAGCATGGCGACAAACGCATCATCCTGGTGGACGGCGAATTCGCCGGCGCGGTCAACCGCGTTCCCGCGGAAGACGATCTGCGCTCCAACATGGTGCGCGGCGGCGCCGCGAAATCCACTGAATTGTCGCCGCGCGAGCGTGAAATCTGCGAACGGGTCGGCCCGGCTCTGCGGGAACGCGGATTGCTGTTCGTCGGCATCGATGTGATCGATGGCAATCTCACCGAGATCAATGTCACCTCGCCCACGGGCATTCGCGCCATCGCCAAGCTCGGCGGCCCCGATGTCGCCGCCCGCATCTGGAACGTGATCGAGGCGAAACGGAAGTAATCAGCGCCGCGACAGGGACAATTGCTAAAATTGACCTCTTTCGCGACATCGCTGAACCGACAATCATGCGTCGGTCGATCGGACGATCGTTACGCCACTGCCGATGAACCGGCGGTGAGGGCGGAAATGCCCGCCTTGTGGATGCGGAACGTATTGCGGCCGGCTTTCTTGGCGGCATAGAGCGCCGCATCCGCCATGATATTGAGCTGAGCGGACGGCGTATGGTCGTCCGCCAGCGCGATCCCCACCGATGCGCCGATCCTCAACTGATGCCCGCGATACTCCATCGGATAGTTGAGCTGAGCGATGATCGCGCGGGCGGCATCGGAGGCTTCCGCTAGCCGGGCTTCGGTCCCGAGCAGAACGGCGAATTCGTCGCCGCCGATCCGCGCCACCAGCTCGGCACCGGGGCAGACATCGCGAATCCGCTCTGCCGCCTGTTTCAGACATTCGTCGCCGGCGGCGTGGCCGAGGCTGTCATTCACCGGCTTGAATTCGTCGAGATCGATCAGCAGCAGAACGCCAAAGGGTTTTGCACGCTGCGGTGACGACAGATCCATCAGCGACAGGCGCGACTGGAACTGGCCGCGATTGGCAAGGCCCGTCAGTACATCGAATTCAGCGAGATAGCGGGTGCGATCGGCGAGAATCTTCTCTTCCGTAATGTCCTGCTTCATGCCGAAGATGCGGACGGCGACGCCATCGACGGATTCGACCGTCGCCGTGATCCTGATCCAGCGCCGGATACCCTTGAAGCTGATGATCTCGGCATCGAGCGTGAATCCGGTGCGATCCTCGATGGCCTTTGTCCTGCGCTTATGCAGCTCGCGAACGGATTCTTCCGGATAGCATTTCAGCGTCGCACCGCGATCCGGAGTCTCGCCGCGTGGCAGATCGAAAATGTCATAGACGACGTCGGTCCAGACCAGCGATTCATCGGACAGATCGCATTCCCAGACGCCGATCCGCGCTGCGGCGGAAGAGCGGTCGAAAATTTTCTGGCTGTGCGCGAGTTTTGCGGCCTGTCGCTCGAGCTCGGCCTGCTGGGCAGCAACCTGCGCCTTCAAGCTCGCAATCAGCTCGACATCGGAAACAACCGGTTGGCTGGGCGAGCAATCTGACATGCAGGGACTCGGACCTCGTCGTCACTTGATTCTTGTCATGCTTCGCATGGCCGGGTTTACGATTTGCTGCAAGCACAATGGCGTGAAATAGCGCGATCTGCGACATCGCCGCATAACGTTCTTGTCGTCGTTTTCCGGAGATGCTACCTTAGATAGATAAATCCGGGGTCGCATGATGCAGCATGTCGCGACGGTCGCATTCGAGGGGATCGAGGCCCGCGCAGTGGATGTGCAGGTTCAAGTGGTGCCCGGCCTGCCCAACTTCATCATCGTCGGCCTGCCTGACAAAGCGGTGTCGGAAGCACGCGAACGTGTGCGCGCAGCGCTGACAGCATCCGGGCTCGCGCTGCCGGCACGGCGGATCATCGTCAATCTGGCGCCGGCCGATCTGCCGAAAGAAGGCAGCCATTACGATTTGCCCATCGCACTTGGCCTGATGGCGACCATCGGCGCGATCCCGCATGATGCGCTCGCGGGTTTCACCGTGCTCGGCGAGCTCGGCCTCGATGGCTCACTGGCGCCGGTGGCAGGCGTGCTGCCGACCGCGATTGGCGCCAATGCCCGCGATGAAGGGCTGATCTGTCCCGCCGCCTGCGGAGCAGAGGCGGCATGGGCGAGCCCGGACATCCAGATCATCGCCGCGCAATCGCTGATACAGATCGCCAATCACTTCAAGGGAACGCAGGTGCTATCGCGGCCACAGCCGAAAGTGCAAACCCGCGAGGACAGCCTGCTCGATCTCCGGGACATCAAGGGGCAGGAGAGCGCGAAGCGCGCGCTCGAAATCGCGGCTGCCGGGGGGCATCACTTGTTGATGATGGGAAGCCCCGGCTCCGGCAAATCCATGCTCGCCGCGCGGCTGCCGTCGATCCTGCCCCCGCTGGCGCCGGCCGAATTGCTGGAAGTGTCGATGATCGCCTCGGTTGCCGGCATGATACGCGACGGGGCGCTAACGGCGCAGCGCCCGTTCCGCGCGCCGCATCATTCGGCCAGCATGGCCGCGCTCACCGGCGGCGGGTTGCGGGCGCGGCCAGGCGAAATCTCGCTGGCGCATCAGGGCGTGCTGTTTCTCGACGAACTGCCCGAATTCGATCCGCGCGTGCTGGATTCCCTGCGCGCGCCGCTGGAGAACGGCGAGGTTTCAGTATCGCGAGCCAATCATCGCGTCACCTATCCGGCGCGCTTCATGCTGGTGGCGGCGATGAATCCGTGCCGCTGCGGCCATGCCTTCGAGCCCGGTTTCGCCTGCAAACGTGGCCGGATCGACCGCTGCACCTCGGACTATCAAACGCGGATCTCCGGCCCACTGATGGACCGCATCGATCTGCGTATCGAAGTGCCGGCCGTCACCGCCGCGGACCTGATCCTGCCGCCGCCGTCGGAAGGCTCCGCAGAGGTTGCCGTACGGGTTGCCGCGGCGCGCAGCCTGCAGACAGCACGATATGCGGCTGCCGGACTGGCTGGCACTCATACCAATGCATCGGCGCCGGCCTCCGTGCTCGAGACCGTGGCACAGCCCGACAAGCAGGGCCTCGCTCTGCTGAAGGATGCTGCCGAAACCATGCGGCTGAGCGCACGCGGCTATCACCGCGTACTGCGCGTCGCCCGCACGCTCGCCGATCTCGACGGTGCAGAGAAGATCGGACGGCTGCATCTGGCCGAGGCGCTGTCCTATCGTGCATTGACCGACGAGGTGCGCAGCGCGGCATAAGGCACATCCTACCAGCCGCCACAACGCATGCGCGTATCGTCAACCCGGCAGTAACCAGTCTCGTTTACGCTTCGCTCACCATACCCCGCATTACGGGGTGCAGGGGCGAGTGCGTATCATGCTGCGTTTCAGGATTTTGGCCTCCACGATTCCATTGGCGATTGCCGCCTTTCTCGCGCGCGGCGAATTGTTCGCCTCGGCGCGGCCCTGCATCGCCGCGGGCGAAAGCATCGTGCAACTGGCGGCGATGCCATGGCAGGCGCAAAGCCATGTCAGCTTCACCGACGATCCCGCCCGCGCCACGGTGCGGGTGCAGATCGTCAATGATGCGGAGAGCGCGGACTTCACGGTGATCGACGACGAGGGCACCGACGAGCCCGGGGCGTGCACGGCCGATGCCGCGACCCGCTTCATCGGTATTGCGGCCACAGCGGCGAGCACCGATCCGGTAATCTATCTCACGGCAGACAGCGACGCTGACTATCGCATCTTTGTACGCTCCCGCAGTTTTACCGCGCGGGATGCTGCAGCATTGATCGTCGGCGCCCGCAGCACGCCGCCGGCACGCATGGCTGCTGCCAGCCTCTGATCGCAATTAACCTCGCATCAACCATAACCGCACCGCTGTCGCCGCATCTCCGCGCGCGCAACCGCTTGGCAATCTGATCCACCCATCATCGCCGCATCCCCGCACCCAGCCGGAGTGGCGCCGTGAGCAGAGTCCTTTTCCGGATCAAGATCATGTTCCGGCGCTTTGCGCGTCGTTTTCCGTGGCTGAGTTTTGCCATCCGCTCCTTCGTGATGTTCTCGGCGGCGTTCGGCGGCGCCTATGGCTTCATCTCGGCTGCGACTTCGAAGGATTCCGGCTACGAGCCGCATGCCTTCGCGATCGGCGCCAGCTTCCTGTTCGCCGTCGCCTGCGTCGCACTGGCGACCATGAGCATCCGCATGCGCTTCCTGCACAAGCGGATGCAGAAGCTCGCCGCCCAGAACGAGGCGCTGGTGGACCGCAACTGGGAACTCAAGGAAGCCGAAGAGCGTGCGCGACATCTGTTCGAAGCGCAGGACGATCTGATCGTCATCCGCGACCAGGACGGCCGCATCACTTTCGTCAACGACGCCTATTGCACGCTGGCCGAACAGCCGCGCGAGACGCTGGTGGGGAGCCGTTTCGAACTGAACGTGCTGGAGCAGGGCGACAGCGCCCACAAGCCGAACGGCACCTCGATCCACGACCAGTGCATCGCCGCCGCCAGCGGCCCGCGCTGGATCGCCTGGCGCGAGGGCATGGTACGGATCGACGCCAATCGTCCCGCAGAATTGCAGAGTGTCGGCCGCGACGTCACCGACCGCACCGAGACCGAGCGCGCCCTCTCCGACGCGCGCGACCATGCCAATGCCGCCAACCGCGCCAAATCGCGCTTCCTCGCAATGGCCTCGCATGAAATCCGCACGCCGCTGAACGGCATTCTGGGCATGAGCGGCCTGCTGCTCGACACCCCGTTGTCGCCGGAGCAGGCAACCTATGCGCGCGCCGTGAAGACATCCGGCGAATCGCTGCTGTCGCTGATCGAGGAACTGCTCGACTACTCCAAGATCGAAGCTGGCAAGATCGATCTCGACAATCGCCCCTTCGCGCTGTCTTCGTTGATCGAGGACATTACCGAGTTGCTGGCGCCGCGGGCGCAGGCGCGCGATCTCGAAATCGCCGCCTATATCGACGAAAGGCTGCCGCTCGAAATCGTTGGCGATGCCGCACGCCTACGTCAAGTACTGCTAAATCTCGCCGGCAATGCCATCAAGTTCACCGCCACCGGCGGCGTCGCAGTCATCGTCGAGCCAGGTATCTGGCCTAACGAGGTTACCTTCATCGTGCGCGACACCGGCATCGGCATTGCGCCAGATGCCCAGCAGCGCATCTTCCGCGAATTTGAACAGGCGGACGAACGCACCGCACGGCAGTTCGGCGGCACCGGCCTCGGGCTTTCCATCAGCGAGCGCATCGTCAAGCGCATGAACGGGCGCATCACGCTGCAGAGCCAGCCGGGTGTCGGCTCGACGTTCGAAGTGTCGATTCCGCTGGTCGCTTCCAACAACCGCGCCGAAGCCTTCCTGCCCCCGGATCTCAGCGGCCAGTCGGTGATGCTGCTGGCGCCGCAGAGCATCGAAGCCTCGCTGATTGCTCGCCGGCTGGGACGCTGGGGCGCACAGACCTGCATGGTGTCCGATATCGATGTGGCGCTGGCGCTGCTGCCGGAGCGATCCTGGCGCACCATTTTGATCGACCGCGCAGTCGGCGCGGACAATCTCGAACGGCTCGCCGAGCGGGCCATCCCGCATGCGACCCAGCGGATCGGCCTGTTCACGCCGGCAATGCGGCATGAATCGGAGCCGACTGCAGCGAAGAACCTGACCGGCTATCTGATCAAGCCGTTGCGTGCGACCTCGCTGGCGAAGCTGCTGGCGATGCAGACTGCGGATCACGCCCTGGCGACCGACGAGGCGGAGCGCGCGCCAGACGGGACCGCGACGACAGACGGCCTCTCGATTCTCGTTGCGGAGGACAACGACATCAATGCCCTGTTGATGCGCTCGCTGCTGACACGGCTCGGCCACCGTGCGGTTATCGCCACCGATGGCGAGCAGGCGCTGGAATCCTGGCTCGCTTCGGATGCGGCCGGCACGCCGTTCGATCTGGTCCTGATGGACGTCCAGATGCCGAAGCTCGATGGTATCGAAGCCGCCAAACGCATTCGCGTCCTGGAAGCCGGCCAGCGCGTGCGCCGCACGCCGATCCTTGCGCTGACCGCCAATACGCTGGTGGAGGATCGCTATGCCTGTTTCGAGGCGGGCATGGATGGCTTCCTGCTGAAGCCGCTGGACCGCGAAAAGCTGGAAGAAGCCCTGAGGCATCTGGCCGCGGGCCGGCATCTGGCGGCGTAAGGCCCGCAACTACACTGACACTGTCGTCGCCCGGCCCTCCCTGTCATCCCTCCGCAACACACCCGTCACACCACTGTTGAGCACCCGTGATGTCTGATGCGGTTAGGCCGCGTCGATTCGCGTGGGGCTATCAGCGGCCAGGGGTTAGAGTCGGGGATGGCCATGCACGGCAACGAATTTGTGCGGCAGAAGCCAAATGTCTTGAAACCTGGTGTGATGCAGATGCTGCGGCCGCATAACATGGCGCTCGCGGCACAGACTGCGATCACCTGGTTCAAGCCGCCGTTCCATTTCGATCCCGCCAACGTCAATCCCAATGGCGCGCCGTCGCTCGGCCGCATGGGCCCGCTGGAAGTGCGCCTCGCCCAGGACAAGCGCGACGTGAAGCGCGCCCAACGCCTGCGCTACAAGGTATTCTACAAGAACGGCACCGCCATCGCCGACGCCGCCACCATGCTGGCACGCCGCGACAAGGATGCCTTCGACAAGATCTGCGATCACCTCCTCGTCGTCGATCATGCCGCCAAGCCGACCCTGTCGGGCCGGCAGCCGGTGGTCGGCACCTATCGCCTGCTCCGCCACGAAATGGCGATGAAGAATGGCGGCTTCTATACCGAGAACGAGTTCGAGCTCGGCGGCATCCTGCAGAGCCATCCCGACCTGCGCTTCCTTGAGCTCGGCCGCTCCTGCGTGCTCGAACGTTATCGCACCAAGCGCACTGTCGAACTGCTGTGGCAGGGTATCTGGAGCTATGTGAAGCAGAATCGCTTCGATGTGATGATCGGCTGCGCGAGTTTCGAAGGCACCGATCCGGACCAGCTGGCGCTGCCGCTGTCGTTCCTGCACCACAACGCGCGCGCGCCGGAAGAATGGCGCGCCCGCGCCCATGCATCGCGGTATGTCGAGATGAACCGGATGCCGAAGGAAGCGATCGATCAGAAGGCGGCGCTTCGCGCGCTGCCGCCGCTGATCAAGGGCTATCTGCGCATCGGAGCGATGATCGGCGACGGTGCGGTGATCGATCATCAGTTCGGCACAACGGATGTGCTGATCGTGATGCCGGTCTCGGCCATCGCGGCGCGGTATATCGAGCATTTTGGTGGTGAGGCGAAGGCGGCCTGAGAACCGTAGGGCGGATCAGGCGAAGCCGTAATCCGCCGCGGTGTCTCCGTCATGAACTCCGCCGGCGGATTATGCTGCGCTGATCCGCCCTACGGTTACAGCCGTCTTAGCGCCACGTTCTCGATGACGTGATCGGCGCCCTTCTTCAGGATCAGCGTCGCGCGCGGGCGTGTCGGCAGGATGTTGTCTTCCAGATTGGCGAGATTGGTGCGCTCCCAGATCGCAAGCGCCGTCGCCGTCGCCTCTTCATCGGACAGCAACGCATAGCGATTGAAATAGGATCGCTTGTCGTGGAAGGCGGTGTCGCGGAGCGCCAGGAAGCGCTTCACATACCATGCGCGCAGCACCGGCTCGTCCGCATCGATATAGACCGAGAAGTCGAAGAAGTCGGACACCACGGGAACTGCCTTGCCGTCGCGGGGCAGGCGGCCCGCCTGCAGCACGTTGACGCCTTCGACGATCAGGATGTCGGGCTGATCGACCTCGATGAACTTGTCCGGGACGATGTCGTAGGTGAGATGCGAATAGACGGGTGCGCGAACATTGGGACGGCCGGCCTTGATGTCGCTGAGGAACTGCAGCAACAACGGCAGATCGTAGCTCTCCGGGAAGCCCTTCTTCTGCATGATGCCGTTGCGCTCAAGCACAGCGTTCGGAAACAGGAAACCGTCGGTGGTGACGAGATCGACCTTCGGCTTCGGCGACCAGCGCGCGAGCAACGCCTGCAGCACGCGGGCCGTGGTGGACTTGCCCACAGCGACCGAACCGGCAACGCCGATAATGTAGGGCATCTTGCGGTCCTGGATGCCCAGGAACTTGCGCTGCGCCACATAGAGCCGCTGATGCGCCGCGACATACATCGACAGCAGGCGCGACAGCGGTAGATAGATTTCCTCGACCTCGCGAAGATCCAGACGATCATGCATCGAGCGCAGCGCCGCGATCTCCTCGGCATTCAGCGCCATCGGCATGTCGTCGCGCAGTTTCGCCCACTGTTCGCGAGAGTAGTTGCGATACGGATCGTATTTCTGGTCGGGGGCCCGCATATCCATCTGTGTTTCCCAAATGAGAGGTCCAAGCTCTTGATGACTTTCGACCTCGAAACGTCAGTCGCTTTTGCGTGACGCCTTTTCCTGCAAACCGGATTGATGCGTGCGCGCGCCGAGCGCCGCCTCGACATCCTGAATCGTGATGCCGCGCGACTTTAGCAACACCAGCAGGTGAAACAGCACGTCGGCGCTTTCATTGATCAGATCGGTGCGATCGTCCAGGGCGGCGGCGATGACGGCCTCGACCGCTTCCTCGCCGAACTTCTTGGCGCAATGGACGGCGCCCTTGTCGAGCAGCTTCTTCGTATAGGACTGCTCGCCCGAGGACGCCGCAGCGCGGGCGTCGATGGTGTCGGCGAGATCGTGAAGGGTAAAGGACATCGAGAGACCTCATTACGGATCAAAGATCCTCAGGGATCGAGCCGCATCGGCAGGCCGGCCCGCTGCATGTGGTCCTTGGCCTGACGGATGGTAAATTCACCGAAGTGAAAAATCGAGGCCGCCAGCACCGCGGTGGCGTGGCCGGACCTGATACCTTCGACCAAGTGATCGAGATTGCCGACACCGCCAGAGGCGATCACCGGCACGGGGATACTGTCAGCGATGGCGCGGGTCAGTTCGATATCGAAGCCGGTGCGGGTGCCATCGCGATCCATCGATGTCAGCAGGATCTCGCCGGCGCCGAGCGACACGACCTCCTGGGCAAATTCGATGGCGTCGATACCGGTGGACTTGCGGCCGCCATGGGTAAATATCTCCCAGCGCGAGCCGGCGCGCTTGGCATCGATGGCGACGACGATGCACTGCTCGCCGAACTTTTCCGCTGCTTCTTTCACGAATTCACGCCGCGCCACCGCGGCGGAGTTGATCGATACCTTGTCTGCGCCGGCGCGCAGCAACGCCTTGATATCATCGACGGTACGAACGCCGCCGCCGACAGTGAGCGGCATGAAGCAAGCTTCAGCGGTGCGGCGGACCACATCCATCATGGTGCCGCGATTTTCATGCGTCGCATTGATGTCGAGGAAAGTGAGTTCGTCCGCGCCGGCGGCGTCGTAGGCAATCGCTGCCTCGACGGGATCGCCGGCGTCGCGCAGGTCGACGAAATTGACGCCCTTCACCACGCGGCCGTCCTTGACGTCGAGGCAGGGGATGACGCGGACCTTGAACATGGTGTGTCCTATGCGGCCTTGATCAGTGCCAGCGCTTCCGCCGGATCGATGCGGCCGTCATAGAGCGCGCGGCCGGAAATGGCGCCTTCGAGTTTTTTCGCACGCGGCTCCAGCATCGCCTTGATGTCGTCGATGGAGGCAAGACCGCCCGAAGCGATGACGGGAATGGATATCGCATCGGCGAGCGCAATCGTCGCGTCCCAGTTGATGCCCTTGAGCATGCCGTCGCGTGCAATGTCGGTGAAGATGATGGCGGCGACGCCAGCGTCTTCAAAACGCTGCGCAATGTCCAGCGCCGTGACGGTGGACACGTCCGCCCAGCCTTCCACAGCGACATTGCCATCACGCGCATCGAGGCCAACGGCGACGCGGCCGGGAAACTTCTTCGCAGCTTCCCTCACCAGAGCGGGATCACGCACCGCGGCGGTCCCGATGATAACGCGGCTGATGCCCTTGGACAGCCAGGCTTCCACCGTCGCGAGATCACGGATGCCGCCGCCAAGCTGCACCGGGAATTTCACGCGCGTCAGCATCGCCTCGACCGCCTGCGCGTTGACCGGCTTGCCCGCGAAAGCGCCATCGAGATCGACGACATGCAGATATTCGAAACCCTGATCCTCGAACGACTTCGCCTGCGCGGCGGGATCGAGGTTGAACACGGTGGCGCGCGCCATGTCGCCTTGCTCGAGGCGGACGCACTGGCCGTTTTTCAGGTCGATGGCAGGAAAGAGAATCACGGCTTCCACTTCAGAAAGTTGGCGATCAGAGCGAGACCGAAGCGCTGGCTCTTTTCGGGATGAAACTGCGTGCCGATGGCGGTGTCGCGACCGACGATGGCGGTGATCGGCCCGCCATAATCGGCGCGCGCGAGTACTTCGCCCTCATTCACGGCGTTGAGGTGATAGGAGTGCACGAAATAAGCGTGGCGCCCCTTCGGCCCAAGCGGCAGACCGTTCAGCACCGGATGCTCGCGCAACAGTTCGAGCGTGTTCCAGCCCATGTGGGGGATCTTCAAGCTCTCGTCATTCGGCGTGATCTTCTCGACATCGCCGGCGATCCAATTCAGCCCGTCGGTGGTGACATGCTCCTTGCCGCGCGTCGCCATCAGCTGCATGCCGACGCAAATGCCGAAGAAGGGGCGCGCCTTGTCACGCACCGCTTCGGTCATGGCGTCGACCATGCCGTCAAGCTCATTGAGGCCACGGCGACAATCGGCGAAGGCGCCGACACCGGGCAAAACGATGCGGTCCGCGCGAAACACCTGATCGGGATCGCGGGTGACGATAATCTTCGGCGGCACTTCCATGCCGCGGGTGGCGCGCTCGAAGGCTTTTGCAGCGGAGTGCAGATTGCCGGAGCCGTAATCGATGATGGCGACGGTCACCGCGTCACTCCCGGTTGCGGAAACAGGCCGATGACATCCTCCGGCCCGCGCGAGAACGGCTGGGCAGGGGCGTATCGGGTCGGCGGCGGGGCGCCGCGATCGGTGGAATAGGTTTCGTGTCGCTGGCTATTGGTCCAACGATCGAAGAAGCGGCGCTCGGCGGCTTCCGGATTGTCGGCGATGACCATATCGAGCTGCCGCCACTTGCCGCGCGACAGCGACCAGCGGCGCAGGCTCGACGCCTCGAAACCCATCAGCAGCGCCACCAGGAACATCACGATGCCGCGCAGGTCGGCACTCACGCCAAGCTTCGACAGCGCGATCTCACCGGCAAAAGACAGCACAAGATAAGCGATCAGCGCCAGCCAGAGCCGGTGAAACAACAGCCAGAACGGACCGGCCAGAAAGGCCCAGACATGAAACCCATCGCGCACGAAGACGAATTTATCCGTCGCCGCCAACGGCCCCTGGCCGGCGCTCTTTGGCGCGTGAACTGTATAGACCGGCATGCAAACTCCGCCGCTACAAGGCAGGAATTACGAACGGGGATCAGCCGCCGAGCTGACCCTTGGTGGAAGGCACTTCACCGGCATTGCGCGGATCGATGGCAACCGCCGTCCGCAATGCCCGCGCCAGACCCTTGAAGCAGGATTCGGCGATGTGATGGCTGTTCTCGCCATATAGGGTTTCGACGTGCAAAGTCACGCCCGCCTGCATGGCGAAGGCGTTGAACCATTCGCGCACCAGTTCGGTGTCAAATTCACCGATCTTGTGGGTCGGGAAGGCGGACTTGAACACCAGGAAGGGCCGGCCGGAAATATCCAGCGCCACCCGGGTCAGCGTCTCGTCCATGGGCATATAGACCGAGGCATAGCGGGTGATGCCGGCCATATCGCCGAGCGCCTGCTTCACAGCCTGGCCGAGGGCGATACCGACATCTTCCGTGGTGTGGTGGAAATCGACATGGAGGTCGCCGACCGCCTTCACGGTGATGTCGATGCGGGAATGGCGGGCGAGCAGGTCAAGCATATGGTCGAAGAACCCGATGCCGGTGACCGAATTGGACGCACCGGTGCCATCGAGATTCACGGAGACCTCGATCTGGGTCTCCTTGGTAGCGCGCTTGATCGTCGCCTTGCGCATCGAATGGGGCCTCTTGCTGGCTGAAAACGCGGTCTTTTAACAGGGGGATGACAGGGGCGCTACGGCCGGGACGCGGGATTCGGCTTCTATGGTGAGCGGAAATTCATGGCTTGGGGGCTCAGAGCCGTAGGATGGGTTGAGCGGAGGCGCGTAGCGGCGGAGCGTAACCCATCGGCCGAGCCAGCCACATCGGACGGGCAGCATGGGTTTCGCTGCGCTCTACCCATCCTACGGCCGCAGCGTTTGCGGCCGGCGGCCGCATTTGCATCGCCCCGGCTCCGTGCCTAGATCAGACCCTCACGAGGATTTCCATGAACAATCACTCTTCCGCGTCCGGTGACGCATCGTCCCTGATCTGGCATGGCACCACCATCCTGACCGTCCGCAAGAACGGTAAAGTGGTGGTCGGCGGCGACGGGCAGGTCTCGATCGGCCAGACAGTGATCAAGTCCAACGCCAAAAAGGTCCGCAAACTGGGCAATGGCGACGTGATCGGCGGCTTCGCCGGGGCCACCGCCGACGCTTTCACTTTGTTCGAGCGGCTGGAAGCCAAGCTGGAGCAGTATCCCGGCCAGCTCACCCGCGCTGCCGTGGAACTCGCCAAAGACTGGCGCACTGACCGGTATCTGCGCCGGCTCGAGGCCATGATGATCGTCGCCGACAAGTCGGTTTCGCTGGTGCTGACCGGCACCGGCGACGTGCTGGAGCCGGAAGGCGGCGTGATGGCGATCGGCTCCGGCGGCAACTACGCGCTGGCGGCGGCTCGTGCATTGGCCGACACCACCGAGCAGGATGCCGAGACCATTGTCCGCAAATCGCTGGATATCGCCGCCGACATCTGCGTCTACACCAACCGCAACCTGACCATCGAGACTCTGAGCGAATGACCGACTTCTCCCCCCGCGAAATTGTCAGTGAACTCGACCGCTTCATCGTCGGCCAGCAGGACGCCAAACGTGCCGTCTCGATCGCGCTGCGCAATCGCTGGCGCCGGTTGCAGCTCACCGGATTGCTGCGTGAGGAAGTGCTGCCGAAAAACATCCTGATGATCGGACCCACCGGTGTCGGCAAGACCGAGATCGCACGGCGTCTCGCAAAGCTCGCCGGCGCGCCGTTCCTCAAGGTAGAAGCGACCAAGTTCACCGAAGTCGGCTATGTCGGCCGCGATGTCGAGCAGATTGTCCGCGATCTCCTCGAAGTCGGCATTGCGCTGACGCGCGAGAAGAAGCGCAAGGATGTGCAGGCGCGCGCCCAGCTTGCCGCCGAAGATCGCGTGGTCGATGCACTGGTCGGTGCAAGCGCCAGCGCGGCAACCAAGGACTCGTTCCGCAGGAAGCTGCGCAATGGCGAGCTCAACGACAAGGAAATCGAGATCGAGGTGGCGTCATCGTCAGGCCCGTCGATGTTCGAGATTCCCGGCATGCCCGGCGCGCAGATGGGTGCGATCTCGCTCGGCGATATCTTCGGCAAGATGGGCAAGGGCACCAAGACGCGCCGGCTGCGCGTCGCCGACGCGCATGAACCGCTGGTGAGCGAGGAAGCCGACAAGCTGCTCGACAACGACCAGCTGGTGCAGGAGGCGATCTCCGTAGTCGAGAACAACGGCATCGTGTTCCTCGACGAGATCGACAAGATCTGCGTGCGCGACGGCCGCAGCGGCGGCGAGGTGTCACGCGAGGGTGTGCAACGCGATCTCTTGCCGCTGATCGAAGGCACCACCGTTTCGACCAAGCATGGCGCCGTCAAGACCGAGCACATCCTGTTCATCGCATCGGGCGCGTTCCATATCGCCAAGCCGAGCGATCTGTTACCGGAGTTACAGGGCCGCCTGCCGATCCGCGTCGAACTCGATGCGCTGACGCGCGACAACATGCGGCGCATTCTCACGGAGCCGGAAGCGTCGCTGATCAAGCAGTATGTGGCGCTGATGCAGACCGAAGGCGTGACGCTGGAATTTACTGATGACGCCATCGACGCGCTGGCCGATGTCGCTGTCGCGGTGAACTCGACCGTCGAGAATATCGGCGCGCGGCGTCTGCAGACGGTGATGGAGCGGGTGCTGGACGAGATTTCGTTCACTGCGCCGGACAAGAACGGCGAGACCATCCGCATCGATGCAGCCTATGTGCAGAAGCATGTGGGGGATCTGGCGAAGAACACGGATCTCAGCCGGTTTATTCTGTAAGGCATGAAGGCCGTAGGGCGGATTAGCGAAGCATAATCCGCCGTTCTTCGTCCCAGATGCTCGGCCGGCGGATTACGCCTTCGGCTAGTCCGCCCTACGGCTGGCGTTATCTCGCCCGTCTCACCCGCACGTACAGCGCACCCGCGCCGCCATGGCCGATATGGGCTTCCTCGAAGCCGACGACGAGTGCGCGAAACTCCGGTAAGCCGAGCCAGATCGGAACTTGCCGTCGCAGAATGCCGCGCTCGGAGTCGAGTCCGCCGGTACGGCCCTTGCCGGTGATGATCAGCACGAAAGACATGCCATCATAACTCGCACGCTGCAGGAACGTGGCGAGCGCACGATGCGCGCGTTCTTGCGTCATTCCGTGCAGATCGAGCCGAGCATCGATCTCCTTGCGGCCGCGCGAGAGCTGCGACCGCTCGCGTCGACCGAGCGTCATCAGCGGCGGCACTGGCGGAGCGACGGGTTTTGCAGGCTTGGCTGGCGGCGCTTCAACGACTTTGCGGGACATGGGCGGCAACGGCGCTGGCGCAGCCTCGACCGCCACCACATCCGGTTTCGCCACACGACTCCGCTTGCGCAGCGGCTTCACCTGTTTAGCGACACCTTCCCACAATACGCGCTCATCCTCGCTGAGAGGGCGATGACGACGGCGAGGCGGATCGATGATCTGTGGCGGGCGCGAGCGTTTCATTGCCAGGGGAAGCGGAAGAGCGATGACGGCTGCGCCGGTGCGCGACGATGGACACGACGCTTATACTTGGCACGGCGCGGCTTGGCTTCCTGTTTCGCCTCCGGCGGTGCAGCCTTGGCCACTTGCGGCGCGGATGCGGGCCGCACTTCCGGCATCGGGATGGCAGTCGCAGCGGCCGGAACGGCGAGAGCAGCGATCTCGGCGGGCTTCGGCACAGGTAGCGGCACCCCTGTCGAAGCAGCCGTCGCCGACTTCGTTTCGGGTGAGGGCTCGGGTCTCGCGGCAGCAGACCTTTCGGTCACAACCGTGTTCGCTTTCCCTGCGTCAGGCTTGGCCGGCTCGGTTTTCGGCGCGTCGGGCTTCGTAGCCTCTGTCTTCTGCGGTGTGCCCTTTGCAATTTCCATCTTTGCAGGCTCAACCTTCGCCGGTTCGCTCACCGGCGTCTGCGGAAACAGTTTTGCGATCTTCGCCGATGGCCTCGCATCGGGCAGTGGCACGTTGTGCCCGCGTGCCGAGGGATCGAGACTGTTCGGCACCAGCATGACGAATTTCGCGGGATGCCGGATGCGCCCGGCGATGCGGCCCATCTCGGTGCCCGCGCCGAAATAGAGATCGGCGCGCGCCGGACCGATAATGGCGGAGCCGGTGTCCTGCGCCACCATCAGGCGACGGAACGGCGTCTTCGATATGTCCGTCTCGATGGGCAGTTCGCCCTCGATGAAGAACGGCGTGCCATAGACATGCAACGCCTTGTCTACCGCGATCGAGCGGCCAGCCGTCAGCGCCACGCCCTGCGCGCCAACCGCTTCGTCCTTCTCCGACAACTGCACCTCGCGGAAAAACACAAACGCACGGTTCTGCCGACGCACTTCATTGGCAGCTTCCGGATTCTCTTCGAAATATTGCCGGATGCGCTGCATCGACATCTGCTCGCGCGGGATAATGCCGCGATCGATCAGCACGCGGCCGACCGGCGTATAGCGATAGCCGTTGTGGGAATCGTAGTTGATGCGAATGAAGCTGCCGTCTTCCATCCGCACCCGTGCCGAGCCCTGGATCTGCGAGAACAACAGATCCGTCTGGCTCTTCAGCCAGGCGATCTCGAGTCCGCGGCCAGCGATGGCGCCGTCCTCGATCTGCGCACGATCGTAATAGGGCACGAGCTTGCGGCGACCGATCTTGCGGAAGACATCGCCATTATTGGGCAGGCTGGGCGAGGCCTGATTATAGCCGCGCACGAACAGGTTCGACGGACGGCGATAGACCGGCACCGTGTAGACGTCGGTCTTCGTCTTCGAGCCATCGACGATCGGCTCGTAATAGCCGGTGACGAAACCTTCGTTCTCGCCGAGACGGGAAATGCGGATGGGCGTGAAGTTATGTTCGAAGAAAGCGCGCGCCTTCGCACCATCGGTCACATCTGCCGATTTCGCGGCCTGACAGGGATCGCGCAGCGAATTGCCGATGGTCTTCGATTCTGGTGAGGGACTGCGCGGCGCCGAGATCGGCTTGCAACTGGCGCGAAATGCGGTGAAGGCGCCAAGCGGATCGTCATCGCGCCAGCCCGATATATCCGACCACGCCACCGGCACATATTGGCTGCCGGGAAATTCGAACGGGAATTCGCGCACCGGGTTGTAGCGCGGGACATAAGCCTCGGAATGTCCGCGGCTACGGTATTTGTGATTCAGTCCGCGCGCATCGGCGGCGTCCGCCAGCAAGGTGACGACGCACGCCATGGCGCACGCGGCAATAGCCGCGCGCTGCGCGGCCTTACTGACCAGCGCCGGTGCCAACCAGCTTCCAGTTCGGATCGCGCGAGGAGATGTCGCGGGCAAAGGTCCAGACATCGGTGATGTCGGAGACGCTGTCGGCGCTGCCATCGACCACATGACCGGCCTTGTCGCGCGTGACGGAGATCATCTGCGACACGAAGCGAATCGTCAGCTGCGCGGTGCGGTCACGCACCTCGGCGCCGACGATATCCGCCTTGTCGATGGAGACGAAGCGGGTCTCGGTCTTCAGCTCATTGACCTCGCGATCCTTGATGGCGGCGTCGAAGCTGTCGAACACCTCATTGGAGAGCAGGTCCTTCAGCGCGCGGCGGTCGCCATTGGCGAAAGCGAGCACGATCATCTCATAGGCGCTCTTGGCGCCGGTGACGAAGTGGCGCGCATCGAAGGACGAATCCTGCTCGACGACGGCATCGAGGCCGGCGGCCAGCGGTGTGCCCGGCTCGGCAATGCCCTTCCAGCGCTCGGCCGGGGAAATCTCGGCGGCAGGGGCGGGCTGGCTCTGGTCGATCGGGCTGCCCGGCATGGACACCACATTACCCTCCTGCGGCATCGCCTCACGGGCGGCGGCACGGTCGAAGGGCGGACGCTCTTCCCCGGTACGCTGTCCGAGCACATTGCGCAGGCGCAGGAAAATGAAGACCGCCAGTGCCAGGAAGATGATGGTGTAAATGTCCACGTCTTGTCGCTTTCTGATCGGTACCGGGTGGGGACCCGGGAAGAAGGTGCCGCGGGATACGATACATCATTGGCGGCGCAATCTCATCTAGACATGAAACCTAGTCGAGCCAATGGCATGCGCCCCCGGCAGGGCTGCGGCAAAGCGGCCCCGCCCCGTTCGACAATAACGCCGGACCGAGCAACAAGTTCGCTGAAACCGGTGCCTGACAGACGGGGAAGCCGCGGCATATCAGCCGGTTAGCCCGAATCGGCGGGCGGATCCGAGGCGATTCTCGGCCATTGGCCGACTGCAATCTGACGCTGCTGTCCTTGTCGAATACCGCGGGCCTATGATAGCCACTCGCCGCACGGAAGGGCCGCTCTGGCGCGGCTTTTCGCGGCGAATCGGCAAAGCCGCCCGGCGGCGCTTCAGGAGATTTTCGACATGGCAAACGGCAACGGCAACGCTCCCGAGGCGGCTCCCCCCCAGCTCAACGTGCTGGCGCAGTACACCAAGGATCTCTCCTTCGAGAATCCGAATGCACCGGCCTCGCTGGCGCCGCAGCAACAGCAGCCGAACATCAACATTCAGATCAATGTCGGCGCCAACAATCTCTCGGACACCGAATATGAAGTGACGCTGTCCATCGAGGGCAAAGCCGACGCCAACGACTCGGTGCTGTTCTCGTTCGAACTGGCCTATGCCGGCGTTTTCCGCATCGTCAACGTGCCGCAGGAAAACCTGCACCCGCTGATCATGATCGAGTGCCCGCGCCTGCTGTTCCCGTTCGCCCGCGAGATCGTCGCCACCGCCGTGCGCGACGGCGGCTTCCCGCCTCTGATGCTCGATCCCGTGGATTTCGTCGGTCTGTATCGCCAGAACCTGGACCGCCAGCAGGCTGCTGCCGGTCAGGCGAATTAATCTGAAGTCTGTAGCCCGGATGGAGCGTAGCGAAATCCGGGAACAGCAGAACTAACTGAAACGCCGGGTCCCGGATTGCGCTTCGCTCCATCC
>JAEXHR010000267.1 GCA_023449855.1 Pseudomonadota bacterium | reverse complement strand
CGGCTTCATCATCGGCTGCGGCACGGCGAAGTCCTGCTCCACGGGAGCCAGACTCGGTTCGGAGATCTTCGATTCCGCCTGGAAATCGACAATCGGAGGATTATTCTGCAACGACGCCTGATTGACTTCAGTTGTCGGGGACGGCGTCGCGATCAACTCCACATGAATGGTCGAGCGTCCCTCGCGTGCAGCCGGCCCGACCGGCAACTGATGCAGCCAATATACGCCGGCGACGACAACCACCGGCACCAGCACCGCACTGCCGACGAACCAGCGCCAGGTGCCCGAGCTCGAATCCGCATAGAGATCGATGGCGGATGCCGGACTCACAGGGCCAGCCTCCTTCCTGCCCGTCGATGCGCGCGTCTCGGTCATGCCTATCGCACCGTGATCATGAGCATGACCGGCTGCGGCGTGTTGGCCGGCGGCGCCTGGCTGACCTGCAATCCGTCAAGCACCCGCGCGATCGTCTCGTCACGGTCGTGATCGCCGGACGAACGGAACAGCTCGGTCTTGCGGACCGTGCGCGGATTGTCGATCCACAGCTTGATTCCGGCGCTGTAGACGCCGTTGCGCGTCTTGGCATCCTTCCGCAGTGCCTGCTGGATGTCCGACTGGATGATTCCGCTATAGGTGCGCAATTGGGAGGGGTCGGTGCTCGGGCGCTGCCGGCGGATCAGCAATGTGTTGAGGGTGAGATCCGCCTCCCCGAAAACAGCTTCCGGCGGCGCATCGGGATCCGCCGATGCCGGCACCAAGGTGATGGAATTGGCACGGGTATAGCGGATCACCAGATCGGTTTCCGACAGCAGGATACGCAGCGCGGAGTCGCGTGTGAATTCGCCTTCGACCGGTGTCGACGGCCGCGTGCCGCCTGATCCGCTTTCATAGAGCAACTGCACACCCGTCACCTTGCTGTAGGTCTGCAGCGCCGCGGCCAGCGGCTGGCTCGGGATGTTGAATTTCATGGGCACGAACTGGCGTGCATCGTCGCTTGCGGCAATCGCCGAGACCATGGCGCCCAATGCGACAATCGCAGCGACCATCATGACCGCCCGGCTACGCAGGACCGTCCCGGCCCGGCCGGCCCGCAACGCGGAGGCAACGAAGCCCCATCCCGGATTGAGATCACTCAAACTTTGACTGATACGCATCTCGCGGACTTCGATAACTCTCAAGCAGGCAACAATATCGACAATCACGATATTGCGATGCGATGTTCTTACCGAAGGAGGCCACAGGCAGCAAGCGATGGATGCAGCGAGAGAAATGACAACTAGATGACACAGGAACCGTCACGCTCGCAGTCGTGGCGCTTGTAATATAAATGTCGTCAACCTGATCCCCTGCGATCCCTGGCAATGGTAGCGTGACGGCATGCGCCTTTTCATTTTCGGCCTCGGCTATAGTTGCCTGCATTTCGTCGCGGCCCATGGCAAGGCCTTCTCCGCGATCAGCGGCACCGTCCGCAGCGAGGAGCGCCGCGACGCCCTCGCACATCTGACTGCCGAACTCCTGCTCTTTGCCGGAGCACATCCCGATCCGGCAATCGCCGCACGACTTGCCGAGGCCGACGTGATTCTGGTGTCCGTGCCGCCCCGCATGACCGGCGATCCCGCGCTGGCGCAATTCGGCTCCGTGATCGCGGCGGGTCAGGCCCGGATTGTTTATCTGTCCACGGTCGGCGTCTATGCCGACCACGCCGGAGCATGGATTGACGAGACCGCCACTATCATCGCTGACGAGACGCGGCGCGGCATCCGCGCACGAGCCGAAGCGGCGTGGCAGACTGCCTGTCCGGATCGGGTCAGTATCCTGCGGCTGGCCGGCATTTATGGTCCCGGTCGCAATGCCTTCGTGAACCTCGCCAACGGCCGCGCACATCGTATCGTCAAACAGGACCAGGTGTTCAACCGTATCCATGTCGATGACATCGTGCAGGCGATCGCTGCCGCCATCGAACATCCGCATGCCGGCACCTGGAACGTCTGCGACGACGAACCGGCGCCGCCGCAGGACGTCGTCACTTACGCAGCCGACCTCATGCAGATTCCGCCGCCGCCTGAACAGGACTTCGAGACCGCAGATCTCAGCCCGATGGCCCGCAGCTTCTACGCATCGAACAACCGCATTTCCAATGCACGGCTGAAGAACGAGCTGGGCATCGGCCTGCGGCACCCGAACTACCACAGCGGACTGGACGCGCTTTGGAACGCGGGCGAAGGCCGGACGTTATCTTAGGTTTGGAATCGAATCGCGAACATTCTCATGGATCAGATTACCCCCGTCACCGCACATCCCGAGCTGTCCCATCCCGAACCTGGCATCGTCGGCGCGGCCGTCTACGCCAAAGGGCGCAAGGTGAAGGATCTCGACAATATTGCGGACGCGAAAAAATGGACGGCGAAGCCGGGTCATGTGGTGTGGATCGGCCTGTTCGAGCCGGGTGACGATCTGCTGCAGGACATCCAGCAACAATTCGACCTCCATCATCTGGCAATCGAAGACGCGCACAAGGCGCATCAACGGCCGAAGCTTGAGCAGTATGGCAAGGCGCTGTTCGTCGTCGCCCGTACCGCGCAACTGATCGACGGACGCATCGCTTTCGGCGAGACGCACATGTTCGTCGGACCGCGTTATGTGGTGACCGTCCGCCATGGCGCATCGAGCTCCTATCGCGCCGTGCGCGAGCGCGCGGAAGCCTGCCCAACCACACTCGCCAATGGCGAGGACTTCATCCTCTATTCCGTGCTCGATTTCATCGTCGATGAATATGCGCCTGTACTCGACCAGATCCGATCGGAAGTCGAGATGCTCGAAGACAGCCTGCTGAAGCGCGCCTTGTCCTCGCAGCAGATCGAGCGACTCTACACCTTGCGCCGCGACCTGCTGCGCCTGCGCGATGCCGCGGCGCCGCTCACCGAGGTCTGCCGTCGCATCGAACATGCCGAAGTGGTGCAGATCGATCCGGAGATGCAGCCGCTGTTTCGCGACGTCACCGACCATATCCACCGCGTCACCGAAGACATCAACAGCCTGCGCGAAGTGCTGGCCTTCGCTTTCGAGACAAGCCTGATGCTCGGCCAGGCGCAGCAGACCGACGTGACGCGTCAGCTCGCCGCATGGGCCGCCATTCTGGCGATCCCCACCGCCCTCGCCGGCATCTACGGCATGAATTTCGAGAACATGCCGGAGTTGAAATGGCAGTATGGCTATTTCGCCGTGCTTGGTGTGATCGGCAGCATCTGCGCGGGCTTGTACTGGCGCTTCCGTCGTAACGGGTGGCTTTAGGCGCAAATATCGGGCAGATGCTGGCGCACGGGCGCATCCCGTCCAGTGCAGCCCATCCCCTGATATCACCGGGCATTCCCCTCGATGCACAACCTTCTGGTCAAGGTCGGCTTTCGTTTCGAAGATCCGCTCGACGAGCGCCGCTTCGTGCAGGGCTACATGCTTGGCGGGCGTCACCTCACCCAGGCCGCCATGCTGCTCGGCGCCATCATCTATTGCTCCTTTGGCGTGTGGGACTGGATTCTCGATCCCGTGGCCTGGACCAGAAGCCTTGCCATCCGTCTGGCTGTCGCCGCCTTCGTGTTGCTGCCTTTAACGGCCGCCCTGTTCCTGCCAGCCGCACGCCGCTTCGCCGAACCGATCTATGTCATCTATTGCGTCGTTCCCGGCTGCGCCCTCAGCGTCATCTATCTGATCATCGACCGCGGCTTCGAACATTCCACCGCAGGCATGATCATCGTTATCCTGTTCGTGTCGACGCTGCTGCCGTTACGTCTTCCATCGCTCGCATTCTTCTGCCTTTCGACCTGGGGCGTCTTTATCTATTGCGAGACATACGCGACCTATCTCACCGAGGGACTGCGGTTCATCAACAATTTCGAGATCAGCTTCGCTTACATCCTCTCCCTCTATGCAGTCGGCGCACGTGAATTCCGGGCGCGGCAGCAATTTCGCACCGCGGAGGCGCTCCGCATCGAAAAGGAACGGTCGGAAGCGTCGCTGATCGAACTTCGCACGACGCAGGGGCAACTGGTGCAGGCCGAGAAGCTGGCCTCACTTGGGCAGCTCGTCGCGGGCGTCGCGCATGAAGTGAGTACGCCGCTCGGCCTTGCACTCACCACGACGACAGCGCTTGAAGGTGAGCTGAAGCGGTTGGACACAACCATCCAGTCCGGCCAAGTGCGCCGTTCCGAGCTGACCCAGAGCATCGCGCGCCTGCGCGAAGGCATGAAGCTGCTGTTCTCCAATCATCACCGCGCCGCGGATCTGGTCCACAGCTTCAAACAGGTGGCGACGGATGAGGCCGACGAAGAGCGTCGCAGCTTCGAGATGCGCGCATGGCTCTCAGAGATCATGAGCACGCTGCAGCCGCTGCTCAGCCGGCGTGGCCATCAGGTCAGCGTGCATTGCGACGCCGACATCGCCGCGGACACTTATCCCGGCGCCCTCGCCCAGGTCATCCGCAATCTCGCGCTCAACGCCGTCACCCACGGCTATCCGGGCAGTCGCACCGGCAGCATAGAGATATCAGTCTCGCGTATCGATCAACAGCGGATGCGGATCGCGGTCAGCGACGACGGCGTCGGCATCGCCGAAGGCGATCTTGCCAAGGCGTTCGATCCCTTTTTCACCACGCGGCGCGACAAGGGCAGCACCGGGCTCGGGCTGCATATCGTGTTCAATCTCGTCGTCTCGACGCTCAAAGGGCAGATCGATCTCGCGAGCACGCCTGGTCAGGGAACGCGCGTCACACTGGATCTGCCGCTGCGACCGGAGGCCTTGCCGCTGGCGACGTGAGTTGCAGCGGCAAGGTCATCATTGAGTTGAACCATGAATCGGCAGGCGACGTAGCGCTCCGATCAGAAACCGAGCGCCATGCCATCCTTGCGGTGATCCGAGGCACCGAGCAACACACCGCGCTTGTAGTCGATCTGGATCGCCTGAGCGCCGCCAATGCCGGCTTCCATCATCTGCAGCTTGTGGCCGCGCGCTGCGAGCTCGTTGCGCACCGCTTCCGGAATGGTGTTTTCGACCTGCAGCACGCCGTTCGTCGCGAACGAACGCGGCGCCTCGGCGGCTTCCTGGATGTCCATGCCGAGGTCGAGCACATTGGAGATGTACTGCGCATGGCCGGTGGCCTGATAATGGCCGCCCATCACGCCGAACGGCATCACTGCGCGGCCATCCTTCATCAGCATGCCCGGAATGATCGTGTGCATCGGCCGCTTGCGCGGGCCGAGCGAATTCACGTGGCCGGGCTTGGCGCGGAAACTCCAGCCGCGATGATGCAGCAGCACGCCGGACTTCTTCGCATAGATGCCGCTGCCGAACGGGCCGAACAGCGAATTGATCAGCGATACGGCGTTCAGGTCGCGGTCCACCACCGTGAGATACACCGTGTCCTTGTGGATAACGGAATCCCATTCCTCTTCCGGCGATGCCTTCTTCATGTCGATCTTGGCGCGGAGATCGCCGATGAACTTGTCCGACAGGAAGCGCTCGACATCGGTCGGCGCGATCGCCGGATCGCAGAAATAGGCATCGCGGGTGCGATAGGCTGCCTTGGTCGCTTCGGCGAGCACGTGAATGCGATCGGCTTCGCTCAGATTCTTGATGTCATAGCCCGCCAGCATGCGCAGGATCATCAGCGCCACCACACCTTGCCCGTTCGGCGGACATTCGGCGACGTCGTAACCCTGATAGTTCGCCGACACCGGCGTCACGTAATCCGAACGCTGCGCGTCGAAATCATCCGGCTCATGGGCGCCGCCGACGGCGCGCAGCGTGGTGATGATGTCGTCCGCCACCTGGCCCTGATAGAAGCCGTTGCGGCCCTCGCGCGCGACACGGCGCAGCGTGGCGGCAAGCGCCGGCTGCACGCGCTTGTCGCCGACGGCCGGCGCATGGCCGCCCGGCAGATATTGCGCGGCGCAGTCCGCATGGGCTTCGAGCTTGCGGCGCCATTTGCTCCAGTCGGCCGACACGCGCGGGGTGATGATGAAGCCATTCTCGGCGGCATCGATCGCCGCAGCGAACACCTCGGCCAGCGGCTTCGAGCCATGATCCTTGCTCAGCGTGCACCAGGCATCGATGGCGCCGGGGACGGTGACGGTCTCGACGCAGGTCTCCGGAATGTCGCGAGCGCCGCTGTTGGCATATTTCTCGGAATCGATCTTGGCCGGGGTGCGGCCGGAACCGTTCAACGCGATCGGCGCACCGCCCTTGGGCGAATAGAGCGCGAAACAGTCGCCGCCGATGCCGGTCATGGCCGGATCGACCACGCATTGGACGGCCACCGCGGCCAGCGCCGCATCGATGGCATTACCGCCGGACTTCAGCATCTCCACCGCGGCAAGCGTCGCCAGCGGGTGCGAGGTTGCGGCCATCCCGTGCTCGGCAACGGCGACGGAACGGGCAACGGCCATGAAGTCACGCATGAGGGGTCCTCGTAGGGTTGGTGGCATACCAGCAATCTCCGCCCCCAATACATCCGGCGTGACCATTTGTGAATGCGGGGTGACGAACAAATCTCGGACACCGGTTGCATCGCAAAGCAGCATTCCCGCCGACCGTGAAAGCACGGTCAGGGGGCGGCGCGATCCGATCGATTTAGCCCAAGGACTCGTTCAAACGACGCAGCGTCGCTTCGCGTGCCGCACGGTACTGATCGCGCGTGCGCGCAACCAGAACCTCAACCGGCTCGATGGCGTGGACACCGGACACTGAATGCCCCGCGCTCCAGGTATCGCGCCAGCGCTTCACGCCGGAAGTACCGTTGCGCCCATAAAGCGCGTCGGCACGCTCTTTGGTCATGTCGGTCGGCAGGTTCTTCGGATCGAGGCCGGCGGCAATGATGGAGGGAACCAGCGTATTGGTCTCGAGCCCGGTGAAAGCGCGCGACAGCAGGATGTCGTCGAGTTCGGACGACACCAGCATCGCCTTGTAGTCCGGCTCCGCCATGCTCTCGGTCGTAGCGATGAACTTGGTGCCCATATAGCTGAGATCGCAGCCGAGCACTTCGGCGGCAAACACCGCCTCGCCGTCCGGCACACCACCGGCCAGCACGATCGGCCCGTCCCAGAACGCGCGCACCGCACGGGTGAAGGCAAACCCGTTGACCCAGCCGGTCTGTCCGCCTGCCCCCGCGGTGAGCAGGATCAGCCCGTCGACGCCTGCCGCGATCGCCTTCTTGGCGTGGCGGATCGACGCGACATCGGCGAACACCTTGCAGCCGGCCTGGTGCAGCGGAGGCACCACCGCATCGGGCGAACCGACGCTGGTGATCACCATCTCGCAGCCCTGGCGGATCACCGCGGCGACATCCGCCTGCAACGTCTCGCGGCGGATGATCAGGTTCGGACAGAACGGCGCATCTTCCGGTCCCAGCGCATCGGCGATGCGTGCCAGCCATTCGGCGAATTCGGCATCGCTGCGACAATTCGCAGTGGGGAACGCGCCGATCACGCCAGCCTTGCAGGCCGCGATGACGAGATCGGGTCCCGACACGCGAAACATCGGCGCCGCAATCAGCGGCACCGATAGACGCGGGCGCACCTTCTCGGCGAACCAGGCCGCTGCGGCGTTGCCGGGACGATCCGCCATCAGGCGGCGACCGCCTGCTGCACGGCGATCTGCTTGCCGCCGAAATCGGCGATCGCCCGCGCATATTCGTCGCGCAGGCGCTCGACCACGGTCGCCACGGCCGGAGCATCCTTGATCGATCCGAGACCCTGCCCCGCACCCCAGATGTCCTTCCAGGCCTTCGCCTTGGTGTTGCCGCCGGAGCCGAAATTCATCTTCGACTTGTCGGAGACCGGCAGATTGGCCGGATCGAGTCCGGCTGCGGTCAGCGACGGCGCCAGATAGTTGCCGTGAACGCCGGTGATCAGATTGGTGTAGACGATATCGCCCGCCGCATAATCGATCAGCGACTGCTTGTAGCCCTCGACCGCATTGGCTTCCTGCGTGGCGATGAAGCGCGTGCCCATATAGGCCATGTCGGCGCCCATCATCTGCGCGGCGGCGATGCCGTAACCATCGGCGATGGAGCCGGACAACAGGATCGTGCCCGAGAACCACTGGCGGACTTCACGGAGCAACGCAAAGGGCGACAGCGTGCCGGCATGGCCGCCCGCGCCGGCGCAAACGAGAATGAGACCATCGACGCCCATCTCGGCCGCCTTGCGCGCATGACGGATGGTGGTGACATCGTGAAACACCTTGCCGCCATAGGAATGCGCGGCATCGACGACCGACTGCGGCAGCTGCAGGCTGGTGATGATCGCTGGCACCTTGTGCTTCACGCAGATCTCCATGTCCGCCTGCAGGCGATCATTGGACGGATGGCAGATCTGATTCACCGCATAAGGCGCGACCGGCAGATGTGGGTTCTTGGCAGCGTATTCGCCGAGTTCGCTCTCGATGCGGGTCAGCCATTCGCCGAGGACCGAGACGGGGCGTGCATTGAGCGCCGGGAACGAGCCGACAACGCCGGCCTTGCACTGGGCGATGACAAGTTCCGGCCCGGATACGAGAAACAGCGGCGAGCCCATCACAGGCACGGAGAGGCGATTCTGAAAGATCGACGGCAAAGACATGTGGTTTCCATCCGGGTTTTGATTGGGACGGATGATAGCGGGAAATAGGGGATCAGGGATGCTCAGATATGGAGAAGCTATCCGCCAGATTTGGAGTTAGATGAGCGAGCCTCAAAAGAAGTTTCCCCTCTCCCGCGAGCGGGAGAGGGAGCAGACCGAGCTACCCTAGCAACCTCGCCTGATCCTTCTTCGCCTGTTCCGCGATGAAATCCAGAACCGCCCGGATCTGCGGCGCATCCACCAGATCGGGATGCGACAGCATCCAGATCTCCGTGGAGCTGCGCAGCTTCTCAGGCAGCACGCGCACCAGCGACTTGTCGATGTCGCCGGAAATACACATCAACGGCGCGAAACCTAGCCCGGCGCGCGCCGCCGCCATCAGATCCGTATTCGACGAACATTGCAGCACACGGCGCGAATGGCGCGAGACGCTCTCGAACCACTCCATCAAAGGCCCCTCACCGACCAGGCCGATGGAGCTGTGGCCTTCCCATTCCTCGCGCGTCTTCGGCAGCCCGTGCGCACGTGCATAGGCCTTTGAGGCATACACACCCACGCCAAGACGCCCCACCTTGCGGCCCACCAGATTTTCGTTCCCCGGCCCATAGAGCCGCAGCACGATGTCCGCCTCGCGCCGCCGCACCGAGGCCGGCCAGCCATCGACGCGAATTTCCAGCATGATATCGGGATAACGGCGGTTGAACTCGGCGATGGCGCCCATCAGCCACGGGCCGGACAGCACCTCGGTGATCGACAGCCGGACATTGCCGACCGGTTTCTCGCGGATTTCGGCGATCACGGATTCGATCCGCACCGCTTCGAGCCGCATATTCTCGAGCTGCTCACTGAGCCGCTCACCCGCGGGCGTCAGCGAATAACCTTCAAGCGAGCGGGCGATCAGCCGGACGCCGGTAATCGCCTCAAGCTCGGCGAGCCGCCGGCTCACCGTCTGCGCGCTGACTTTCAGCAGCGCGCCGGCGCGCGTCAGGCTCGCTTCCCCCGCGATGACGGAGAAGGTGCGCAGCAGATCCCAGTCCAGCCCCTGCATGTCTCATCCCGAAATAATCTGTTCGGGATGATGTACACGCTCGCGCATGATCCCGAAAAGTGGATACCGGTTTGCGGACAAGATCATGCGCCAAACAACAGTCCGCGTCACTCCGCAGGCGTTGCCGCCGGATGGGCGCCCTGCGTGCTCGGCGCCTTCGATCCGCCCGGGAAGATCTTGCGGACCAGCACATAGAGCACCGGCACGAAGAACACGCCGAGCACCGTGGCCGTCACCATGCCGCCGGCCACGCCGATGCCGATGGCGTTCTGGCTCGCGGAGCCGGCGCCGGTGGCCAGCGCCAAAGGCAGCACGCCGAGCACGAAGGCCATCGAGGTCATCAGGATCGGCCGCAGACGCTGTCGCGCGGCATGGAGCGTCGCCTCGATCAGCGACAGCCCCTTCTGCTGCTGCTCGATGGCGAATTCCACGATCAGGATCGCGTTCTTCGCCGACAGACCGATGGTCGTGAGCAGGCCGACCTGGAAATAGACGTCGTTGTTCTGGCCAAACAAGGTCGCCGCGCCGAGCGCGCCGAGGATACCGATCGGCACCGACAGCATCACCGCGAATGGGATCGACCAGCTCTCATACAGCGCCGCGAGGCTGAGGAACACGATCAGCACCGAGATGGCGTAGAGATACAGCGTCTGGCTGCCGGTGAGCCGTTCCTGGAACGACAGGCCCGTCCATTCATGCGTATAGCCGGCCGGCAGTTTCTTCATCTGCTCATCCACCGCCAACATCGCGGTGCCCGAGCTCGTGCCTGGCGCCGCCTGTCCCTGGATCTGCACGGCCGCGACGCCATTATAGCGTTCGAGGCGCGGCGAGCCGTAGCTCCAGCGACTGGTGGCGAAGGCCGAGAATGGCACCATCGAGCCCTGGTTGTTGCGCACATACCATTTGCCGATGTCGTTGGTGTCCATGCGGAAGGCGGCATCACCCTGCACATAGACTTGCTTGACGCGGCCGCGATCGATGAAGTCGTTCACATACGAGCCGCCCCATGCCGCCGACAGCGTGGTGTTGAGATCGCTGAGATTAACGCCGAGGGCGGTCGCCTTGGCCTGATCGATGTCGAGATTGAATTGCGGTGTGTCGTCCTGCCCGTTCGGCCGCGCCTGCGCGACCCGCGGATCGCCGTTGAGCGCGCCGAGGAGCTGATTGCGCGTCTTCAGCAACTCTTCATGGCCGGCATTGCCGCTATCCTGCAGATAGAAGTCGAACCCCGCCGCATTGCCGAACCCCGGCAGCGACGGCGGCAGCACCGCAAAAGCCATCGCATCGCGTATCTTCGAGAACGCCCCCATCGCGCGCCGCACCACCGCCTGCGCGGATTTCTCGTGATCCTCACGCTCGGCGAACGGCTTCAGGCTGACGAAAGCGAGGCCGACGTTCTGGCCCTGGCCGGCGAAGGAGAAGCCACGCACGGCGAACACGCCCTGCACAGCGTCCTTCTCGTTCTCCATATACTGCTTCTCGACCTGCTGGATGACGTCGAGCGTACGGCCCGCGGTGGCGCCCACCGGGAGCTGCACCAGCGTGATGATCGTGCCCTGATCCTCGTCCGGCAGGAACGACGACGGCAGCCGCACGAACAGGAACACCATGCCGACGACGACGGCGACGAAAGCGAGCAGCGCGCCGGCCGGGCGCTTGACGAGGCTACCCGTGGTGCTCTGATAGCCGCCCGAGGCGCGATCGAAATTGCGGTTGAACCAGCCGAAGAAGCCGCGCTTCTCGTGATGGCCTTTCTCCGGCTTCTTCAGGATCGTCGCGCAGAGCGCCGGCGTCAGGATCAGCGCCACCAGCACCGACAGCACCATCGCCGAGACGATGGTCAGCGCGAATTGCCGGTAGATGATGCCCACCGAGCCGGAGAAGAACGCCATCGGGATGAACACCGCCGACAGCACCACGCCGATACCCACCAGCGCGCCGGTGATCTCGTTCATCGACTTCTCGGTTGCCTCGCGCGGCGACAGGCCTTCTTCCTCCATCACGCGCTCGACATTCTCGACCACGACGATGGCGTCGTCGACGAGCAGGCCGATCGCCAGCACCATGGCGAACATGGTCAGCGTATTGATCGAATATCCCGCAATCGACAGCACGCCGAAGGTGCCGAGCAGCACCACCGGCACCGCGATGGTCGGAATGATCGTTGCGCGCCAGCTCTGCAGGAACAGGAACATCACCAGGAAGACCAGCACCACCGCCTCGAACAGCGTGTGCACGACCTTCTCGATCGACAGTTTCACGAACGGCGTGGTGTCGTAGGGATAGATCACCTTCAGCCCCGGCGGCATGTTGGCCGTGAGCTGGTTGATGCGCGTCTTCACGCCTTCCGAAGTCGCCACCGCATTGGCGCCGGTGGCAAGGCTGATGCCCATGCCGGCCGCGGGCTTGGCGTTATAGCGCGCCACCGCGTCATAGCTCTTGGAGCCGAGCTCGACCCGCGCGACATCCTTGATGCGCACGGTCTGGCCCGAGATCGAGGTGCGCAGGATGATGTCCTGGAACTGCTCGATGGTCTGCAGGCGGCTTTGCGAGGTAATGGTCGCATTGAGCTGCTGGCCGTCCACCGCCGGCAATCCGCCGAGCTGGCCCGCGGTCACCTGCGTGTTCTGCGCCTGGATCGCCTGGGTGACGTCGCTCGGCATCAGGTTGTATTTCGCGAGCTTGTCGGCATCGAGCCAGATACGCATGGCATATTCGGCGCCGAACAGCTGCACCTGGCCGACGCCGGAGACGCGACTGATCGGCTCGTTGATGGTGCTGGCCACATAGTCGGCGATGTCGCTCGCATTCATCGAGCCGTCTTCGGAGACGAAGCCGAGCACCATCAGGAAGCTCGACGACGACTTGACGACGCGGATGCCCTGCTGCTGCACGACCTGCGGCAGCAGCGGCATGGCGAGCTGCAGCTTGTTCTGCACCTGCACCTGCGCGATGTCGGCGTTCGCCTCATTGGTGAAGGTGATGGAGATCTGCACCACGCCGGTCGAGGTCGAATAGGACGACATGTATTGCAGATAGTCGACGCCGGTCATGTTCTGCTCAATGACCTTCGTCACTGAGTTCTCGGCCGTCGTCGCATTCGCGCCCGGATAGTTCGCGGTGATGGTGATCACCGTCGGCGCGATCTGCGGATACTGGGCGATCGGCAGCTTGAGGATCGCCAGGAGGCCACCGAACATGATCAGGATCGCGAGGACCCAGGCGAAGATCGGCCGCTTGATGAAGAAATGCGACATGATCGATCAGTCCTTGCGCGTCTCGCCGACGCCGGCCGCATTGGCTTCCTTGCCCGGCACCTTGGTGAGGCCGGTCTTGGGATCGACGGTGACGTCGATCGTCTTGGCAACCTGACCCGGCTTGGCCTTCTGCAACCCGTCGAGAATGACGCGGTCACCCTCCTTCGCGCCGTCGTCGACCAGCCAGTTCGGCCCGATCGCCTGCGCCACCTTGAGCACGCGCTGCTCCACCTTGCCGTCCTTGTCGACGAACATGGCGATCGCCTCGCCGCGCGGATTGCGCGACACCGCGCGCTGCGGGATCAGAATCGCCTTCGGATCGACGCCGGCGATGACCCTCGCGCGCACATACATGCCCGGCAGCAGGGTGCGTTCGGGATTGGCGAAGATCGCGCGCGTCGACACCGAACCCGTGGTCTCGTTGACGCTGGAATCGGTGAAGCCGAACTTGCCCTTCTGCGGATGCGTCTTGCCGTTTTCGAGCATCAGCTCGATCTCGACGCCGCCCGCCGGGCGTTTCAGCCGCCCACCCGCGATTTCATTGCGAATACGCTCCATCTCGGATGTCGCCTGGTCGAGATCGACATAGACGGGGTCGAGCTGCTGGATCGTGGTCATGGCATTGGCCTGGCTCGCCGTCACCAGCGCGCCCGGCGTGATCATCGACTTGCCGATGCGGCCCGAGATCGGCGCAAGCACCTTGGTGCGATCGAGCGCGATCGCAGCAGTGTCGCGATTGGCCTCCGCCGACTTCAGATCGGCTTCGCCCTGCTTGAAGGAGGCCATGGCGCTATCGACATCCTGCTGGCTCGCAGCGTTGGTCTTGAGCAGTTGCGCCTTGCGCTCGGCAACCAGCCGTACCAGCGAAAGATTGGCCTGCGCCTTCAACACCGCGGCCTCGGCGCTTTCGAGCGCGGCCTGATACTGCACGGGATCGATCTGGTAGAGCAGCTCGCCTTCCTTGACCTCGGCGCCTTCGGTGAAGACGCGCTTCTGCAGGATGCCGGTCACCTGCGGCCGCACTTCGGAGACCTGATGGGCCACGACACGTCCCGGCAGCGTGGTGGAGACGACAGCCTCCTGCGGCTTCAGCGTCATCACGCCGACTTCCGGCGGAGGCGGCGCCTTCGCTTCCGATGCAGGCTTGCCGCATCCCGCCAGCGCGAGCAAACCGATCAGGAGCAGCGGACGACCAATTCCAGATGCCATTACCATCACCGATGCAAAAACGGCGCACGACATCCGCACGATGAGCGAATGAGGTGGCCGTGGGAAATTTTTGGAAACTCTCTGGTTTCCTCTCAGGAAACTTGCTAGTTTCCTTCCGGGAAGTCAAGCACCCGGCGGAACGGGCCGCTCAAGCGTTCGTGAAGCGGCGGATATAACGGGATGAATGTTGAATGGTTTCAATGTCGGGCGCGCGAAAGCCGCGAGGGAACACTTTGTCGCAGCGACATGACTTGTCGCAGCAATATGGCCCGCGCGTGGCGACTCCCGAACCAGCGATCAATCCCTCGGCCGAACGGATCGCGCATCTCCTTGCCGTCGCCAAGACCACTTTCGGCGAAAAGGGTTTTGCCGCGACCACGATGGACGACATCGCCAGCGCTGCCGGCATGTCGAAGAAGACGCTCTACAAGCTGTTCGACAGCAAGAGTGACCTGTTCCGCGCCATGCTGACCAGGAACCTGCAGCGTTTCGACTTCTCCGCGGCCGCATCCAGCCAGGAATCCGCCATTGTCGAACTGCGCCGCGCGCTGCGTTACATCGCCGACATCGTGTTCACGCCCGAGGAAATCGCCCTGCACCGCCTGCTGATTGCGGAGCGCAAGCAGTCCCCCGCTCTCGCCGCCATCTTTACCGATGTCATCTTCAACAGCGGCGCCGATGGCATTGTCGGCTGCGTCAAGCGCGCCCGGCTGCGTCCGCAACTCGCCGATGTCCCAGTCAAGACCGTCGCCGACATGATGCTCGGCGCGGTGTTCAGCAACGATCATTTCCGCCTGATGGTGGACGATGGCTACAGCGTCAATCGCCGCGCGCTGCACAAGCGGATCGACGCGGCGATCGCGACGTTTTGCGAGGAATCGTAATTGGTCACTCCGCCCTCATCCTGAGGAGCGGCCACCGGCCGCGTCTCGAAGGATGACGGTATTTCTGCGTCGGGGCCAGCTCATGGTTCGAGACGGCGCTCCGCGCCTCCTTATCATGAGGGTCTGGGACGCCCCATCCCCGCCGCAATTTCTTAACCGATTGCTCACCATGGCCGGTCACACTGCGCCATCGCGCAGCATGCCGCTGCACGGGACCGGACGGGCATGCCATGTTCCAGACATTCCTGCGTTCACGCGCCCAGACCTATCTGCGCAGCATCGTCGGCGAACGCGAGTTCCGCGCCCGCTCGCCGGAGCGCGACGCCGAGACCGACCGCGAACGCATGGATGCCGTGATCGGCGCCATCGACCAGGCGCTGTCCAGCGCCGAGGCCGAACATGCCGGTCTCACCAAGCGCGTCGATGACGTGCTGGCCCGCGCCGCCGTCACGGCTGGCAATGGCGACGACGAATATCTGACCCGCGAAAGCCTCGACAGCCACCATCTCGATCTGTTTGAGACCGAGATCAAGAACGGCCAGCGCCGCATCCGCGAACTCACCGGCAGCATCGCAGACTTCAGGTTTCTGAAGAGCGCCTTCCTGTCACGTTTTCCGGACTACACGCCACAGCCGAAGGCGGATGCGTAGACGCAGAAGCCGTAGGGCGGATCAGGCGAAGCCGTAATCCGCCGTTCTTCGTCCCAGGTACTCGGCCGGCGGAATACGCTTCGCTAATCCGCCCTACGGCGCGACCTCATCCCTGCGCCCTGCGATCGCCTTCGTCCGCCGCGCGCGCATCGTCCTGCGTATCGCTCCAGCGCCGCCTGAAATTGCTTCCGTCCGGCGCCGGTCCGCGATTGCGCCGCCGCTCGCCGGTGAAATTCTTCATGTTGTCGTTCACGAAACCCATCAGTTCGGAGCGGAAACGCTCGGCCGAGAATTTCTGCGCGTGGGCGCGGCACACGTCGCGCGAAAATTCATGCTCGCGCGCGATGAAGGCGCGGACGCATTCGGCAATGGCCTCCGGCTCATTGACATCGAAGAACATGCCGGTGCGCAGTTCTGGCGCGGCCGACACTGTCTCGCGCGCGCCGCCACGGCCCAGCGCCAGCACCGGCGCGCCTTCGGACTGCGCCTCGACGACGATGATGCCAAAGTCCTCTTCCGCCGCGAACACGAAGGCCCGTGCTGTCGCCATCAATTCGCGCAGACGTTCATCGCTGACAAAGCCGGCAAAGGTCACGTTGGGCCCCGCCAACGCCTTCAGGCGCTCGGCTTCGGGTCCATCCCCGGCCACGACCAGCTTCTGGTCGGGCATGCTGTTGAAGGCCTCGATCACAGCCTCGATGCGCTTGTAGGGTACCAGCCGGCTCGCGGCGAGGAAGTGGTCGCCGACAGGCAGGTCCTTCGACAGCGACGACATGGTGACCGGCGGATAGATCACCCGGGCATCACGGCCATAGACCTTCTTGATGCGCTTGGCGACAAAATTGGAATTGGCCATCATGGCGTCCGGCCCGTGCGCCGTGCGGGTGTCCCAGATGCGGATACGGTGCAGCAGGGCGCGCGCCAGCGCGCTCTTGATGCCGGCGGTGTAGCCGCCTTCATTGAGATATTCGTGCTGAAGATCCCAGGCATAGCGCATCGGCGAATGCACATAGGACACGTGCAACTGATTGGGCCCGGTGATGACCCCCTTGGCGACGGCGTAGCTCGACGAGATCACCAGATCGTAGCCCGACAGGTCGAACTGCTCGATGGCGATCGGCATCAGCGGCAGATAGGCGCGGTGTTTGGTCTTGATGAAAGGCATGCGCTGCAGGAAGCTGGTGCGCGCCTTCTTGAAGCCGATCTTCTCGCGATCCTCGGGCGACAGCGCATCGAACAGCGTGAACACATCCGCATTCGGATAGCACCGCAGGATCTCGCGCAGCACCTGTTCGGCGCCGCCCAGCGTGTAGAGCCAATCATGTACGACAGCGACGCGCATTGAACCTCGAATCGGATCGTGACCGGTGCGACTGGCCTCTTAAATAGACCAATGACGATGTTCTACAATCGAGCCGCTACAACTTGCGTTAATTCGACCGCGACCAATTCGTAAAATTTGAGTAACCTTTTCCGCAGCCGGCATACAAATGCGCAGGAGAACCCCACTGATTGCCCGGCGATACGTATCCGCGTCCGCGCATGCGGTCGTTATGCACCTGATTTCCGCAGGATTGACCGCACTTCCGCACTATTAAGGTAACCCGAGGTTTTGCCGATGATGACGCTGCGACAGGTGGAAGTGATCCGTGCCGTGATGGTGACGGGCACCATCGGGGGCGCCGCAAAATTGCTGAATGTGTCTGCCCCGGGGATCAGCCGCCTGGTGAAATACACGGAAAAGTCGCTCGGCATCCGCTTCTTCCAGCGCCAGAACGGCCGCTATTTCCCCACGCCGGAAGCCCAGAGCATCTTCGAGCAGATCAACGGCGTCTACAAGAAGGTGGACGACCTCACGGAGATCATCTCCAAGATCGGCCAGGGCACCTTCTCGGAACTCCGCATCGGCTCGGTGCCGTCGATCTCGCAGGTGATGGTGCCGCGCGCCATCGAGCAGGTGCGGCGGCGCTATCCCGACCTGCGCATCGACATCAACATTCTCAAGCTCGAGGAAGCCATCGACTATCTCTTGCTCGATCGCGGCGACTGCGTCGCCATGAGCTACCGGCTCGAGCATCCCGGGCTCGACTTCCTGCCGCTGGCCTCCGGCGAACTGTTCTGCATCGTTCCGGAGGGCCACGAGCTCGCCGGCCGCCAGCAGGTCTCGGCCAGGGAGATCATCAAATATCCGCTGATCGGCATCGATCCGAACGATCCCTATGGTCGCATCATGGCCGAGATCTTCGCTCGAAATAAACTCAAATACGACATCACCATCCGCGCCCGCTTCGGCACCACGGTGTGCGCGCTGGTCAAGGCCGGGCTCGGCATTGCCGTCATCGACCAGTTCACCGTTGCCCATGGCGGCTATCCCGGCGTGCACATCATCCGCATCGCCGAACCCACCGTGTTCAATGCCTATATCGCGGTGAAACGCGGGGCGCCGCTTTCGCTCCATATCGAGCATTTCATTGCCTGCCTGCGCGCCGAGATGCAGGCGGTGAACCCCGGCGCCAATGCCGCCGGCAAGGCTGTTTCCCGGTCCCGGAAGAAAATAACATAATGTTATGTTTGTTGGATAACAGGGTAATTGTGTTAGAGGCCGCCGGCGCTATCCTCTGCCCGGTTGTCCTGTCAACACGATGCTCGCCGAGAGCCTTACCAGCAAGACTTTTGCCGCCATGACCGTTTCAGTCCCGTCCGCCCGCTTCCTCACCGGCCTGCTCGGCGCACCGATCGCGCATTCGGCGTCGCCGGCGATGCATGAGCGCGCAGCCGAGGCGATGGGGGCGCGCTGCCACTATCAGCTCATCGAGATCGCCGGCGCGGATCGCAACGAGCTGCGCGGCATCCTCGATGGCGTGCGCAAGCTCGGCTTTGCCGGCGTCAATGTCACCTTCCCCTACAAGGAAGCCGTGGTCGATCTGCTCGACGACCTCTCGTCCGGCGCCCGCGCCATCGGCGCGGTGAACACCGTCGTGGTGCGCGGCGGCCGGCTGACCGGCCACAACACCGATACGTCCGGCTTCGCCCGCGCGGCGCGGGATTTCGTCGCCCGCTCGCAGCAGGGCCCGGTGGCCGTGATCGGCACCGGCGGCGTCGGCAAGGCCATCGCCTTCGCGCTGGCCAGCCTCAACGTCGCCGAGATCCGCGTGTTCGACACCGACACCGCCAAGGCCGACCAGCTCGTCGCCCAGCTCAAGGATCGCCAGCCGATCCGCCGCGCCAGAAGCGTCGAGGACGCCCTCGCCGGCGCTTCCGGCCTCGTCAATGGGACGCCCATCGGCATGCTGCCGGACCGCGGCACGCCGGTGCCGGACGCCCTGCTCCATGCCGGCCTGTGGGTCGCCGACGCCGTCTATTCGCCGCTGTGGACGCCGCTACTTACGGCCGCCAAGGCCAAGGGCGCTCAGGTGATGACCGGCCGCGATCTCGCGATCTATCAGGCGGCCGACGCCTTCGAACTGTTCACCGGCCTGGCACCGTCCGCCACTGAGATGGGAATTGCTTTCGACGACGTCATGAGGAAGAGGTATCCGCCCAACGCTGCCTGACCAAACCAAGCGGTCACCATAAGGCCGCATCAAGACATACGAACCAACACACCGGAGGAAATCATGAAGCCCGTATTCTGGGCGAGCGTCCTGCTCGCCACTGCCCTGTCCATTCCCGCATCCGCGCAAAGCATCAAGCTCGCCAATGTCGCCGAACTCTCGGGCGGCGGCGCCACTGTCGGCAATAACTGGAAGAACGGAATCGATCTCGCCATCGAGGAGATCAATGCCAAGGGCGGCGTGCTCGGCCGCAAGCTGGAAGTCACCCACGCGGACTCGCAGTCCAATCCCGGCGTCGCCCGCGCGCAAGTCCAGAAGGCGCTCGACGCCGAGCCCTATGTGCTGCTCGGACCCGGCTATTCCGGTTCTGTGAAGGTGACGGCGCCGCTCGCAGCCGAAGCCGGCATCGCGCAGATCATGGGCGGCGAAGCCGCCGAACTCACCACCACCGGCAACAAATATCTGTTCCGCACCTCGTTCGGCCAGCAGTCCTCGATGCCAAAAGTGGCAAAATACATCAACGATGAACTGAAGGCGAAGTCGGTCGCCATCGTCTGGGTCAACAACGATTTTGGCAAGGGCGGCCGCGATTCCATCACCAAGGAATTCGCCAAGTACAATATCAAGGTCGCGGCCGATCTCTCCACCGAAGCCGGGCAAGCCGACTTCGCCGCCGACGTCACCAAGATCAAGGCTGCGGCGCCCGATGCGGTCTTCGTTTACGTCAACGAGGAAGAGAGCGCGCGCATGCTCAAGGAGCTGAAGCGCCAGGGCATCACCGTGCCGCTGGTCGGCGAGACCACGCTGGTCGGCCAGAAGGTGGTCGAGCTCGCCGGCGATGCGGCGAACGGCGCCCGCGGCCATGTCGGCCTCACCACCGACGCTCCGGTGGAGCTGATCAAGGCGTTCCGCGAAAAGTTCGTGAAGAAGTACAACTACGTCCCCGACCATAACGGTCTCAAAGGCTGGCTGGCGATCTACATGATCAAGGCCACCACCGAGAAGATGGGCAAGGTGGACAGCAAGGGCTTTGCCGATGCGCTGCACGGCTTCACCATCACCGCCGCCAAGGAGCCGGGCATCCTGATGGACGCCACCTTCGACGCCAATGGCGACATCGACCGCCAGGGCTTCCTGGTCGAGATCGTCGAAGGCAAGCAGGTCGTGAAGCAGGTGCTGCCGAAGTTGAATAACTGACGGCGCCTCAGCCGTCATTGCGAGGAGCAAAGCGACGAAGCAATCCAGTCGTCGTTCCGGGCTCTTGGATTGCTTCGCTGCGCTCGCAATGACGATCGATAGACATTTCTGATCCACGCCGCGCGTGGGAGAACCACCATGTCCAATCTTCTCGATCTCCTGATCGCAGGTCTCGCCACCGGCGCCATTTACGCCATCGTCGCGGTCGGCTTCACGCTGCTGTGGCAGACCTCGCAGACCATCAATTTCGCCCAGGGCGAATTCGTCATGCTGCCGGCCTTCCTGATGCTCGGGGTGCTGCACACCGGCGCGCCGTTCTGGGTCGCCATCCTGGTCGGCATCGCACTGTCGATGCTGCTGCTCGGCCTTGGCTTCAAGATGCTGCTGGTCGATCCGATGCTGCGCCACGGCGTGCTGCCGCTCGCCATCGCTACCATGGCGCTCGCCATCGGCATCAAGGAATCCGCAAAACAGTTCTGGAGCGCGGAGGCCTCGCCCTTCCCCTCCATCGTGCCCGCCGGCGACATTTTCATTCTCGGCCGCGCTGTTGCCCTGCAGAGCCTCGGCGTGCTCGCCGTTGCCGTCATCGCCGTCACGCTGCTGACGCTGCTGCTGAACCGCACCTCCATCGGCCACCAGATGCAGGCCGCAGCTCAAAATCCCACCGTGGCCCGCATCGTTGGCGTGCCGGTCGAGCGGATGATCCTGCTGACCTTCCTGATCAACGCCTTCCTCGTGGCATTGGCGTCGCTGCTGATCACGCCGATCTATCTGGCAAAGTTCTCCAATGGTGAAGTGCTCGGCCAGGCCGCCTTCATCGCCGCCATTGTCGGCGGCTTCAACCAGATCCGCGGCGCCATCGCCGGCGGTCTCCTGATCGGCGTCGTCGACAATCTCGCCGCCGCCTATGTCTCGACGCAATATCGCGCCGCCGTGCCGCTGGTGCTGCTGATCGCCATCATCCTGTTTCGTCCGCAGGGCCTGCTCGGCCGTCCCGAGGAGCGCACGGTATGAACGCCAAACTGCTCAAGCTCGGCTTCGGCATCGTCATGATCGCGGCGCTGATCATCGTGCCCATGAATTTCAACCGCTACGGCCTGTTCATCCTCAGCCAGTGGGCTGTCATGACCATCGCCGCCATGGGGCTCAATCTCACCCTCGGCTATGCCGGTCAGGTCTCGCTGGCGCAGGGCGCGTTCGTCGGCATCGGCGCCTATACGGCGGCGATCATGACATCGAGCGGCTTCCCGTTGATCGCCGCCCTCGGCGTCGCCATCGTGCTGTGCTTCGCGGTCGGCTGGATTTTGGGCTATCCCGCGCTCCGCGTGCAGCACCATTATCTCGCTTTCGTCACCCTCGCCTTCTCGACGCTGGCCTTCCTCGTCTTCCGCAACGAGGAATGGCTCACCAAGGGCATCTACGGCATCAGCAATATCCCGCGCCCGGAAGTGTTCGGCTATCCCACAAGGCGACCGCTGCCGTTCTATTACTTCTGCCTGGGATCGCTCGGTCTCGTCTCGCTCGCCGTCTGGTGGCTGATCCGCTCGCCCTGGGGCCGCGCTTTCGTGGCGCTGCGCGAGAACCCGATCCGCGCGCTCTCGCTCGGCATCGACACCCGCCATTACACGCTGATGGCCTTTGCGATTGGGTCCGCCCTCGGCGGCGTCGCCGGCGTGCTCTATGCGCCGCTGACGCAATATGTCGATCCCGTGCCGTTCCATCTGTCGCTGTCGCTCGACCTGCTGATGATGGTGATCGTCGGCGGCTCCGGCTTCTTCTTCGGCCCGTTCCTCGGCGCGATGATCGCAGTCCTGCTGCCGGAATGGCTGCGCTTCACGCAGGGCTATTACCTGATGCTCTATGCGGTCGCGGTCATCGGTCTGCTGATCTACTCGCCCTCCGGCATTCTCGGCATCCTCGACCGCTTCATCGCCGAGCGCCGCACCAAGGCAGCCTCCGCCCAGCGCGCCGTCGCCAAAGCCAAGCTGGAGGTGACGCCGTGAGCGCCGTCCTGCAAGTCTCCAATATCAGCAAGCGCTTTGGCGGCATCACTGCCGTCAATGGTGTATCCTTCGACGTACAGGAGGGCGAGATCCTTGGCCTGATCGGCCCGAACGGTTGCGGAAAGTCCACGCTGTTCAACTGCATCCTCGGCCAGCTCACCCCATCAGATGGCGAGGTCAGGCTCGATGGCCGCACCGTTACCGGCCTGCGCCCGTCCGAACTCAACAAGCTCGGCGTCAGCCGCACCTTCCAGCTCTTGCAGGTATTTCCAAAACTCTCGGTGCGCGAAAACCTGATCCTCGCCGGACAGGAGCATCAGGGCAACATGCTGACGCGCCTGATCGGCCCCTCCGATGCCGGCCTCACGGAGGCCGCCAACCAGATGATCGGCTTCTTCAAGCTCGACCATCTCGCCGATGAACCGGCCGGCGGTCTCTCCTATGGCCAGCAGAAGCTGCTCGATGCCGCCATGGCCTTCATGGGCGGCCCGCGCCTGGTGCTGCTCGATGAGCCCGCCGGCGGCGTCAATCTCACCATGCTGGCCGATCTCAAGGATCGCCTCCGCGCCATCAATCAGGAGAAGCGCGCGACCTTCGTGGTGATCGAGCACAATATGGAATTCGTGATGTCGCTGTGCACGCGCGTGATGGTGATGGCGGAAGGCAAGGTGCTCGCCATGGGCCGGCCCGATGAAGTCCGCGCCAATCCCGCCGTCATCGAAGCCTATCTGGGGCATTGAAGATGCTGGTCATGAACGCCACTACAAAACGCCGTCATTGCGAGGAGCCCTTGCGACGAAGCAATCCAGTCT
>JAEXHR010000255.1 GCA_023449855.1 Pseudomonadota bacterium | reverse complement strand
GGATGGAGCGTAGCGAAATCCGGGGACCGGAGATATGTGGCACGCCTGAATCCCGGATTACGCTTCGCTCCATCCGGGCTACAGAACTCTAGCCGTTGATCCCCTCACGCCGCAGCGTCGGCAGGCCGATGCCGGTGGCGTCGAAGCCACCATCCACCGCCAGCATCTGGCCGGTGATGTAGCTGGCGCGCTCGCTGCACAGATAGAAGATGGCGTCCGCCAGTTCGTCCTCGCCGCCGTAGCGGTTGAGCGGGATGGCATCGTGATAGTCGGCGCGGATTGCCGGTGTGTGCACGGCCTTGGCCATCGCCGTCTCCACCGGGCCCGGCGCCACTGCATTGACGCGAATGCCGAGCAAAGCGAGTTCGACAGCACATTGCTTGGTGAAATGGATGATGCCAGCCTTGCTGGTGCCGTAGGCGACGCGCAGCGTCGAGGCGCGCAGCGCCGAGATCGAGGCGATGTTGACGATGGCGCCGCCGCCATGTTCGCGCATCAGCGGCGCAGCCGCCTTGGTGCACAGGAATGGGCCGGTGAGGTTCACCGCCATGATGCGCTCCCACTCGGCGAGTGTCGTCTCCAGCACCGGCTTGAAATTGGCGATGCCGGCATTGTTGACCAGCGCATCCAGGCGGCCGAAGCGAGCCTGCGTGTCCGCAAAGGCCTTGGCCACCGCGTTCTCGTCCGAGACATCCGCATGCAGTGCCAGCGTATTCGCCGGATCGTTCAGAGCCTTGACGCTGGCAGCGAGCAACTCGCCCTCAATGTCGAGCAGGGCGACCCGATAGCCTTCGCCGAGAAACCGCTTCGCCACCGCAAGCCCGATTCCGCGGGCTGCGCCGGTTACCAGCGCGACTTTGCGGATCTGGCTGCTGCCGTCAGTCTTGGTCATTGTCCGTCCCGATAAGGTTTGTTGTCGCCAGCCTCTTTAGGAGAGGCGGGGGAGGGGGACAAGCCCGTATGTGTTGTGCAGGATCGACGATCCCTGTGTCGGGATAGCTCGGTCTCGTTCGTCTTTCAGGTGAACCGGTTCATTGAAGGAGAGGGCAAATGTCTCTGACCCTGCATTTCCACCCGCTGTCATCCTATTGCTGGAAAGCGCTGATCGCGTTTTACGAGAACGACACCCCGTTTACCCATCACATGGTCAATCCCGGCGATCCCGACCAGCGCGCGGCACTGCTCGCTTTGTGGCCGGTCGGCAAGTTTCCGGTGCTGCAGGACGACACCCGCGGCGCGGTGGTGCCTGAGTCGAGCATCATCATCGAATTTCTCGACCGTCACTATCCGGGTCCCACGCGCTTCATTCCGGAAGGTGATCTCGGGCTGAAGACCCGGCTGCGCGATCGCTTCTTCGATCTGCACATGCATGAGCACATGCAGAAGATCGTCGGCGACCGCCTCCGGCCGGCGGATGCGAAAGACCCGCATGGTCTTGCGGAAGCGAAGCACAAGCTGCGCATCGCTCTGGACATGGTCGAACGCGACATAGCCGATCGGCAGTGGGCCATGGGAGATGTCTTCACGCTCGCCGACTGTGCGGCCTTTCCGCCGTTGTTCTACGGCAACAAGGTGATGCCCTTCGCCGATACGCATCCGAATGTCACCGCCTATCTCGGTCGCCTGCAGGCTCGGCCGTCGGTGGCGCGTGTGCTGCGGGAGGCCGAGCCTTATTTCGACATGTTCCCGCAGGAATGATGCGGTCGTGACGTCCGAGATTATTTCGCCGTCGATGTCGGTCTGGCAAGACGGCTTTCGTCATTCTGACAGTTGGATGCCCAAGCAGGAGTAACTTATGCGCTTCATGATGCTGATGATCCCCGGTGGCTACGAGGCGGCAGCGCCGGGCACGATGCCCGATGCCGAACGCGTTGCCGAGATGATGGCCTATAACAAGGCACTGCAGGAAGCCGGCGTGCTGATCACGCTCGACGGCCTGCATCCGCCTTCAATGGGGGCACGCATTTCATTTCCGGACGGCAAGCCGGTCGTGACCGATGGCCCGTTCGCCGAGTCCAAGGAAGTGCTTGGCGGTTACTGGATGATCGATGTCGCCTCGCGCGAGGAGGCGATCGCCTGGGCGAGCAGATGTCCGGCGTCCGGCAGCGAGGTGATCGAAATCCGGCAGGTGCAGGAAATGGCCGATTTCCCCGATGACGTCAGAAAGGCCGCCGAAGGATTTGACGACATGGTGGCCGGTAAACGCGCCGGTTGAGTCCATCGCGTTGACGGGCGTCGCTAACGCGATGCCTGTCCGTCAGGCGGCGAGCGACATCTTGCGATACAGCGACGAATAGCTTGCCGCCGAGATGTTCCACGAGAAAGACTTCGCCATGGCGCTGCGGCGCATGGAGTTCAACCGGTCCTGCGAGCCGAAGGTGGCGAAGGCGCGCAGGATGCCGCCCAGAAACGACTCGGTGGAGGGCTTGTTGAACAGGAAGCCGGTTTCGCCATCGATGATGGTCTCGGCGAGGCCGCCGGTCTGGTGCCCGATCGGCAGCGAGCCGAAGCGCTGGGCATACATCTGGCTGAGGCCGCAGGGCTCGAAGCGCGATGGCATCAGCGTGAAGTCGCTGCCGGCGAAGATGCGCCGGGCTTCGCGGTCGTTGAAGCCGATGGCGACACCGATGGCATCGGGGCGGCGGCGATGCGCTTCCATCAGCGCATTCTCGATGGCCGGTTCGCCGCGGCCGGTGACGACGATCTGCCCGCCGGCCGACACGATGGCATCGGCCGCAGCCAGCACGAGATCGACACCCTTCTGATGGACGAGACGCGCCACCAAACCGAAAATGGGCCCGCGTGAAAGCGCGAGCCCGAATTGCTGGCGGACACCGTCGGCATTGGCCCGTTTGGCTTCCCAGTCGCCGGCCCCGAACGGGCGCATCAGCTCCGAGCAGAACCGTGGATCCCAGGTCTCGTCGATGCCGTTGAGAATGCCGGTAAGCTGCGAGGCGTTGGAGCGCTTCCTCAGCAGGCCCTCGAGGCCGCAGCCAAATTCTTCCGTGGTGATCTCGCGGGCATAGGTCTCGCTCACCGTGGTGAGATGCGTCGAGTAGTTCAGGCCGCCCTTGAGGAAGGAGAGCTGGTCGTAGAATTCGATCCCGTCGATATGGAACGAGTTCTCCGGCGCGCCGATCCGGCGCAGCGCGGTTTTCGGAAACAGGCCCTGATAGGCCAGATTATGGATGGTCAGGATGGTTGGGATCTGGATCTGGTTCCAGGCCAGATAGGCCGGCACCAGCGCGCCCGGCCAGTCATTGGCGTGGACCAGATCGGCGGCCCAGTTCGGATCGAGATGGCCGCTGGCGAGCAGCGCGGCAGCCGAGGCGAAACGGGCGAACCGGATGTCGTTGTCCGGCCAGTCGCGCGCGCTCTCGTCGCCATAGGGATTGCCGGGACGGTCATAGAGCTGCGGGCAGAGCAGCACATAGACCGGCATGCCGTCCTTGGTGGCGGCGAGGCCGAGCGTGCAGGCCGGCATCTCCGCCAGCGCCGGGCACTCGCCGACGATCTGGATGGGCCCGCATTGGGCAACCACGTCGCGATAACCGGGGAGGATGACGCGGACATCGGTCCAGTTGCGGAGCGCACGGGGAAGAGCTGCCGACACGGCGGCAAGGCCGCCGACGCGGACATAGTCGTCGATCTCAGGCGTGACGAACAGAACCCTCAAGCGCGCCCCTCGTACCCCACGCGGCAACTAAGCAAAACGGGTCCAGCAGCTTTGGGTGCATCTTTACCGAGGGCTTTGGAACTCAGTTTTGTTACTTGCGTCGCAAATCAACTCTCTTTGCACTGCAGTATATCACATCACTTAATACGGCATTGCAAAAGAGAAATGTGACGCGCGCGATTTGTCGCGAATATTTTTTACGCGTCGGCCGGGGGCTGCACGACCAGCCGCAGGAAGCTCATGATGCAACCGAGTGCGGCGAAGCCGGCGCCGAGCGCCAGCGCCCAGGTCGCGCCGGCATGGCCGAACAGGCCGAAGCAGAAGGCGGCAAGGGCGGCGCCGGTGCTCTGGCCCGTCAGCCGGGCGGTGGCGACGATACCGCTGGCGCCGCCGCTGCGGCCGGCGGGCGCGCTGGACATGATGGCCTTCATGTTCGGCGCCTGGAAGAAGCCGAAGCCGGCGCCGCAGATGACCATTCGCCAGACGATATTGGCGATGCTCGGCTCCGGCGGCAGCGTCGCCAGCAGCACCATGCCGATACCCAGCATCGCCAGCCCGATCCCGCCGAGCAGGCCTGCGGGATAGCGGTCCGACAATCGGCCGGCGATCGGTGCCATGATGCCGACCACCAGCGGCCAGGGTGTCAGGAAAAACCCGGTCTCGACTGCCGACCGATGCAGGATTTCCTCGAAATAAAAGGGCAGCGACACGAAAGCGAGGCCCTGGACCGCGAAGGAGCACACCGCCGTCGCGGCTGACAAAGCGAATAGCGGCCGGCGAAACAGGTCGATCGGCAGCATCGGTGCAGGATGTCCCGCCTGTTTGCGCAGCAGCACCCAGCCGAAGAACAGTCCTGCGACCAGTTCGCCAATGACGATCGGTGCAGCTACGTGATGGGCGGCGCTGTCGATGCCGGTGATCAGGAGGCCGAGGCAGGCCACGGCCAGCAGCGCGCCGAGATAGTCGAAGCTGTGTGTGGCCCGCGGGGTCTTTGGCAGGGTCTTCAGGCTGATGGCGAGCGCTGCGAGGCCGAAGGGGAGGTTGATGGCGAACAGCCACTCCCAATCGGCCACGGCAAGGATCGCGGATGCCACGGTCGGCCCCAGGGTGAAGGCCGTTGCCACCACCAGCGCATTGTGCCCGAGCCCGCGGCCGAAATGGTGCGGCGGATAGACGGTGCGCACCAGCGCGGCGTTGACGCTCATGGCGCCCGCAGCGCCAAGACCCTGCAGCACGCGCGCAATCAGCAGCGTGTCGAGCGACCAGGCAAGCGCGCAGGCGACCGAGGCGGCCGTGAACAGGATCAATCCGAACAGATAGATGCGCTGATGGCCGATGATCTCGCCCAGCGCCCCGAACGGCAGCAGCGTGGCGACCATGGCGATCTGGTAGACATTCACGACCCAGATCACATCCGCCGGCGTCGCCTTCAACTGGGCCGCGATGGTCGGCAAAGCGACATTGGCGATCGCTGTGTCGAGCGAAGCCATCGCCAGCGCCGTGAAAATGGCGACGCGGGCCCAGCGCTGCTGTGAAGGCGTCAGCCCTTCCGTCGGCCGGTGAGCCTGTGCCGGGATGCCATCTGCCATGTCCGGGGATTCCTGGATGCGGCCACTCCGGCCGATCCCGGCTATCTAGGCCAGTTCGCCGCTGGCCTGCAGACGCTCAACTGCATGAGGCATATGCAGTTGCTTTCGTAGGATGGGTAGAGCGTAGGCGCGAAGTGCCGGAGCGAAACCCATCGGCGGAGCCTGCCGCAGGCAACGGACAGCATGGGTTTCGCTGCGCTCAACCCATCCTACGGGAGCGGCGTATCGCTCAGTTCGCTTTCGGCTTGAACCACGTGCCGGTCGCGACGGCGGTGGCGATGATGGTGCCGTAGATCACCAGCGCCAGCGCGAGGCAGGCAAACAGCCAGGTCAGCGATCCCGTCATTTGCAGCACCAGCCAGCCGCCGCCGATGGAGATTAAGAGGCGCAACACGCCGGCCAGTAGCGGATAGAGCATCTTGCCGGCGCCCTGCGAGGCGAAATAGAGCGACAGGCCGAGGCCGAAGAAACCGTAAGCGGGGCCGACGATGCGCAGATAGGTGCTACCGGTCTCGATCATCTGCGGATCCGAGCCGAACAGGCCGAGCCACGCTGCCGGCCAGATCGCGGCGGCGAGGCCGACGCTTTCGGTGATGGCGAACACCATGCCGCCGCCGATCAGTGCGGCGCGCAACGCGCGATCCTGCTGCCCTGCGCCGATATTGGTGCCGACAATGGCAACCAGCGGGCCGCCGAAGCCGAAGGCGAGCGGCACCATCAGATATTCCAGCCGCACGCCGGTGCCGAAGCCGGCCACCGCATCGCCGCCGGCAAAGCCACCGACCAATGCGGTGGTGAGCAGCACTGTAAAGCTCGTCTGCAGCGAGATCACCGCGGCAATGGCGCCGACGCGCAGGATGTCGGCCGACAGATCCCAGCGCAGCCGCGCCCATTTGAAGTGCACGATGCTGCGGCCTGCGAGAATGTAGCCGGCGAGCACGGCTGCGACGGTGAAGGTGGAGATCACCACGGCCCAGCCGCCGCCGGCAATGCCGAGCGCCGGCACCGGACCCCAGCCGAAGATCAGCAGCGGCGAGAGCGGGATCAGGATGACGACGCCGATACAGATCGAGAGCGAGGGCACCAGCATGTTGCCGGTGCCGCGGATGATGCTGGCAAATCCGTTCATCAGCCAGACCAGGATGCTGCCACCGAACACGACGTTGGAATATTGCAGGGCCGCATCGAGGGCGCCGCCGCTCACGCCCATGCCGGTGTAGATGGCGCGGCCGAAGATCAGGAAGATCGCGGAGCCGGTCAGGCCGAGCAGGATATTGATGACGGTGGCGTGCAGCACCAGCGCTTCGGCGTCGTCGGTGCGCCGGGCGCCGAGCGCGCGGGCGATGGCCGAGGAAATGCCGCCGCCCATGGCGCCGGCCGAGAGCATCTGCATCATCATGAAGCCGGGAAACACCACCGCCATGCCAGTCAACGCATCGCTGCCGAGATGGGACACCCACCAGGTCTCGATCAGGCCGGTGGAGGCCTGCGCCAGCATCACCAGCAGATTGGGCCAGGCGAGCTTCACGAGAGTGGGGGCGATCGGGGCCTGCAGCAGCATGCGCGTGCGCGGATTCATCTCCTGCAGTGGTGCAGGATTGGCGGCGGCGATGGCCTGCGGTGTTTCCAGCTTCATTGTGTTCCGTCCTTCTGCGGGCGCGGTTTGGTGAGACGGCGCTGCACGCGTGTACTGGCGGCAGGACCGGGGGCATTGGTATGGGTGGCTTCGGTAATCGGCTTGCCGGTCAGGCGGTCGACCAGGATCGGGTCGGCGCGTTCGCCGGTCTCCTTGTCGATCAGCATGACGCTCTCGCCCTCGGGGGCGAAATGCCGGTTGCCCCAGCTCTGCAGCGACCACAGCACGGGGCGGAAATCGCGGCCGCGCGGGGTGACGATATATTCGTAGCGCGGCGGCTTCTCGGAATAGAGGCGCTTCTCCAGCAGCCCGGCCTCGACCAGCACCGCGAGGCGCCTCGTCAGCATGTTCGGGGCGATGTTCAGGTTCTTCTGAAACTCGTCGAAGCGCGTCATTCCGTAGATGGCGTCGCGCATGATGAGGATGCTCCACCACTCACCCACGCGCTCGAGGCTGCGGGCGACCGGACATTCCATCTTGTTGAAGCTCTTGCGCTGCATGGCAGCGAAGATAGGCGAGTTACTATCATCATGCAAGTAACTTGGCCAAAAGCAGCCCGGATCGATTTCCCGGCGCTTGGCGCCGGTAACTCAATCCGGGCTACAGGAACTTACCAGTGACCGCCGACCTGCAGGCCGGCGACATAGAAAACGGCGAAGGTCAGCGCCATCGCGGCGCCGACGAGGAGTTGCTCGCGAAGCGGAAGCTGGAACCAGGACATGTTGACCCCAAGTGAAAGTCGACGTCGGAAAAGATGATTTCCGGTAAAGCATCGGCTTGCGCTTGAAAAGTTAAAACGCGGTTCCGCCGCTCCGAAGCCGGAGGACTGAGCGCAACTAAAACTCCGCCCTCATCCTGAGGAGCGGCTTCTTGGCCGCGTCTCGAAGGATGGCTGCACACTCGGAGCCAAGCCATTCATGGTTCGAGACGGCGCTTCGCGCGTCCTCACCCTGAGGGCGGAGTACATCATCCCACCATTCGTTCCCGTCCGACCCAGAAGCTCGCGCGCAGCGCTTTCTTGTCGATCTTGCCGACGCCGGTCATCGGCAGTTCCGTTACGAATTTCACATGCTTCGGCGCATGGGCCGAGCCCTTTTGCGCCTTCACGAGATTGATGAGGTCTTCCGCGTTCGGCTGCGCGCCGCCTCGCGTTACCACCACGGCGGTAACCGCTTCACCCCATTTTTCGTCGGGGATACCGACCACGGCGCACATGGCGACATCCGCATGGGTGGTCAGCACATCCTCGATCTCGCGCGGGAAGATGTTGAAGCCGCCTGAAACGATCATGTCCTTCTTGCGGTCGAGGATGAACATGTAGCCGCGCTCGTCCATACGGGCGATGTCGCCGGTATGGAGCCAGCCGTTCCTCAGCGTCTCCGCTGTCTGCTCCGGCCGTTTCCAGTATTCCAGCATCACATGCGGCGCGCGTACGCAGATCTCACCGGCCTCGCCCGGCGCCACCTCCTGATCCTCATCGTCGAGAATGCGCACGTCGCACACCGCGACCGGGAAGCCGCAGGACAGGAACAGCTCCGGCTGCTTCACATCGTGGTCGGATTTGCGCAGCACCGAGACGGGATAGCATTCGGTCTGCCCGTAAAGCTGCGAGAACACCGGTCCGATCCGTTCGATGCCCTCCACCAGGCGGCTCGGCGACATCGGTGATGCGCCGTAGAGCACGAGGTCGAGGGAAGAGAGGTCGGTCTTCCCCATCGCCGGATGATCGAGCAGCACATAGATCATGGTCGGCACGAACAGCGTGAAATTGATGTGCTCGCGTTCGATGGTTTTCAGAACGGCTTCGGGATCAAAACCCTTGAGCATGTGCACGGTGCCGCCGCGCATCAGTGTCGGCAGCACCTTGGTGCCGGCCACATGGCTGATCGGCGCAACGGTGAGATAGCTGGGTGCATCGGGAATTTCGAAGTCCGAGAGAATGGCATTGGCAAAGCCGGATATCTGGCGATGCCTGCGCAGCGCGCCCTTCGATTTGCCGGTGGTGCCACCGGTGTAGTTCAGCACCGCGACATCGTCGACATCGGCGAAATCGCGCGCGGTCGCGGTGCCGTTCTTTTCGATCACCTGCAACAGGTCGATGCCGTAATCCGCACGGCCGAGCGTGAACACATGGCGCAATCCCTGCGCCTTCGCTGCCAATTCGCTGCCGCGCTGGCCGAAATTGACGGCGTCGATCACCAGGATCGCCGCCTCCGAGTCCTCGATCTGGTCGATCTGATCTTGCAGCGATCCCAAGGGATGCAGCCATGTGATGGCGAAGCGCGACAGTTGTGCGGCAACGCCGGTACACCACGTCTCCGCACGATTGGCGGTGAGCAGGGCGACCTTGGTGCCGTGCCGCGCGCCGAGATTCATGAAGACATGCTGCAGCCGCCCGATCGTCTCGGTGGCGCCGCGATAGGTGAGGGAGCCGCCGGGCCAGCTGAAAGCGATACGGTCCGGATAGCGCGCCAGTGCACGCAGGGTCTGCAAGCCCACCGTCGGAAACGTGTTGAGCACATCCGTCATTGTATCCTCCCCTTTTGTCCCGGCCTCTACGGGCCGCTGATGTCCGTGAGGCTAGCAACGATTCCGATGTGCGCAAATACAATCCGTTGCGCGCATTGCAGCATGGCGGCGCGAACTTGTGGCTGCCCCCGCCGTTGCCCCGTGCTAGAAATCGGACGAAGCTTCGGCTGTGTCACAGGAGACAAAGATGCGCAAGTTCTTGACCGTGCTGGCAGCGCTGGCGACCCTCGGCCTGTCCGGTTGCGGCTACAACGCGATCCAGACAAATGACGAACAGGTGAAATCCGCCTGGTCCGAAGTGGTGAACCAGTATCAGCGCCGCGCCGATCTGGTGCCGAACCTCGTCAATTCCGTGAAGGGCTTTGCGCAGCAGGAGAAGGACGTTCTGCTTGGTGTCACCAATGCCCGTGCCAAAGTGGGCTCGGTGCAGGCGACGCCCGATGTGGTCAACGATCCCGGCGCGCTGCAGAAATTCCAGGCGGCGCAGGGCGAGCTCTCCAGCGCCCTCTCGCGCCTCCTTGTCGTCACCGAGAATTATCCGCAGTTGAAGTCGGATGCGCTGTTCAAGGATCTGATGTCCCAGCTCGAAGGCACCGAGAACCGCATCACCGTGGCGCGCAACCGCTATATCAAGTCGGTGCAGGAGTATAACGTCGGGGTGCGGACCTTCCCGAACAACCTCACTGCCATGCTGTTCGGATTCAAGGAAAAGGCGAATTTCTCGGTCGCCAATGAAGGTGAGATTTCGACGGCGCCGAAGGTCGATTTCAATCCGGCGCCGGCACCTGCGAAGTAAAGCGCCGCGATGAGGCTCATTAAAGCCGGCCTGCTGGCGCTGCTGCTGTTCTGCTGCAGCGTCAGCGTGTTTGCGGAGGTGGCCGTACCGGCTCTGACCGGCCGCGTGGTCGACCAGACCGGCACGCTCACAGTGGGCGAGCAGTCGACGCTCGATCGCACGCTGCGCGATTTCGAGACGCGCAAGGGCAGCCAGATCGCCGTGCTGATCGTGCCGACCACCGATCCAGAAAGTATCGAACAGTTCTCCATCCGCGTTGCGGACGCCTGGAAGATCGGCCGCAAGAAGGTGGACGACGGCGCAATTCTCCTCGTTGCCAAGAACGACCGCAAACTGCGCATCGAGGTCGGCTATGGTCTCGAAGGCGCGCTCACGGACGTCACGACCAAGCGCATCATCGACGAAATCATCGCGCCGCGCTTCAAGTCGGGCGATTTCGCCGGCGGCATCTCTGCCGGTGTCGATCGCATGATCAAGGTGATCGACGGTGAGCCGCTGCCGCCGCCGCCCGCGCGCTCCGAATGGAGCGGCGATTCCGGCGTGTTCGAGCAGATGTTCGAATATGCGCCGTTCTTCCTGTTCGGCGCGCTGTTCGTCGGCGGCATCATGCGCACCATTCTCGGCCGGCTGTTCGGCTCGCTTGCCTTTGGCGGGCTGGTGACACTCGGCATGTGGTTTGTGCTCAGCAGCTTTCCCATCGCCCTGATATTCGGTGTGATCGCCGGCGTCATCAGCCTGATCGGCGATGCCTTCGGGTCTAGCGGCGGGGGTTATTCCGGCGGCCGCAGCAGTGGCGGTTCGTGGTCGTCGGGCAGTTCGAGTTCGTCGAGCGGCGGCTTCAGCGGCGGGGGTGGCAGTTTCGGTGGCGGCGGCGCCTCGGGGAGTTGGTGATGAGCCTCAAACGCATCGGCAAGCATCTGATCGCCGGCCGCGCCCCGGTGCGCAAGGCGTTTCCGCCAGGAGCCATGGCGACCATTGAGCGGGCCATCAAGGCCAGCGAGGCCTCGCATGCCGGCGAGATCCGCTTCGTTGTCGAAGGCGCGCTCGACGGTGCGCCGCTGTTCCGCAATCAGTCGGCCCGCGAGCGCGCCATCGATGTGTTCGCGCAGCTCCGCGTCTGGGACACCGAGCATAATAACGGCGTCCTGATCTATCTGTTGCTCGCTGACCGCGATGTCGAGATCGTGGTCGATCGCGGCATCGACAGACATGTCGGCAAAGCGGGGTGGGAAGCGATCTGCCAGATGATGGAAGCACACTTCCGCGCCGGCCGCTTCGAGCAGGGCGTCATCGCCGGCATCGAAGCGGTGACGAAGCATCTGGCGAAGCATTTCCCGGAAGATGGTGCGGCGGTGAACGAACTGCCGGACGCTCCGGTGGTGCTGTAGTTCACTGTGCCCCGGACGCGGCGCAGCACCTAGTGCTGCTCCGCAGAGCCGGGGCCGTTACGAACTCTGGCGCTTGTGGCGGTCCCGGCTCTGCGAAGCAGCGTGAAGAACGCTGCATCGCGTCCGGGACAAGTAAGGCTCACGCCTTCATTGATGCCCTCTGTCCCACCCGCTCGAACCATGCGGTGATCTTCGTGTTGCCGCGGTCCCAGGGCTGACCGACCTTGTCGGCAAAATCGAGCCAGCAATAGAGCACGATATCCGCCATGGTGAAGCGCTGGCCTGCGATGAACGGCTTGTCGCCCATCTGGCCATCGAGCCACTTCAGGCGGTCCGTCGCGATCTTCTTCAGCCCCGGCGCGCCTTCGGGCACGCAGACGATGCGCGTTTCGAAGCGCTTGAGGCCTTCGGCGAAACGATAGCCATTGGCAATGTGCTGGCAGATATTGAGATCGACGCGCTGCCGCCACATCCGCGCTTCCGCGCGCTCGGCGGGCGTGGTGCCGATCAGCGCTGGCCGCGGCTGTATTTCCTCGACATATTCGCAGATCGCCACCGTCTCCGACAGGAAAGTGCCGTCGTCCAGCTCGAGCGTCGGCATCTGGCCGTGCGGATTGCGCGCCAGATGCGCGGCTTCGCGGTTCTCGCCGGCAGCCAGATCGACGGTCTGTACGGGAACGCTGATGCCTTTCTCGGCCAGGAAGATGCGCACCACGCGCGGGTTCGGGCCGATGGAATCGTAGAGTTTCATGGCATTTCCTGTGTTTTCGTTGCGTCCGTTGTGCGGCGGGCTTGCGGCAGGGTCAAGCGCCGGCGCCGGCCCGGACGAGAGGTGAAATTTTCGTAAGCAGGCGCTCGGGTAAGAATTTGGCAAGCAATGAAAGTTACCAAAAGGTTGAACGATCCTGGAGACTTTTACCGTGAGCGAGCACAGCGCCGATTTCACCTCTGACCAGAGCGGCGATCACGCCGGCAACAGGCATGTGGAGTCGCCGAGACTGGTGCCCGGGCAGGGCGCCGGCGGCGCGAAGAAGGAAGCGCCGAAGCTCGGCGCGCCCGGTCGCATCACTTTGATGGGGCCGACGCTGGACGGCGCGCAGCGCGACGAGCACAAGCGCGAGCGCTCCTGGGAAGACATGGTCAATGCCGAGCCGCGCAGCGAGCAGGAGCAGAAGGCCGGAACCGCGCGCATGCTGGCGATCGCGGCGATGATCGCGATCGGCATCACGGTCGGTGCGGTCGGCGGAACCATGGCGACATCGGGTCTCGGCAAGCTGCTCGCTGCCGATGACGGCAAGTCGGCGACCCTTGCGCTCGAAGAACACATCAATCGTCTCGAAAGCGAAGTGGCGGCGCTGAAGGCCGATGCCGACAAGGCCGGCAAGGCCACTGCTGCCGCGCGGGCGAAATTCAACGATCGCCTCGACAAGCTGGAAAAGGCGCAGGCCGAACCGAACGCCAAGATTGCCAAGCTGAACGAAGCCGTCGAGAAGCTGCGCACTGCCCCGCCGCCGGCCGCTCCGGCAGCAGCGCCGGCACCGGCTCCTGTTGCCTCTGTTCCGGCGAAGGACGTGACGGGCTCGATCAACACCACGCCGACCCCGGCGCCGAAGCCCGAAGTGGCGCGCCTGCCGACCGTTGACGGCTGGCGGATTCTCGATGTCGCCGGCGGTGGCGCCACCATCGAAAGCCGCCAGGGCGTGTTCGAGGTCTATCCCGGCGATCCCGTTCCCGGCCTCGGCCGCGTCGATGCGGTGCGCAAGCAGGATGGCCGCTGGACGGTGGTCACCAGCCGCGGATTGATCGTGGCGCGCTGAAGCCGTAGGGCGGATTAGCCGAAGGCGTAATCCGCCGTTCTTTGACACATGCACTCGGCCGGCGGATTACGCTACGCTAATCCGCCCTACGATCTTCGTCTGTTTTGCGCTAGCCTCACATCCTGACCTGTCGGGATGGTGCCGTGCGATTTCGATCTCGCCTGTTTGCCTTGTTGCTTTGCTTCGCGCCGCTGATCGCGCGGGCGGAGGGGCAGCTCGCCGTCACCGATGCGCCGGCTTTGCATGTGCTCGAGACATCGCGCTTCGGCCTCGCGCAGATGCTCGCGCCTCTCACGCCTGCGCCCATCGCCAATGATGCGTTGTTCGCATTGCCCGCCATGGCGCCGGTGCGGGCGGCGCTGGACGACGCCTTCGCGAGCTATCTCGCCGATCACCGCAAGCGCACGCCGAATGAGAGCATCGGCCTCGGTGCGGGCCATGACGTGCTGCTGTTCGATCAGGCCATGCTCACCTCGCCGAGCACCCGTTTCGTGCTGGCCGGCATCGTCAATCGCATGGACCGCGCTTATGTCGCGCCGGAAACCTGCGGTGAGATCCGCCTGATCTACCGGCTGACCCGCACCAATGCCGGCAATATGCCGCCGCGCCTGCCGATGACGCTCAATCTGGTGCTGCATGCGAAACTGCCGGAGGAGCGCATCGCCTGCGCCGATCTCGCGGCGCGCTGGCTCGCGGCTGCTGCCTTCACCGAAACCGGCGCCGCGCTTGCCGACCGGCTGACGGCGGGAGTTGGGCCGTTGGCATCGGTTCACGCCGCGCAGATCGATCGCATCGAGACCAACCTGCAGATCTCCCATCGGCCGAAATCCGAAGCGACGGAGTTCCGCACCGACTATCTGCAGAAGGTGTTTCGCCTTGACGCCGCAACGCAGGTGTTCCGCGAAGCGCCGATGGAGAACCAGATCGATCGCAACCGGCTGCTTGCGGATGCCGCACTCGGCCGCGCGTTTCGCGATTGGCTGCTCGCGCCCGCCAATCTCCGCGCCTTCGATCGCGGCACGCTGCTGATCCCCGAACAGTTTCTCGCCACCACCTCGCTGGCCGCAACGCCGGTGGGCTTTGCGCCCTCCGCGCTGCAACCGACTTTCGGCCTGATGGCGGACGGCAAAAATAAGGGGCTCTTTACCGAGGGCGACGTCGTCGCCGCGCTCGCGCAGGCGGCGAAGGACGGCGCGCTGGAGAATATCCGCTCGCCCGCCGGCTTTGCGCGCCGCCTCAGCGATATCACCTGTGGTGGCTGCCACCAGATCCGCGGGATCGGCGGTTTTCATTTTACCGGCGTGGATTCATTGGCGGCGCAGGCGGTGCAGGGCGCCGTGCCGGCATCGCCGCATTTCATGGGCGACCAGCCCCGCCGTCGCGCCATCGTCATGTCGATGCGCGATGGGAAGGCGCCGGACTTTTCACGCGGATTCTCCGACCGGCCGCAGATGCGCGGCAGCCGCGAGCTCGCAGGAAATTCCGTCAACGATGGCTGGGGCGCAACCTGCTATCGCCGCGATGCAAAAGGGCGGCTCGATGCCAGCTTCGCGTCATGGACCTGCGCCGAAGGGCTGTCGTGCCAGCCGGCGGGCGACGATGCGGCTTCGCGCATCGGCATGTGTTTTTTGAAGTGACGGGGACTGGGCGATGAACGAGACCGAAAAAGAGATCAAGGACCGGGACGCCGTCATCAATGAGAACGAGAGCAAGAAACAGACGGTGAGCGACATCCGCGTCAGCGTCTGGGCGGTGGCGGTTGCAGTGCTGCTCGGGCTCGGCTTCTTCGGGTGGCTGCTGGCGAGATAGTGTCGTCATTGCGAGGAGCGTAGCGACGAAGCAATCCAGTCTTTCTTGGTTTTCCGGACTGCTTCGCTTCGCTCGCAATGACAGCTACTACTGCACGGCTCCCGCAGCCCGCAGCTTTTCGATCTGGTGATCGTCATAGCCCATGCTGCGCAGGATCTCGTCGCTATGCTGGCCGATGGAGGGCGGCAGGCGCGGCTTGCGCTTGGTTTCGCCGCCGATCCAGATCGGGCTGTTGATGGTCAGGATGTCCGAATTCTCGAACGGCACCAGCACGTCATTGTCCTTCATCTGCTGGTCGTGCGGGATGTCGTCGAGAATGCCGACGAAGCCGAACACGAGGCCGTTGCCGTCGAGACGCTCGCGCCAGTCGGCGAGATCGCGCTTGGCAAACACCTCGTCGAGAATCTTGATCAGTTCGACCGAATTGGCATGGCGATCCGGCTTGGTGGCGAAGCGCGGATCGTTCAGCAGGTCCTCACGCTCGAGGCATTTGGTGAAGGCCGGCCACTGGCGTTCTTCGGCCAGCAGCGACAGCATGATCCAGCGACCGTCGCGGCACCGATAGTGATTGGTTACGGCATTCAGCGCCTCGTGGCGGCCGCGGCGTTTCTCGAAGGTGGCGCCGCACAGCTTCGCCTGTGCCAGCACGCTCGACGACCACACGCCGTTGGCCATCAGGTTGGATTTCACTTGGCAGCCCAGGCCGGTCTTCTCGCGCTTGTAAAGCGCGGTGACGATGGCGCCATAGAGCGCCATGGCGCAGGGATGATCGCCCATGCCGGCGACGGAGCGCGCGGGCACCGTGTCCTCATCGGCGCGGACGAGGTCCATCATGCCAGAGCGCGCCCACCAGGCGGTCGAGTCGAAGCCGGGCTTGTCGGCCTCGGCGCCCTTGTCGCCATAGCCGGTGAAGCAGGCATAGATGAGCTTGTCGTTTAGCGGTGCGATGTCCTCATAGGCGATCTTCAACTTCTTGCGCACCGGCGGCGGGAAGTTGGTGATGAAGACGTCGGCCTCGGCGACGAGCTTGTAGAGAACCTCGCGGCCTTCCGGCTTGGCGAGATCGAGCGCGAGGCTCTTCTTGTTACGGCTCTCCATCATCCAGGCGTAGTTGTGCTCGCTCTTGGGGTAGCCGGGGAGGTTGGGCAGGTTGCGATAGGGATCGCCGGCGCCGGGCGGTTCGATCTTGATGACGTCGGCGCCGAAGTCGGACAGCACAGTGGCTGCGGCCGGTGCTGCGATGAAGCTCGCGCAATCCAGAACCTTCAGCCCCTTGAACAAACCGTCTTCCATCGCCTCACTCCCAAGATCATCATTGTTTGTGCCGTCTACCGGAATTTAATTCCACGGAGACTCCAGCGGCGCATTTGAACCATCTTGGATGCGGGATGCAACGGCCGGAAGCGGGACGCTGCGCTGCTAGTCCCTCGCCGTCATCAATGCTGCATTGCCACCTGCTGCTGCGGTGTTGATGCTCACCGTCTGCTCGGTCGCAAAGCGCACAAGGTAATGCGGCCCGCCGGCTTTCGGCCCCGTGCCCGACAGACCGAAGCCGCCGAAGGGCTGCACGCCGACCACCGCGCCGATCATGTTGCGATTGACGTAGACATTGCCGACCTGCAGCCGCGCGATGGCGCGTTCAATGGTGTCGTCGATACGCGAATGGATGCCGAGAGTGAGGCCAAAGCCGGTGGCCGCGATGTAGTCCAGCACGCGGCTGAAATCCGCGGCACGATAGCGCACCACATGCAGCACCGGGCCGAACACTTCCTCGGTCAGTTGTCTGGCGCTGTTCAGTTCGAATACATGCGGCGCGACGAAGTTGCCGGATGGTGCGGTGCCGGCATGGAGCAGGCGCGCTTGGCCCTTCATCCCTGCGATATGCGCATCGAGCTTCTGCTTCGCTTCGGCATCGATCACAGGCCCGACATGCACCGAAGGATCGGAGGGATCGCCGATCCTCAGTTCGCATGCGGCACCGACGATCATTTCGATCATGCGATCCGCCACGTCCTCTTGCAGGAACAGCAGCCGCAGCGCCGAACAGCGCTGTCCGGCGGAGCGAAACGCGGAGGTCACCACATCGTCGGCGACCTGTTCTGGTAGCGCGGTGGCGTCGACGATCATTGCATTGACGCCGCCGGTCTCGGCGATCAGTGGCACGATCGGGCCATCCTTGGCCGCGAGCGTACGGTTGATCGCGCGCGCCACTTCGGTCGAGCCCGTGAAAACGACGCCGGCTACAGCGGGATGCGCGACCAGCGCCGCACCGATACGGCCATCGCCCGGCACGAGATGCAGCGCCTGCGCCGGCACGCCCGCGTCATGCAGCAGCGCCACCGCAATGGCTGCCACGCGCGGTGTCTGCTCGGCGGGCTTCGCCACCACGCTGTTGCCGGCCATCAGCGCTGCGGCGATCTGGCCGATGAAAATCGCGAGCGGAAAATTCCACGGCGAGATCGCCACGAACACGCCGCGGCCACGCAGCGTCAGCAGGTTGCTCTCGCCGGTCGGGCCGGGCATGGTTTCGCCTGCGCCGAACAGCCTGCGGCCCTGCGCGGCATAATAGCGGCAGAAGTCGGCGGCTTCGCGGACCTCTCCCAAGGCATCGTCCAGCGTCTTGCCGCCCTCGTACTGCAACAGGGCGATGAAAGAGGCACGGCGCGTTTCGAGCAGGTCGGCGGCATGCGTCAGTATCGCGGCTCGCATGTCTGCCGATGCCCGGCTCCAGGCCGCAAAGCCCGCCGTAGCGGCGGCGATGGTCTTGTCGGCTTGTTCGGTCGTCGCATAAGGGATCGGCTTCGTCTCAAGCCTGCTCACCGCGACATCCGCTAGCAGCCGATCCAGCGCCTTGCGCTCGCCGAACTCGATCCCGGATGAGTTCGTGCGTTCGGCGCCGTAGAGATCGCGCGGCAGCGGAATGTGTGCGTGGCTCGCACGGTCCGCGTTGCCGATCAGGTCCGCCGGCCGCTGCAGCAAGGTCGAGACGGGCACGCTCTCATCGGCGGCAATGGCCACGAAGGAAGAGTTCGCGCCGTTCTCCAGCAGCCGCCGCACCAGATAAGCGAGCAGGTCGCGATGACTGCCGACTGGCGCATAAGTGCGCCAGCGGATGTCCGGCCGATCCTTGCCGAGTTGCGCATAGAGCGCGTCGCCCATGCCATGCAGGCGCTGGAATTCGTAGCCGCCGCCGTCGGCGAGTTCGAGGATCGTGGCCACCGTCAGCGCATTATGCGTCGCGAATTGCGGAAAGATGCGCGGCCGCAGCGTCAGCAGCTTTCGCGCGCAGGCGATGTAGTTGAGGTCCGTCATCGCCTTGCGGGTGAAGACGGGATAGCCGTCCAGCCCGCGCTCCTGCGCGCGCTTGATCTCGGTGTCCCAATAGGCGCCCTTCACCAGCCGCACCATCAGCCGCCGATCGTGCTTGCGCGCCAGCGCGTCGATGTGGTCGATCACATCCGCGCAGCGCTTCTGATAGGCCTGGATCGCGAGACCAAAACCGTCCCAGTCGGACAGCGCGCCGTCGGCGAGGGCGGCGTCGATGATGTCGAGGGAGAGTTCGAGCCGGTCGGCTTCCTCCGCATCGACGGTGAAGTTGAGATTGTAGCGCTTCGCCTGCTGCGCCAGCGCGATCAGGCGTGGCACCAGTTCCGCCATCACCCGCCCGTGGCTCACGGCCTCGAAGCGTGGGTGCAATGCGGAGAGTTTGACGGAAATGCCCGGCCGGTCGGGCAGCGGCTTGGTGCCGGCGGCGCGGCCGATGGCATCGATGGCCGCGGCATAGGAGTCGTAGTAGCGCTGCGCATCCTCCGCCGTGCGGGCGCCTTCGCCGAGCATGTCGTAGGAATAACGTGGCGCCCGCTCGCTGGCCTTGCGTGCGCGCTCCAGCGCGTCGCCGATGGTTTCGCCGAGGACGAAATGGCTGCCCATCAGCCGCATCGCCTGCCGCGTGGCCGCGCGCACGGCGGGCAGGCCGATGCGCTTGGCGAGCCGGCCGAGCGTGCCCTGCGGCGTCTCGCCGGGCTGGATCGCACGCTGCGAGAGGCCCAGCGCCCAGGCGGAGGCATTGACCAGGAACGCCGTCGATTTCGTCTCGTGATGGATGAAATCGCCGTCCGCCAGCTTGTCCTCGATGAAGGCATCGGCGGTGCGCGCATCGGGCACGCGCAGCAGAGCTTCCGCCAGCACCATCAGCGCGAGGCCCTCCTTGGTGGAAAGCGCATATTCCCGCAGCATGTCCTCGACGCCGCCGAAGCGGTCGTCGCGGGCGCGGATCGCCGCGATCAGCCGCGAGGCGGTGGCATCGATGCGGGCGTCCTGGTCCGGTGTGAGCCTCGCCTCCGCAAGGAGCTTTGCGGCGATGGCGGTGTCGTCGGGGGCATAGGGGGCGGAGAAGGGCATCTGGACGAAATCCCGTGTGGAGCGGCTTCCTGTCGGATCAATCAAGGATAATCCCGTCACTTCCGTATTTCGACCGGATAATTTATAATTACTCCGTATATATTACGGTATATGTTGTGTATACCGTGAAGTATGAGCGACATCGACAAAATCGACCGCAAGATCCTCACAGTGCTTCAGGCCGACGGCCGAATCCCCAATGTCGAGCTGGCGGAGCGGGTCGGCCTGTCGCCGACATCGATCGGCGAGCGCCTGCGGCGGCTTCAACGCGACGGCTATATCGAGGGCTACAGCGTGCGGCTCAATCCGCAATTGCTGGGCCTCGGTCTGCTGGTCTTCGTCGAGGTGCTGCTGGACAAGACCACGCCCGACGTCTTTGAGCGTTTCGCGCGGGCCGTCCGGCTCGCGCCGGAAGTGCTCGAGTGCCACATGGTCGCCGGTGGTTTCGACTATCTGGTGAAGGCGCGGGTCGCCGACATGGCAGCCTATCGGCGCTTTCTCGGCGAGACCCTGCTGGCGCTGCCCGGGGTGCGCGAGAGCCGCACCTACGCCGTGATGGAAGAGATCAAGCGCGAGGCGCCGCTGCCTGTGGGATCGTGATGCGGTTGCCTTGGCAGTCCCGAAGCCCTGCGATACGGTCCGGCGCATTGCGTTCGGAGCATATCATGCGGGCAGGCCTCTTTCGTTTTCGCGCCCTTCTGGCGATGGGCATCGTTGCAGCGACACTGCCGTCATCGCCTGCCCCCGCCATCGAGATGTCGCGTGAGGTCGCCGATCTCTATACGTCGGTATCCATCTATCCGCCCTCGGCGGGTTCCATGACGGTCTGCTACGGCTTCGTCTGCCGGCGCCGCCACATCTTCGATTTCTCGGCGGCGGATCGCGCGGCGCTCGGCAAGATCATGGCCGGCGGCAAGGCCTCCGCGGTGGCCGAGCGTGCCGCCGTGCAGAAGGCGGTGATCTGGTTCGACCGCCGCCTCGGCCCGGTGCTCGGCACCGACAAGCGTATCGCCAAGGCGGACTTCCGCTATTTCGACGACAAGCACAATTACGATTGCTGGGACACGACGCGTAACGTCACCAGCCTGCTGCTGATCATGCAGGACTGGGGCATGTTCAAGCATCACACCGTCGGCAATCCGCATTATCGCGGCAATGCGCTGGTGCTGCAGACCCCGCACAACACCGCAGTGCTGCGCGACAAGGCGACTGGTACCGAATGGTCGGTGGATATGTGGACCCAGGCCTATGCCCAGCCGCCGGCGGTGATGCCGGTGACGCAATGGGTGAAGGAAGATTGAGGGTCAAAAAGGGCTGAGGGTCAAACACGATCGAGGGCGCGGAAAACGGAATGCAGTCGTCATTGCGAGGAGCAAGGCGACGAAGCGATCCGGTGCATATTGGAACCTCGTGACGAAGAGCTGGATTGCTTCGTCGCCAGCAGGCTCCTCGCAATGACGAGTGTCTAAAACCCAACAGCATTCCGCTCAGGGGAGGCCGATCAGCCGCCCTGCCGAATGCATTTCCGATCGATGGCGTTCTTGAATTCGTCCGTGCTGGCCGGTGCAGGCCAGCGACCCCAATCACGCCCGTTTCAGATACGGATCAGACCTTGAGATTCTCGGCCGAGGTCTTGCCGCGGTTGGCGACTTCCTCGAACTCGATCGTCTGGCCTTCGTTCAGCGACTGCAGGCCAGCCTTCTGAACCGCCGAGATATGCACGAACACGTCCTTGCCACCGGCCGACGGCTGAATGAAGCCGTAGCCCTTGGTCGCGTTGAACCACTTCACAGTACCTTTAGCCATCACACGTCGTCTCCGCGGGATCTCATGCAAGAGCGAATGACCAATCCCCGCCAACCGGTCGATCCGACCCGCACAGCTTACGCGCGGGCAACACAGCTTGACAGCACAAAGGGTAGGCGGCAATCGCCAATTTCACGCTCAGCGTGAAATCGTGCGCACCGATGGTCGCATCTAGATGCCGCGCGCCGTGGCGGAAGGTCGCAAGACTGCAAGTGTAGCTCCGGCCGCAGCGCGATGCAGCGCACGGCAAAAAGCCCCGGCCGGCTGACCGGGGCTTGCCGCAAGTGCAGCGATCAATAGCAGCGGTTGAAGGTCCGCCAGCGCAGGCCATGGGGCGTCATCACGCGGCGGGTGACGTAGCAGCCCGGGCCGGGGCCGACAAAGCCGACACGGAAAGCGGGGCCGTAGAAGCCGCCGTGATGATGGTGATGGTGGCCATGCCAGCCCCAGCCATGGGCGGAAGCGGCGGAAGGCGTCAGTGCTGCGGCGCCGAGCGATACTGCGGCGACGGCCGCGAGAGCAAGTTTGCGAAACATGGTCGTTCTCCTGGCGTGATGCGCGATGCGCTGGTTGCGGGATCGTTTGTGATCCATCGCCCATTCGTCGCGCCGTTTTCAGACCGGGTTCGAGGTCGTTGCGCAGGAATTTTCTGAAGATCCGTTCAGGCGCCGACGGTGCGATGCTGCACATGTCCTGATGCGAGCTGCCGCGTATCGGCAATCGCGCGCACCTTGATCGGCGCACTGCGGCCGCGCACCGCTAGGTCGTGCACAGCGAAGCCACCGGCATCGACCTGTGCAGAAGCGAACACGTCCTCCGAAATGACCGCGGCGCAGGACAGGCCCTTGGTCATGTCCTGCAAGCGTGCAGCAACATTCACGGGATCGCCGAGCGCGGTGAACACCATGTTGTCGCGATAGCCGATATCGCCGACGATCACCTCGCCGCCATGGATGCCGATGCCGAAGCGGATCGGCTGCGGCAGGTCGTGTTTTAAAGCTTGATTCAATTCGTCGACATTCTCGGCGATCTGCGCGGCGGCCTTGAGCGCCTGGCGGGATGCGGTTTGCGGATCGCAATTCAGCCCGAACAGCGCGAGCTCGCCGTCGCCGATGAACTGGTTCGGCTTGCCGCCGCAGGCGACCACCGCCTGCGAGACGGCGGCGAGGAAACGGTTGACGATGAACACGGTGTCGTAAGGCAACCGCTTCTCCGCCAGCATGGTGGAGCCGCGCATGTCCACGAACATGCAGACGAGATAACGCTCCTGGCCGATCCGCGCGGGATGCGTGGCATGGGCATTGGCGCTCGATGCATGCGGCGTCAGCAATTGCACGAAAGCAAGATCGGCGGTCGGATGCAGCTGGCAGGCGAGGCGGATGGCGGGATCGCCATCGGTGCCGAGCCGGCTCAGCACGAAGCTCTCGCGTGCCGAAGGCTCGGGCAGAACGGCAATATCGCTGGTGATGCGGATGCGGCAGGTGGAGCAGCGCGCCCGTCCGCCGCAGATACTGGCATGCGGCACCTTGTGACGCAGGCTGGCCTCCAGCACGCTGAGCCCCACCGGCACGCGCACGGTGCGGCCGTTGCCGTAGGCGAGGCTGATCATGCCGGCCCGCCGCTCGAGGATGATGCGGACACCGCGTGCGGCCAGCACCAGAAGCAGCAACGCGATATAGCCGATCAGGAGATTGTCGGTGATCGCTGCCAGCATGTCCTGTTGCGCGGGCGTGCCCACCTGGCCCGGGCCGAGATTGGCAGCCTGCCATTCCGGCGCCGCGATGCGAGCCGCGACGATGCGCTGACCCTGGAAGATGCCGAGCAGCGCGAGCGTCGGCAGCATCACCGCCACGGCGAGCAGCCATGGTGCGGCTCGCCTGAACCACAGTTTCATGCGCAGCCAGAAATACAGGCCGATACAGCCATGGGTCCAGGCCACCAGCACCACCGTATACATGGCCCACAGGCGCAGCGGCGAGCCGACCCAGGAGGCAAACACCTGCGGGTAGCTGCGATTGATGTCATAGATGTTTTCGCCAAGCCGCACCGCCACCACATGGGCGACGATCAGCGCGGGAATGCTGAGGCCGAGCACAAGCTGCAGCGGCTCGACCGCCTTCCACTGAAACTGGCGGCGCTCATACAGCGCCCAGATGCCGAGCGCGGCATGGATCAGGGCGGACGTATAGAAAATCACGGCGACCGGGAAGAACTGCCAGATCGCAGCATGGATGACGACGCCGGCCTGCAGCGCGTCCATCGAGATGTTGCCGAGGGCGTGATTGATGAAGTGGCTGAGCAGATAGGTGAACAGCACCAGTGCGCAGGTCAGCCGGATCTGGCGCAGGCCGATGCCCCGCCACCAGGACGGTGCGGCGGCATGCGAAGCGGGGAGTGGGATGGCAGTCCGGGGCATCGGGAAACCATAAAACGCAGCGGGGTCGTAGGATGGGTTGAGCGCAGCGAAAACCCATCAATTCCCGAGCTTGTGGTTGATGGGTTTTCGCTGTGCTCAACCCATCCTACACGAGCCAAGGCAACAAGTTGACACCATGGCGTGACCAGCCCAAAAGCCCGGCATGACGCCATTCGCCCCCGGTCCTCTCGCTCGTAATGTTTCGCGCCGGTCGCTTGCCGCCGTGGGCGCGCTGCTGCTCGCGCTGACCGTCATGCGGCTGGTCTATGCCGGCCTGTTCGAGCTGCGCACCGACGAGGCCTATTACTGGACCTGGTCGAAGGAGAGCGTGCTGTCCTTCCTCGATCATCCGCCGATGATCGCCTGGTTCGTTCGTGCCGGCACGGCGATCTTCGGCGACACCGCCTTCGGCGCCCGTTTCCCCGGCATCGTGGCGCTGGCCGTGACGCAATTGCTGCTGGTGGATATCGTCCGCCGCGTCACCCAGGATCTGCGGGCGATGGTGGTCACGGTGCTGATGACCGAGGCCGCGCTGTATTACGGCCTGCTGATGGCCAAGGTTGCACCCGACGTCGCGATGATCCCGTTTGCCACCGCGATGCTGTGGTCGCTGGTGCGGCTGGCGCAAAGCAATGATGGCCGCTGGTGGCTGGCAGCAGGTGCGTTCGGCGGACTCGCGCTGTTGTCGAAGCTCACGGTGGTGCTGACGGTGCCCGCCATTCTCGTCTTCATGCTGGTGCCGGACTGGCGGATGCGCTGGCTGAAAAGTCCGTATCCGTGGCTCGCGGTGCTGGTCGCGCTCGCGGTGTCGTCGCCGGTGACGATCTGGAATGCGACGCATGACTGGGCCTCGTTCAAGTTCCAGTTCGTGCGCGTGACCGCGCCGCATGCCTTCTCGCTCGGCACGTTCGGCGAGTTCTTCGGCCTGCAATTTGCGCAGGTCGGTTTCGTTCTGTTTCCGGTGCTGGTCTCCGCCTGCGTGCTGACGCTTTGGCGCGGCACCCGTCGGCGCGATCCGGTTTCGCTGCTGCTGTCGCTCAGCGTGCTGGTGCCGTTCGCCTATTTCCTGTGGCGCTCGCTGACGCTGCGCGTCGGCGATACCTGGCCGATGTTCATGTGGCCGCCCGCCATTGCGGTGGCGGCGATCAATGTCACGCGCCTTGCGGGGGATGGCTGGTCCGCGAAGGTGGTGCGCGACGGCCATCGCTGGATCGTCACATCGATTGCTGTCGGCATTCCCTTCGTTGTGCTCGCCTTCCTCTATTCCGTCGCCGCGCCGTGGAATCTGCTCGGCCGCAATGATCCGATCGGCACGGAGGCCGGCTATGATGGCCTTGCCGCGCGCGCCGTGCAGGACATGCAGGCCACCGGCGCCACCTGGATCGCGACGACCAACTACCGCGTCTATGCGATGCTGCGCTGGCACCTGAAGGACAGCGTCCCGGTGATCCAGGTGAACGAGCGCGCGCGTTTTCTCGGCTTCCGCGATCCCGGCATGAACAGCATCAAGGGGCATGTGGGGCTCTATATTGCGCAGCCGGACGATCAGGATCGCGCACTGCTGCTCGGCGCCGGCGCAACGCTGCAACCGCTGCGGCAAATGAACACGGAGTGGCGCGGCACAGCGATGCGTTCGTTCCAGATCGACAAGATCACCGGCTGGACGCCGGAACTCAATCCAGCGCCGGACACGCCATTCTATCGTCCGCCGTCGCTGGCACTTTTCGTAGGGCGGATGAGCGCAGCGTAATCCGCCGGCGGAGCGCATTGGGCGAAGAACGGCGTATTACGGCTTCGCCTGATCCGCCCTACGCTTCCTGATCTTCCTTGTTCCGCGATGCCGCATCCATCGCAACGCCAAGATCGATGTCGAACCAATCCTTCAATCCCGCCGTCCCGGTGTCGGTGATCTTCAAGGCCCGCGTCTCACGGGTTCGTGCGATCCAGCCCAGCTCGAGAAATCGCCGCTGGAGCGCGGCGCCGACCAGACCGGCGATGTGATAGCGCCGCTCGCTCCAGAGCTTCGCACCGAACTCGCAAAGAAAACCATATCCTGCGTCGGTGACGAGGCCGCCATCCTCGCTCAGATGCACAAAGCTCCGTGCGACCAGCGCATCGGCGACCGCCACACCCAGCCGCCCGGCCATGTGATCGTAGCAGGTGCGCGCGCGGCATAGTGCGTCGTCGCGCGCGGAGCGGGGCCGGTGTCGTGGCGGCAATTCCAGAGCTGCGACCGAAATCATGCTCTCCAGCATCTGGGCCACAAGCGGAGATGTAATTCGGTAGTAGCGAAACCGGCCGCTTGGTGTCACCGAGATCAGGCGAGCGTCGAGAAGCCTCACCAGATGTTCGCTGGCGGTGGGGCGGGATATGCGTGCAAGGAATGCGAGTTCGGTTGCCGTGAGCGCCTGACCGCCCATGAGGGCGCCGAGCATGGTCGCACGCGCGGTATCGCCAACCAGCGCTGCGACTTCGACCATGTTGGCGGCGACGACCATGTCGCAGCGTAGCGGCTCTTCGGTCCTGTCGCCACCGTTGTCAGTTCGGCCGGAGCCGAACCGATTGGCCTCACACAGACGATCGTCCATGCAATCCTGATGCAGGCCAAATCGGCATTGGGAGACGATCCATGGAAATAGAATCCATTCGCGTCGAGCCGTTCTCGTCGCGCTTTGAGGCAAGAAATGTCCCGGTTGCGCCGGCGGTGCGCTACGGCGACCTCGTCTATGTGTCGCAGTTGCCGCCCTATGATCCCGATAGTGGCGAGATCCGGCGCTTTCCGCTGGAGCGGCAGATCGAGATCGTGCTCGATCAGATGATGATGTGTCTGGCGGCCGCAGGCTCGTCGAGCGACAGGGTCATCAAGTGCAATGTCTACTGCACCGGCGCCGACCAGTTTGAAACCATCAACAAGGTCTATGCACGTTACTTCCCGAGCAATCCGCCGGCGCGCGGCTTTTTCATCGTTGCCGGGTGGCATGGGCCGTTTGATGTGGAAGTGGATTGTATCGCTGCAGCAGCAAGTAGGGCGGATTAGCGGAGCGTAATCCGCTTTATGTTCGCGGCTGGGCCGATCTGCGACTTGGGCTAAGCAGAGAGTTGTAGGTGAAGGAATTGGTTGAAGGCGCTCGGCTGGTAGTCGGAGAATGCCTCCCCGTCCACGAAGCCATGCTTCCGATAGAGCGTCAACGCGGGTTCGAACGCCGGGCCGCTTCCGGTTTCGAGGCTCAGACGGGTCAAGCCAAGCGCCTTGGCCTCTGCCACGATCTGGTCTAGTAGCAGCGCGGCCACGCGCCGGCGGAGATGATCGGGATGGGTTCTCATGGATTTCACCTCGCCGCTGCCATTGCCCAATTCCTTCAGCGCGCCGATTCCGACCACTTCGGCACCCTCCCAGACGGTCCAGACCGTGACGCCCGGTGCCTTCAATCCCGACAGATCGAGGGCATAGACGCTGTCAGGTGGTGAGTTGGCGTGCATCCCGGAGAGGTGAAGTGCAAGCAAGCGCAACGTCGCTTCGCCGGAAAGATCGTCTTCGCGGACCTCAAACATCCAAGTCCCTCATTTTCTCCACAGCTAGCGCTGCAATCTAGCCGGAGCTGTTGTCGATAGACAAGTCTGCGACCCAGCCCGCTAAGTCAGCAATCGGCACTTAGCCGATATGCCGGTGTGGTGCGCTGCTGTCCGCTTCCAGCGGTGAAGCGGAGATGGCGGGCGGTTTTATGAGTGCACGCCCTAATCCGCCTTACGCTTCGTCGTCGTCCTTCTTCGGCACCAGATCCTTGGCCAGGTCCGCAAGCTGCGGTCGTGGCAGCGCCGTGAACGGCAGCGGGCGTGTCACGTCGATGGCTGCGAGGCCGAAGCGTGCGGTGAGGAGGCCGTTCAAGATGCCTTCGCCGAGGCGCTGCGAGAGCTTTGCCGCGATGCCGTGGCCGAGCACCTGCTGGATCATGCCGTCGCTCGCCGCCATGCCACCGGTGACGGCGAGATGGCCGACGACCTGGCGGAGCAAGGCGATCATGCCGAGCGTACCCGGGCGCCCGCCATAGAGCTTTGCGAGCTGCCGCACGAGACGGATCGCGGCGGCGAAGACGAACAACATGTCGACGAGCGCGCGCGGCGAGACCGCGGTGACGACCGACACGCGCTGTGCGGCCACAGAGACCAGCCGGCGCGCTTCGATATCCAGCGGCGACATCAATTCGCGTTCGGCCAGCCGGATCAGATCGGCGCCATCGATGATTTCGCCGGCATGGGCCTGCAATGCGGTGCGGGCGCGGGCGAGGCGCGGATTGCTGTGGGCGAGCTTGAGCAGATCGGCGAGCACCGCGCGACTCTCGCTCCGGTCGTCGCTGGCGATCACCTCGATGGCGCGTGCATGCAGCTTCTCGATGGTGGCGAGGCGCATCAAGGCGAGCGCCTCGCGCGCGATGATCACCACGAGCGCCAGCGCCACCAGCGCGGCGAGGCCGACACCGAGAAAGCCGAGGCCGTCATTGATGGTGAAGAGGTCGCGGATCAGATTGGCGACGCCGAGCCCGGTGCCGAGCAGCACGAGGCCGCCAAGCGCGCTCCAGAACAGCGTGCCCCAGCCGAAGCCTTTGCGGGCCGGGCGCAGTGGCTCGTCGATGGCGACAGGCAATTGCGGCTCGGGCTCCGGCGTGATGCGGATGGCGCCGCGGGCAAGACGGCGGATATCGTCGTCGGCGTCCATGACGGTGACATGGGGATCGTCGAGGCGGAACGTGGCCGGGCGGCGCGTGCGGTCGGTCATTGCAGGCGGTCTCCGATCAGGAACTGGAGCGCGCGGTCGAGGCGGATGTGAGGCAGCGCCGGCTCCACGCCGGCTTCGCGCACGAGCAGAGGCGGGCGGAATTTGAGAAAGCGGTAGTCGGCCTTGTCGGCGCTGGTGCTGGACAGGCCGGTGAAGGCCCCGCCATCGAACAGGCCATCGAGATTGCTCGGCAGGTCGCCGGGGAAGGTCGCGACTTCGGTTTCGCCGTCGAAAATCTCGCCATTGGCGGACTCGCCGGCCACCGGCGTGCCGAGGATCGACGGCAGTTTGTCGCGCCCGCGCTGCACCAGCGCTTCCTTGGTCGCGCGCACGGCGGCGATGGCGACGACATCGACAGCGGCGCCCGACAATTCCGAGCGCGCCAGCGCCTTGCGCACGATCTGCTTGAGGACATCCTCCAGCCGATCATGGCTGAGATGATGCAAATGGTCCGCCTTGGTCGCGGCAAACAGGATCCGATCGACGCGCGGGCGGAACAGCGTGCTCAGGATCGAGCTGCGGCCGATGCGGAAACTGTCGAGGATGCCGGCCAGCGCCGCTTCGAGATCGTGCAGCGCTTCCGGCCCGGCATTGAAGGCGGAGAGCGCATCGACCAGCACGATCTGGCGATCCAGCCGCGCAAAGTGATCGCGATAGAACGGCCGGACGACGACGTCCTTATACGCCTCATAGCGCCGCTTCATCATCGCCCACAGCGATCCGTCCGGCGCACTGCCATCCGCGGCCACATCGAGCGGTGCGAAGGTGAGGGCGGGCGACCCCGCAAGATTCCCGGGCATTAGGAAGCGGCCCGGCGGCAGCAGGCTCATGGCGAAGCGTTCATCGCGGCCGGCGCGCAGATAGTCGGTGAACAGTTTTGCTGCCGTCAGCGTGAACGGTTCGTTCTCCGGCGCGGTGGGGGCGAGCGTCGCGAGATGCGCGAGGAAGTCCGCCGCGATCTCCGCGCGCGGGCCTTGCCGCGACAGCGCGAGGCTTTCCGCCGACCATTCCTCATAGCTCTTGTTGAGCAACGGCAGATCGAGCAGCCACTCGCCGGGATAGTCGACGATATCCAGCGTCAGCGTGCGCTCCGCGCCGCTCTTGCGCTGATAGTCGATCACGAGGCGCAGCTCGCTGATATCGGTGGTCGAATTCGGCCATCGCCGCTCGTCGATCAGCGTCGCAAGATGCTGCTCATAGGCGAAGCGCGGCACCGCATCGTCCGGCTGCGGGGCGAGACGCGCCTTGGCGATGCGCCCGGTCGCCAGCGATTCAAACACCGGAAACCTGCCGCCGCGCGTCAGTCCATGGACGAGCGCGGTAATGAACACCGTCTTGCCGGCGCGCGACAGGCCCGTGACGCCAAGCCGCACGGTGGGATTGAACAGACCATCGCCATAATCGAGCAATGCGCGCGCGGACAGCCGGGCTTCTTCGACAAGTTCGGACAAGCTGGCCATGTTGCGCGGGAGGGCTCCGGTGAATGTTGCGAAACGCGATCACAAGGTGGCGATTATCGGGCTGAAATCAAGTTGCGATGCGAAGTGTTACAGCTATGTCATTCAGCTTTCATTGACCTTCCGCACCGCATCATCTATCGCGGGACAGGGGAAATCGCGGCATGCCTGGGGCGGGCATGCCATCTGCATCACCAGCCGACCGGCCAGCATTCGCCATGACCGTTTTCCGCCTGAAGCAGCTCACCGCCAATTCCGCCCATCGGGTCGCAGGTGCGATCCGCTGGAACTACGATCGTGCGGAACTGATCGCCGATGGCATCATTCATGGCCTTGGCGTGTGCCTCGGCCTCGTCGCGCTCACTGCGCTCATCGTGCTCACCGCCATCTTCGCCTCGACCACCGAGATCGTCAGCGTCTCCATCTATGCCGCCGGGCTGCTCGCGATGCTCGGTTTCTCCGCGGCCTACAATATGTGGCCAGTGTCGCCGCGAAAATGGTTCCTGCGCCGCTTCGATCATTCGGCGATCTATCTCCTGATCGCCGCCACCTACACGCCGTTCCTTGCACAGATCGAGAATGGCTGGCTCGCCGCCGGTCTGCTCGCCTTCGTGTGGGGCGTCGCCGCCGCCGGCATCGTCATCAAGCTGCGCTATCCCGGTCGCTTCGACGGGCTCGCCGTGGTGCTCTATCTCGCGCTCGGCTGGAGCGGCATGATGGCCTATGACGCCGTGTTCATGCCGTTGCCGCCGATGACCATGTGGTTCGTCGCCGCCGGCGGCACGCTCTATACGCTCGGCGTCATCTTCCACGCCTGGCGCCGCCTGCGCTTCCAGAATGCCATCTGGCACGCATTTGTCCTGCTCGGCGCCGCATGCCACTATACCGCGGTGCTCGACATGGTGCTGAGCACCGCGGCGTAAGCGACAAGAAAATATAACATCAGGGGAGTGAACCCATGCGGGTAGACGGCAAGATCGTCGTCGTGACCGGCGGCGCCAATGGCATCGGCCAGGCGCTGTGCGAGACCTTTCACAAGGCAGGCGCGAAGAAAGTCGTCGTCGTCGATCTCGATGGCGAGCGCGCCAAAGCGGTGGCCGACAGCATCGGCGGTGCGTCATTCAAATGCGACGTCGGGCGCGAGGAAGATATCAAACATGTGATCGATGAAACCGAGCGCCAGTTCGGCCCCATCGATCTGTTCTGCTCCAACGCCGGCATCGGTGGCGGTTTCGATCCGATGATGCCCAATGCCGGCGGCGCATCCGACGAACCGTGGATGAAGAGCTGGGCGATCCATGTGATGGCCCATGTCTATGCCGCGCGGCATCTCGTCCCGCTGATGAAGGAACGCGGCGGCGGCTATTTCCTCAATACGATCTCGGCCGCGGGCCTGCTGTCGCAGGTCGGCAGCCCCGCTTATTCGACCACCAAACATGCCGCCGTCGGTTTCGCCGAGAGCCTCGCCATCTCGCATCGCGCCCATGGCATCAAGGTCTCGATCCTGTGTCCGCAGGGCGTCGATACCAACATGCTCAAGAACATCCCGAAGGGCCCGCAGTCGAATGACGGCAACCTGTCGCCGGAGCAGGTGGCCGCGGATGCGCTGGCGGGTATCGAAGCCGAGACCTTCGTGATCCTGCCGCACAAGCAGGTGGTCGATTACATGCGCAAGAAGACCGAGAACTACGACCGCTGGATCGGCGGCATGGCCAAGATCCAGGCGAAGATGCGGGAGGGGTTCGGGAAGTAGAACAGCGAGCGCCGTAACTTCTTTCCCTCCCCCTTGTGGGG
>JAEXHR010000299.1 GCA_023449855.1 Pseudomonadota bacterium | reverse complement strand
CCTCCTCACCATGAGGGACTGTGTTTGTGGCTTTACCCCAATCGCTCCCGCGCCAGCTTCGCGCCCGCGCCGAGCGCCCGCAGCTTCGCCTCCGAAATATCCCGCTGCATCGGCGCCATGCCGCAATTGGTGGTCGGCACGATGCGCTCCTTCGGGACATGCTTCATCACGGCCTCGATGGTGGCGACCACATCCTCCGGCGTCTCCACCACATCGCTGGCGACATCGATCACGCCGGCCTGCACCACCTTGTTTTTCAGTAACCCCAGCAATTCCAGCGGCACCCGCGAATTGCGGCATTCGATGGCGACCTGCTGGACCGAGGAGGCATCGATGGCCGGGAAGATCTCCTCATATTGCCGCCACTCGTTGCCCAGCGTTTCCTTCCAGTCCGTATTGGCCTTGATGCCGTAGCCGTAGCAGATATGCACGGCGGTGGCGCAGGTGAGGCCTTCGGCGGCGCGCGCCAGCGCCGTCACGCCCCAGTCGGCGGCATCCTTCATGAACACGTTGAAGGCGGGCTCGTCGAACTGGATCATGTCGACGCCGTCGGCCTGCAAGGCGCGCGCTTCCTGATTGAGCAGTTCGGCGAAGGCGAACGCCATCTCGACGCGGTCGCTATAGTGGCTGTTCGAGAGCGTATCGATGATGGTCATCGGGCCGGGTAGCGTGAACTTGAATTTGCGCGTCGTATGCGCCCGCACCACCTGCGCCTCGAAATCGTGCACGCGGCCCTTGAGCTGCAGCGGCGCGATCACCTGCGGCACCATCGCCTTGTAGCGATCGTTGCGGATGCCCATCTCGACCTTGTTCTTGAAGTCGATGCCCTCGACCTTTTCGAGGAAGCCATGGACGAAATGCTGCCGCGCCAGTTCGCCGTCGGTGACGATGTCGATGCCGGCATCTTCCTGCACCTTCACCGCCAGCAGCGTGGCGTCGCGCTTGGCGCGCTGCAGTTCCGCGCCTTGCGAGCGCCAGGTCGGCCACAATTTGTTGGGCTCGGCGAGCCATTCGGGCTTCGGCAGCGAGCCGGCGATGGTGGTCGGAAACAGCATTGTTCGCTCCCCGGAATTGTTCGTTAGGCCGCCTGTCTGCCATGTTCCGGCCTCCGCGTATATGGGATTGGCGCATCGCCGGCCGAGGGCTAGGATCGCGGAAAACAAGCCGAGGAAACCGATGATCGACCTGCACTACGCGCCGACGCCGAACGGCTGGAAGATCACCATTATGCTGGAGGAATGCGGCCTGCCTTACAAGGTGGTGCCGATGCAGCTCGGCCGCGGCGACCAGCACAAGCCGGAATTCCTCAAACTCTCGCCGAACGGGCGCATGCCGGCCATCGTCGATCATGCGCCGGCGGATGGCGGCGAGCCGGTCACGATGTTCGAGAGTGGCGCCATCCTGATCTATCTCGCTGAGAAGTCCGGCCGCTTCATGCCGGTGGATCAGCGCGGGCGTTTCGACGTGATGCAATGGGTGATGTGGCAGATGGGCGGCCTCGGCCCGATGCTCGGGCAGAACGGCCATTTCCTGCTCTATGCGCCCGAGAAGATTCCCTATGCCATCGATCGCTACAGCCGCGAGGCGAAGCGCCTCTATGGCGTGCTCGACGCACATCTCGCCGATGGCCGCGATTACATCACCGGCGATTATTCCATCGCCGACATGGCCTGCTTTCCTTGGATCATGACCCACAAGGCGCAGGGCCTGACGCTGGATGATTTTCCAAGCGTAAAGCGATGGTACGTGCTGCTCCGCGCGCGGCCGCAAGTACAAGCCGGCCTTGCGGTCGGCAAAGCGGAGCGCAAGCCGATGGACGAGCAGGCGCGGAAGATCATGTTCGGTGTCGATCAGCCCGCGCATGCGCAGGCGCAGCAGCAACAATAATAACCGCCGTCATTGCGAGGAGTGGAGCGACGAAGCAATCCAGAAGACCGCGGGCAAGGACTGGATTGCTTCGTCGCAAGGGCTCCTCGCAATGACGGAGAAGAACAAAACCGAGGAAACACCCATGATCGAATTCTTCTTCGATTGCTCCAGTCCCTGGACCTATCTCGCCTTTCACAACATCCAGCCGCTGGCGAAGGAGTTTGGCGCCGAGATCTCGTGGCGCCCGATCCTGGTCGGCGGCATTTTCAACACGATCAATCCGTCGGTCTATGCCTCGCGCGAGACGCCGGTGCCTGCCAAGGCGCGCTACATGAAGAAGGACCTCGGCGACTGGGCGCGCTCTGCCGGCCTCGCCATCAAGATGCCGCCCAGCGTGTTTCCGGTGAACAGCGTCAAGGCCATGCGTGGCTGTATCTGGCTGCAGCGCGAGCAGCCGGACAAGATGGTGCCGTTCGCCCGCACGGTGTTCGAGATCTATTGGGGCGAGGATCAGGACATCTCGAAGGACGAGGTGCTGACCGAGGTCTGCAAACGCAGCGGCGTCGATCCCGCAGCCTTGTTTGCCGGCATCGCCGAGCAAGGCATCAAGGACCAGCTCAAACTCAATACCGATGAGGTGATGGCACGCGGCGGCTACGGTTCGCCCACCATCTATCTCGACAAAACCGACATGTATTTCGGCAATGACCGCCTGCCGCTGATCCGCGAGGCGCTGCAGCGTCGCAAAGCGAGCGCCGCCTGATGCCGAAAGCCATTGTCTGCCGAGAACTCGGTCCGCCCGAAACGCTGCGCCTTGAAGACTTTGCCTCGCTGCCGCTGAAGCCCGGGCAGGTCCGCATCCGCATCCGTGCCGCCGGCATCAATTTTCCCGATATCCTGATGGCCGCGGGCGAATATCAGCTCAAGCCCGAACTGCCGTTCACGCCCGGCATGGAGGCCGCCGGCGACATCAGCGAGATCGCCGACGGCGTGACGGGCTTCAAGACCGGTGACCGCGTCATCGTCAAGTTGCGTTTCGGCGGCTATGCCGAGGAGGTCGTGGTGTCTCCATCGCAGCTCACGCCGCTGCCATCGACCTTCGACTATGCGGAGGGCGCGACCTTCCTCGCCGCCCACGGCACGGCGCATCACGCGCTGGTGGATCGCGGGCAGCTCAAGCCCGGCGAGGTCCTGCTGGTGCATGGCGCCGGCGGCGGTGTCGGTCTTGCAGCGGTCGAGATCGGCAAGCTGCTCGGTGCCACGGTGATCGCTGCCGCATCGTCGGAAGAGAAGCTGGCGGTGGCCAGAGCCCGCGGCGCCGATCACGGCATCCTCTATGGTGCCGAGCCGTTCAGGGATGCGGTGAAGCGCGTCACCGATAGCAAGGGCGCCGATGTGGTGTTCGATCCTGTCGGCGGAGATATCTTCGAGGAGAGCCTTCGCTGCATCGCCTGGGGCGCGCGTCTGCTGGTGATCGGCTTCACCGGCGGCATCGGCGTCGCCAAGACGAACCTCGTGCTGATCAAGGGCGCCAGCGTGCTCGGCGTCCGCGCCGGCGAGGCTGCGCGGCGCGATCCCGGGATCGGCGAGGCGCGCATCTCGGCACTGCTCGCATGGGCGGAAGCGGGAAAGATTCGCCCCAATGTCTCGCATCGGCTGCCGCTCGCCGATGTGGCGCAGGCGATGCGGCTGCTGACGGAACGCAAAGCGATCGGCCGTGTGGCGTTAATGATGTGATTGTAGGATGGGTAGAGCGCAGGCGCAAAGCGCCGGAGCGAAACCCATCGGCGGAGCTTGCCGCAGACGACGGGCAGCATGGGTTTCGCTCCGCTCAACCCATCCTACGGAATCGTCCGTCTTTCAAAAACGCCACCGTCTGCGCGATCGCTTCCTTGTTCTTGATCATGAACGCATGCGAGGCGGGGATGACGACATGGTCTGCCATGCCGTCAAGCCGTGTGCGCGCCACCGTGACGCGGCCGTCGTCGGCGCCGGGCAGCATGAAGCGCGAGGTGATGGGATCGAGCGAGCGGTCGCCGGCAATGATCCCGACCGGATAATCCACCGGAGGCAGCAGGGCTTCTGTGGTTGCGTCGCGCGTCGTCACCAGTTGCTGTCCGGCCGGGCCGAAATAGAGCCGGTAGGGCAGCCAGTTCTTCATGACGTCGGCGATCTCGCTGCCGCCATTTGGCGTGCCCAGCATCACCACGCGGCCGAGGCGGGCGGGGCGGTGACGCGCGAGATAGACGCGCGCCAGCAGGCCGCCCATCGAATGGCAGACGAAATGCGTGCAGCCTTCATTGGCCTCGGCAAAGGGCGCGATGGCCGGATGGATGTCGTCGGCCAGCGCCGACAGCGCCTTGTGCCGGCTGGGATAGCCGATATTGCGCGTGGCAAACCCAGCCGCGTCGACGGCCTTCTGCATCGGGATCAAGGATCGGAACGAACGGCTGATGCCGTGCAGGAAGACGACGCCCTCGGGCGATTGAGCGGAGGGCGTCGAAGTCATTCATGGTCCTAATTCGTAGCCGCGAAACAATTTTGCGCCGTAGGGCGGATGAGCGCAGCGTAATCCGCCGTTCTTCGCCTCATGCAATCGGCCGGCGGATTACGGCTTCGCCTAATCCGCCCTACTTATAGTCGCGCTCCGTCCACCATGGGAAGTAGTCGGGCATGTCGGTGCTGACCTTGTTCTTAAACTCAGCGGGGCGTTTTTCAAGGAAGGCGACGACGCCTTCCTTGACGTCCTCCGAGCGCCCGCGGGCATAGATGCCGCGGCTGTCGATCTTGTGCGCTTCCATGGGGTCGTCGGTGGCGGAGAGGCGCCACATCATCTGCCGGATCAGCGCCACCGATACCGGCGCCGTCTTCTCCATGAAGGTCTTTGCCAGCGCGCGTGCGGCGGGGATCAGTTCGTCATGCGGCACAACGCGGCTGACGAGGCGGCCGGCGAGGGCCTCCTGTGCCGGGAACACGCGGCCGGAATAGCACCATTCCAGCGCCTGCGAGATGCCGACGATGCGCGGCAGGAACCAGCTCGACGCCGCCTCCGGCACGATGCCGCGCTGGGAGAACACGAAGCCGAAGCGCGCATTCTCCGAAGCGATGCGGATATCCATGGCGAGCTGCATGGTGGCGCCGATGCCGACCGCCGGACCATTGATGGCGCCGATCACAGGCTTGAGGCACTTGAACATGCGCAGCGTCACCTGGCCGCCGCCGTCGCGCGCCATCTCGTCGCTGTAATCGACGCTGCCATCGGCGTTGCGGCGCACCGGGCCGCGCCGCGCATCGCGGTCGAACGTATTGCCGCCCGATGACAGATCGGCGCCTGCGCAAAAGCCGCGGCCGGCGCCGGTGATGATGATGGCGCGCACATTGTCGTCGGCATCGGCCTTGTCGAAGGCGTCGATCAGCTCCGCCTGCATGGTGGCGTTATAGGCGTTGAGCTTGTCGGGGCGGTTCAGCGTGATGGTGAGGATCTGCTCCTCGACGCTGTAAAGAATGGTCTCATAGGCCATGTCGGTTTCTCTCCCGTTTTTGTTTATTGGGCGGTCGTTCGCCGAAACTCTAAACCGTAGGATGGGTTGAGCGAAGCGAAAACCCATCACCTCCCGCGCGAGAAGTGATGGGTTGTCGCTGCGCTCAACCCATCCTACGGAATTACTCGGAATTACGGCGCGTTACGCCGGCAGCCGCGTCTCGATGATGCGCGCGAACATGCTGGCGCCGATCGGCAGGATCTTGTCGTCGAGATAGAAGCCGGGATTGTGCACGGGCACCGAGCCTTCATGGCCGACCCAGAAGTAGGCGCCGGGGACGGCATGCAGCATGTCGGCGAAATCTTCCGAACCCATCTTCGGCTTCGACTTGGTGATCACATTCGCATCGCCGACAATGGTGCGGGCGACTTCTTCCACGGCCTTGCTGTGCTCTTCCTGATTGACCAGAACGCTGAAGCCGTCGCGGATGTCGACCTTGATCTCGACGTCGAACGCCGCTGCCATGCCCTTGGCGAGCGCATGCATGCGGTCGCGGATCTGCTGGCGCACGGTTTCCGAGAAGCAGCGCACGGTGCCGCAAAGTTTTGCGTCATCGGGGATGACGTTATAGGCCGAGCCCGAATGGATCTGGGTGATCGACAGCACCGCCGACTGGAACGGATCGACATTGCGGCTGACGATGGACTGCATCGCCTGACCGAGAGACATGGCGATGACAACCGGGTCCTTCGAACGCTCGGGCTGAGCGCCATGGGCGCCATAGCCCTTGATGTGAATGTCGAAGAAATCCGCCGCCGCCATGGCCGGGCCGGGGAAGATGCCGACTTCGCCGTGATTCATGTCGGGCGCATTGTGGAGCCCGTAGATCTCGTCGCAGGGAAACTGCTTGAACAGCCCGTCCTTGATCATCGCGCGCGCGCCGCCGAGGCCTTCTTCGGCGGGCTGGAAGATGAAATGCACGGTGCCGTCGAAATTACGGGTTTCGGCGAGATAGCGCGCGGTACCGAGCAGCATGGTGGTGTGGCCGTCATGGCCGCAGCCGTGAAAGCGGCCGGGAATGGTCGAGCGCCAGGCGAGATTGGTGTTCTCTTCCATGGGCAGCGCATCCATGTCGGCGCGCAGGCCGATGCGCTTGGTGCCGTTGCCCTTGCCCTTCAGCGTGCCGACCACGCCGGTGCCGCCGAGGCCGCGATGCACTTCGACGCCCCAGCTTGCAAGCTTGTCGGCGACGATGCCGGAAGTGCGGACTTCCTCGAAGCCGATTTCCGGATGCGCATGCAGGTCGCGGCGGATGGCGGTGAGTTCGTCGGCGAAGGCGTCAATGCGTTCGAGTGTGGGCATAGGGGTTCCTCGGATGTGAGCGTATCAGTAATCTTTCTTGTCCCGGGCGCGATGCAGCGCGCTTGCGCTGCTTCGCAGAACCGGGACCGTATCAAGCTCTGAGCTTCGTGCGGCCCCGGCTCTGCGAAGCAATACTTCGTATTGCATCGCGTCCGGGGCACGGAGGCATGTCGCGTTTCCTTTGTTACGGAACGAGTGCAGGGGATGACGTTTCAGGCGTGAACGGCAAGCCATTCGGCTTCAGCTTGATGCCGGGGCGCAGATGCTTCCATGGCAGCACCGACGTATCCGCGGGCATCGCGCCCGGCGCGGCGCAGATCATCAGGGTGCCGGCGATCGGTTCGAAGTCGGCGCGGAAATGCACCGAGCTCTTGTTGACAAGGATGTTCTGCTCGGTCGGCTCGATGCCGACATAGCGATACATCGACTGATCGGCGAGCTGCGCCTTGTAGGAGGAGATCACCACGCGCACATCGTCGATGCGCAGGCAGGCGGAAAGGCCCATATCCATGTCGCGGCCGCCGTAATAGGGGCCGGGCGCGACGAATTTGCCGTCGGAGAGTTTTTCGACAACGAACGTGTTCTCATAGGGCGCATCGCCGGGTATGCCGGACTTGCCGCCGATGGAGAGCGTCACCGTGGCGCCTTCGCCGGCCTCATGCGCGGCCTTCGCGGCGGCGGGGTCGAAGATCACGCCATGAGCGGCCTTCACCGCCTTGTTCTTCACCAGCGCGCGCAGCATGCCGGTGGTGTCGCTGTCGCCGCCGGCGCCGGGATTGTCCTGGGTGTCGGCGATGACCACCGGCTTGGTCAGCGTCTTCGCCAGCTCCATCGCATGCAATACGCCTTCATCCGGCTGCCAGATCTTGCCGTCGAAATCGTCCTCATGGCCCATCACCAGCTTGACCACGGTGTCCGCCGCCGCATCGGCATCGGCCTGCGTCACGCCATAGGCGAACACGCTCGGGCAGCAGTCCTTGAAATCCGCGGCGGGGAAGCCGGGGCAGAAGGAGAGCGTCGGCACCTGGTCGTCTTCCAGCGCCGCGAGCATCTGATAGATGCCCTTGGTTGGCTGGTCATTGGTGCATTGCCAGCTGATCGGGATGAGGAACGGCAGCTGCCGGAACGCCTTGGCAAAGCGGTTGCCGGCCAGCAGCAGCTCCAGATGGCGTGCGCAGGCACGGCCGGTATCGGCCATGTCCACATGCGGATAGGTGCGATAGGCGATCAGCGCGTCGGTATAGTCGACGGTTTCGCGCGAGATATTGCCGTGCAGATCGAGGCTGACAACGAATGGAATGTCCGGCCCGATCACCTCGCGCACGCGGCGCGTGACCTCGCGCTCGCCGTCGTCAAAATGTTCAGCCACCATCGCGCCATGCAGGTCGAGATAGACGGCGTCCACCGGCAGGGCGGCTTTGATGCCGGCGATCATCTCGCCGACGATGCGTTCGAACGCGTCCTGCGTCACATGCGCGGAGGGGCTGGCCGCGGCGGCGATGGTCGGGATCAGTTCCCAACCGCGTGCAGTCGCTTCCTCATTGAAGCCGGCGAGGCCGACATTGATGCCGCGCATCACTTTCAGCACATCGGCGCCATGGGTCATCGACGGCCAGCCGCCGCCATGGACGAAGGCCTCATAGGTGGCCTTGGTGGGCGCAAAGGTGTTGGTTTCGTGCAGGAAGCCGCCGACGGCGATACGGGTCATGAAGGCACTCGGTCTTGATGGCCGTCATTGCGAGGTCAGGAAAAGCCAATTGGCTTTTCCCTTTGCGTAGCGACGAAGCAATCCAGTTCTTGCTTTGTGGCTTTCTGGATTGCTTCGCTACGCTCGCAATGACGGTGGAGAGGATGGTGTTAGGCCGACGCCACAACAGCGCCATCGACCGGACGAAAGTTGGCGAAATCCCACCCTCGTCCGGGCGCCGCGTCAAGCAGCTGCTTCGTATAGGCCTGTTGCGGATTTGCGAGGACTTCCGCCGCCGGGCCCTGTTCGACCACCTTGCCATGCTGCATCACAGCCACGTCGTCGCAGATCTGCGCGGCGACGCGGAGGTCATGGGTGATGAACAGAATGGCGATGCCAAGCCGGGTCTGGATGTCGTCCAGCAGCTTCAGCACCTGGGCCTGCACCGAGACGTCGAGTGCCGACACCGCTTCGTCAGCCACCAGCACTTCCGGATCGAGCGCGAGCGCGCGCGCGATGGCGATGCGCTGGCGCTGGCCGCCGGAGAACTGATGCGGATAGCGATTGACCGCATCCGCGGGCAGGTCGACCAGCTCCATCAATTCGCGCGCGCGGGCCATGGCCACCGAGCGCTTCACGCCGAAATTGATCGGCCCCTCGATGATCGACTCACCCACGGTGATGCGCGGATTGAGCGAGCGATAGGGGTCCTGGAAAACGATCTGGATCTTCTTGCGATGCGGCTGCAGCGCATGGCGCGACAGGTCCGAGATCTCGCGGCCGGCGAGGCGAATCCCGCCCGAGGTCGGATCGATCAGGCGGACGATGCAGCGCGCCACGGTGGACTTGCCCGAGCCGCTCTCGCCGACGATGCCGAGCGTGCGGCCCTTGCGCAATGTCAGCGTCACGTCCTTGGCGGCGTGCACCTCGCGCGGCTTTCCGAACATCGAGCGTTCGCGATAGACCTTGCCGAGTTCGTTGGCTTCCAGCACCACCGGATTGAAGCCTTCCTCGACGCGCGGCGGCCGTGGCACCAGGCTCGGGACGGCGGAGAGCAGGTTGCGCGTATAGTCCATGGTCGGCGCGCTCAAAATCTGCTTCAGCGGTCCGGCTTCCACCAGCCGGCCCTGCCGCATGACGGCGACGCGGTCGGCGATGTCGGCGACCACACCCATGTCATGGGTGATGAACAGCACCGCGGTGCCGTGGTCCTTCTGCAGGTCGCGCATCAGTTTCAGAATCTGCGCCTGCGTCGTCACGTCGAGCGCCGTCGTGGGCTCGTCGGCGATCAGGAGCTTCGGCTCCAGCACCAGAGCCATGGCGATCATGATGCGCTGGCGCTGGCCGCCGGAGAGGCGGTGCGGATAGGACGAGAAGATGCGCTTCACGTCGGGCAGGCGGACCTGCTCCATCATGTCGAGAATCTTGTCGCGTCGCACCGATCCCGAGAGATTGGTGTGGGTACGCAGCACTTCGTCGATCTGCTTGCCGACGGTGACGACGGGATTGAGCGCGGTCATCGGCTCCTGGAAGATCATCGCCATGGTGGTGGCGCGGAGTTCGCGCAGGCGGCGATCACTCGCCTTCAGCACGTCCTCGCCCACCAGCTTGATGCTTCCGCCGGTGGCCTTGAGAGAATCCTTCGGCAGCAGGCCCATGGTGGAGAGCGAGGTCACCGATTTGCCGGAGCCGCTTTCGCCCACCACGCAGAGCGTCTCGCCCTGGCGCACCTTCAGCGACACGCCGTCGAGGATTTTTTTGCCTTTGCCGTCCTTGCCGACGGAGACGACGAGATTCTCGATATCGAGAGCGATGGGACGTTCGTTCAAAGGCGTGCTCTCGTTCAGGTCAGGTTTCACGATGTCGTTCATTTGCCGGCCTCCCGCTGCTGCATGCGGGGATCGAGCGCGTCGCGCGCGGCGTCGCCGATCAGGTTCACCGACAGGATGGCGACGGACAAGAGAAGTCCGGGCCAGAAGATCAGCGATGGCTTCACCTGGAAGAAGGCGCGGCCTTCGGCCATGATGTTGCCCCAGGTCGGCGTTTCCGGCGAGATGCCGGCGCCGAGGAAGCTCAGGATCGCCTCGGTGAGAATGGCGGAGGCAGCGATGAAGGTGCCTTGCACGATCAGTGGCGCCACCGTGTTCGGCATCAGGTGCTTCCACATGATCTTCGGCATGCTGGTGCCGAGCGAGATCGCCGCTTCCACATAGGGCTCTTCACGCGCCGACAGCACGACGGAGCGCACAAGGCGCGCGACGCGCGGAATTTCCGGAATGGTGATCGCGATCAGCACCGTCGTCAGCGTGGCGCCGGACAGCGACACGACCGCGATGGCGAGCAGCACGCCGGGCATCGCCATCAGGCCGTCCATGACGCGCATCATGATCGCGTCCAGCCATTTGAAGAAGCCGGAGACGAGACCGATGAACAGGCCGATCGTGATGCTGGTGACGGCAGCGCCGAGGCCGATCAGCAGCGAGATGCGGCCGCCATAGAGAATACGCGCGAGCACGTCGCGGCCATAGGCGTCGGTGCCGAGCAGATATTCCGGGCCGGACGGTTTCAGGCGCAGCGCCGGCGCCAGCAATTGCGGATCGTGCGAGGTCAGCCACGGCGCGAAGATCGCCGACAGGATCACCAGCGTCAGACAGATCGTCGCGATCGCGATGATCGGCGTTGCGGTCAGAAAACCGAACGACGGACCGCGGCGCGAGGGAAGGGCGGGGTTGGGGAGAGACTCGATCGCCATCGGATGCGATTTCCTAGTAACGAATGCGGGGATCGAGCAATGCGTAAGCAAGGTCGATCAGCAAATTGACGCCGACATAGACGCCGGAGGTCAGGAGAATCATGGCCTGGATCACGGGGAAGTCGCGCGCCAGCACGGCATCGACGGTGAGACGTCCGATGCCGGGCAGGTTGAACACGCTCTCGGTGACCACGACGCCCGAGATCAGGAGCGCGAAGCCGGTGCCGATCACGGTGATGACCGGCACGGCGGCGTTGCGCAGCGCATGGCGGAACAGCACGCCGCCTTCATTGATGCCCTTGGCACGCGCGGTGCGGACGAAGTCTTCACCAAGCACGTTGAGCATCGCTGCACGTGTCATGCGCGCGATCAGCGCGATATAGACGAAGGAGAGGGCGATGGTGGGAAGCACCATGCGTTCGAAGAACGGGCCGAAGCCGCGGGTGATGCTGCGGAAGCCCTGCACCGGCACCCAGCGCAGTTCGATCGCGAACACCTGCACCAGCACATAGCCGATCACGAAGACGGGCACGGAGAAGCCGATCACCGACAGTGCCATCACCAGACGGTCGACCCAGGTGCCGTGCTTCCAGGCGGCGATGACGCCGAGCGGGATGGCAACGCAGATCGACACCAGCATCACGCTCAGTGCCACGCTCAGGGAAGGCTCGATGCGCTGATTGACCATCTGCAGCACCGGCACGTTGGAGATCAGCGAGGTGCCGAAGTCGCCATGCAGCAGTCGCCAGACCCAGCTGAAGAACTGGGTATAGAGTGGTTCGTTGAGGCCGAGTTGCGTCCGGATGCGGTCGAGCTGCTCCGGTGTTGCATTGTCGCCCGCGATGATCGCGGCGGGGTCGCCGGGCGTCAGTCGCAGCAGCAGAAACACAAACAGCGCGACGACGCCCATGACGGGTATGGCCGCTAGAATTCGGCGAATGAGATATCCGAGCATAACGCTTTCCTATTGGTCGTGTTGATCGAGCGTAACTGGACCGTGTCGGTCAACCGGAAACGTCACGGGCACACAGCAATTGATCTTGGTCATTCAGAACAGTCGCGATGTGCCTCAACCCGAAATTCATTGGTCAAAAAGGTAGCAAGTCCCGTGCCACCTTTTTGGTCCGCGCCGCGCTATTGCGA
>JAEXHR010000196.1 GCA_023449855.1 Pseudomonadota bacterium | reverse complement strand
CGTCGCTGGTGCCGGCCGCGCGCGTCCCCGGCATCATCGCGCCGCCAGACCGCACCATGACCATCCGCGATCTGTTGATGCCGGGCCAGACCTCGTCGGGCAACATCGAATACGTCAAGGAAACCGGCTTCACCAATAACGCCGCGACCGTGGCGGAAGGTGCCCAGAAGCCGAAATCGGACCTGACCTTCGATATGGCTAACGCACCGGTGCGCACCATCGCGCATCTGTTCAAGGCGTCTCGCCAGATCCTCGATGATGCGCCGGCGCTGCGCAGCTATATCGACGGTCGCGCTCGGTACGGCCTGCAGTTCAAGGAAGAGCTGCAGTTCCTCAAGGGTGATGGCACCGGCCAGAACATCCTCGGCATTCAGCCGCAGGCGACTGCGTTCGCGCCGGCATTCACGCCGCAGGATGCGACTGCGATCGATCAGCTTCGTCTCGCAGTGCTGCAAGTCGCGCTCGCCGAATTCCCGGCCGACGGCTTCGTTCTCAATCCGATCGATTGGGCGATGATCGAGCTGACCAAGGATGCGGAAGGCCGCTACATCATCGCCAATCCGCAGGGCAGTGTCGGCCCCACGCTGTGGAATCTGCCGGTGGTCGCCACGCAGGCCCAGACGCTGAACGTTTTCCTGACCGGCGCCTTCAAGATGGCGGCGCAGATCTTCGATCGCATGGAGATCGAGGTGCTGCTTTCTTCGGAAAACGTCGATGACTTCGAGAAGAACATGTTCACGATCCGCGCAGAAGAGCGCGCGGCACTGGCCGTGTATCGCCCCGAGGCCTTCGTCACCGGCGCCGTGCAGCCCTAATCGGCCGCAATGATTTGGCCGTCCGGATGACCGGGCGGCCGTTCCTCTCATATCGGAGTGGCCATCATGGCATACGACAAGACGAAGGACCCCAATAAGGGCAACAACTATACGTCCGGCCGCCGCCGGGGCTCGCGCGCCACCAAAGGCAAAGCGATTGTGCCGAGCGATACGGTCGACTTGACCAGCTACGCCTCCGGGATTGTGGTGACCGCAGCGGGCAACCTCAAATTCATCCCTGCCGGCAACGACGATGCCGACACAATCACCATCACCGGCGCCGCGGTGGGCTATGTGCCGCCGTACCAGGTTCGCCGCGTCTTCGCGACCGGCACCACGGCGTCCGTCGCCTCGATCGACAACTGACGGAGGGTTTGATGCAGGAAGAAGCGAACAAGGTGATGGTCAAGCCGCTCCGCAGCTACCTCGGCGAGGAGGGGGACATCGTCGCTGGCGGTCCGGCTTTCGCCGTCACCCGGCAGCGCGCGGCCGATCTCAAGGCCAATGGTCTCGTGGAGGATGTCGTCGAAGAGAAAGCGGCGCCTGCGCCAGCCAACAAGAAGGCCGCCGAGCCCGACAACAAGGCTGCGCAGAGCCACGACGACAAGCACGGTGGCCGCCGCGGGCGCTCGGAGTAAGCTATGTCTGTAGTCGTGGTTGATCCGCCCGTGGATGCCGTGGTCTCGCTCGATGAGGCGAAGGCCCACATGCGCGTCGACCACGACGATGACGACGACTACATCGAGAGCCTGGTTGCGGTCGCGACGGCCACCATTGATGGCCCGAACGGTTGGCTCGGTCGCTGCCTAGTCGAGCAGACTCTGGAATGGCGCGGGCAAGGCTTTGGGCCTTTTGACGGTCGACTGCCATACCCGCCGGTGTCCGAAATCGAGAGCGTAAAATACGACGATGGCGCCGGCACCGAGCAGACTGTTCCAGATACGGATTACCGCCTGGTCGGACAGCCCAACCAGCCGCGCCTTGTGCTGGCGTATGGAGCGTCATGGCCGTCAGCCCGTTGCCAGGATGAGTCCGTTCGGATCCGCTACACTGCAGGATGGCCGGTCGAGACAGAGGGTGAGGGCGAGGATGCCGTCACCACATGGACCGGACCAGCGCCGATCAAGCACGCTATCCTGATGATGGTTTCAGAGCTCTACGAGAACCGAGAGGTCGCGACCGACGCGCCTCGGACCGAATTGCCGTTCGCAGTAACGGCGCTACTCTCCACATTCCGCGTCTTTGCCTAACCCAAAGGAGCCGTCATGACCGATCTCGTCGTAACTGCTGCGAACGTTGTTGCAGACCCGTCGGCTTCCCGCGTGCTCGGCCAGGCCGGAGAGGTGATCACAGCCGGCAAGGCGGTCTATCTGTCCTCGATCACCAAGAAGTGGATGCTGGCCGACAGCAACTCTGCCACGGCGGAAGCAAAAAAGGCGGCTGGCATCGCTCTTAACGGCGCAGCGCTCAACCAGCCGCTCGTCGTTTGCACCGGCGGTGCCGTCACCATGGGCGCGACGCTCGTCCCGGGCGATCCCTATTATCTGAGCGAGACGCCGGGCGGTATCCAGCCCGCTGCCGATCTCGGCGCCGGTGAGAATGTTTGCCAGCTGGGTCTGGCGATCTCCGCATCGGTGCTCAATGTCGCCATCCAGAACCCGGGCGTCACCAAGTAACCATGGCGACCGCTGGCAGCCTGCGTCATCGCATCACGTTCGATAAGCGGGCGGAGGTCGACGACGGCTACGGCAGCACGCAGGCCGGCTGGGCCGAGCAGTTCACGGTGTGGGCTGAGGTGAGGGCCAAGCTGGGCGGCGAGGCCGTCACCGCGGCGCGCCTGCAATCGCAGAACACGGTCAACATCACCGTGCGAGCCAGCAGCAAGACCCGCCTCATCCGTGAGGACTGGAGAGCGCGGGACCAGGCAGAAGGCGTGGAATACGCCATCAAATCCATCATCGATCCCGACGATGGCGGCGCCTGGATCGAGATTCTCTGCCTGACGGGAGCCGCAGCATGAAGGTCGTCGCTGTCACCCGTGACTATTCCTTCCGGGCTTCGGCCAAGGTCTTTGTCCAGTACCGGGAAGGCATCGAATATCAGCGAGTGCCGGAAGCGCATGCGCGGGCAATTGTCGCCGCCGGTGCTGGCGCCATCGTCAAGAAGGCGTCTGACGAGTGAGCGACCCCAGCCTGGAGATGCAGGCGGCCATCGTTGCCGCGCTCAAGCAGGTCGGGGCGTTGCCGGCAGAGGTCGGCGGCCGTGTGTTCGACAAGGTGCCTGCTGGCGCTGCTTTCCCCTATGTCAGTTTGGGGCCGCTGCAGGTCCTGCCGGACAAGGCGGGTTGTATCGACGGCGCCGAGTTGTTTCAGCAGATCGACGTCTGGTCGCGCGAGGCTGGATATCCAGAGGTCAAGAAGATTGCGGCCGCGATCGTCGTGAAGCTCGATGACCAGCCGCTCAGTGTCGCAGGGCAAGACGTGGTCGTGTTCGAGCACTCGGACACCCGTTACCTCCGCGATCCTGATGGCCTCACCAGCCACGCCGTCATCAACTTCCGCTCTCTGATCTTCCCCACCTAGCGCCGCGGCGCATCATCTGAAGGATCACTGCCATGGCCAAGCCAACGGTTATTGCCGGCACCAAACTGCTGCTGCTTGTCGGTGACGGTGCGTCGCCTGAGATTTTTGCTGAGCCTTGCGGACTGACGACGAAGTCGTTCAATCTTTCGGCCTCGACGAACACAAATCTGATCCCGGATTGCGATGATCCGGAGGCGCCGGCTTGGGAATCGACCGACATCAACGGCATCTCGAACACCTTCGCGGGCAATGGCGTTCTGTCAGTCGAATCTTTCAACAAGTGGAATGCATGGTTCCTTTCCGCGGAGGGCAAGAACATGCAGATCAAGCTCGATCACCCGGATCTCGGATACTATGCTGGGAACTACAAGCTGACGCAGTTCAACCTTTCGGGTACGCGTGGCAATAAAGTTCTGGTCGACATCGCCGGCAAAGCCGACGGCGAGGTTGAGTGGGTTGAGGCCTGATGGCCGCCGACGACGAGGTCCAGAGTTATCTGAGCGGCCTCTCGTTCAAACTTCGTCGTGAACTGGCGACGAAGATCAAAGAGGAGGCGGACGGCCTGGCCGACGCCATCAAAGCAGAGGCTCCGGTGCTCTCCGGAGCGTTGCGGGACTCTGTGAAGGTTCGCCGCAAACGCAACGAACTGGAACTCGAAGTTACCGCTGGTGGCGATGCGACCACCAAGGAAATCCGAGCGGACAGCAGCGAGCCATACGATTACGCGCTTGCGGTCGAATACGGTACCGCAGCGCGACCGGCAGAGCCCTTTTTCTACAATACCGCTCGCGAGCGGATGCCAGAAATCCAAGAGAATATTCAGCAGGCCGTCGAAGACGTGCTCGCGAAGGCGTAGGGGACTGCATGTCAGCTAACGGGACGCGCGTGATCATTTGGGAGGGGGGCGAGGATACGTTCTGCCTTGCGAAGGTCGGTCTGATCTTCGAACTTGAGGAAAAGTGTCGCGCCGGCATCTCTGCGGTGCAGATGCGCATCGAAACCGCCCAATGGGGCCTGAACGACATCCGCGAACCGATCCGTCTTGGCCTGATCGGCGGCGGCATGGCGCCGGACAAGGCGATGGCGGCGGTGAAGCGGCACGTCGACGAAAAGCCACTCGCGTCAAATGTGTTGCTCGCCTACGAGATCATCAAGGCCGTGCTGGTCGGCGTCCCGGACGACCCTGTTGGGAAGAAGGATGACGACGAGGGAAAAGTGCCGCCGGCGGCAGCCGGCACAAGCTCTTCCACGATGACGGACGACTCCGACGATCTGAGCTGATCGCGATCGCGTCGGCCTTCGAGTGGACGGTTCGCGAGATGGAAGAGCACACGCTCTGGGAAATTGTTGCCTACATCGATGGCCGAAACCGTATCAACGGCGGCGAGAAAGCCGAACACATGAGCAACGATGACTTCGACAAGATGCTAGAAGCCCATGGAATGATATAGCTGATGGCTGTCCCCGCGCTACGAATTCCGCTTGGTCTTAATATGCAGGAGTTCGATAAGAACATCGAATCCGCGAAGAGCCACACTCGGCAGGCTACGCAGTTTGTTTTGAAGCAGTTCGCCGAGATGAACGCATCGCTTGGTGGCCCGGCCGCCGCGGGCGTGTTCGCCGGATATGGCGCCGGTGCGCTTCGGCTCGTCGGCGTATTTGGGGCGGTTTTGACAGCGGCAAAGCTGACGGGGGACGCAATCGCTGGCACGCGCGAGCGCCTGGCTGAGATGGTCGAAGTTGCGGAAAAGGCGTCGTCTCGTGGTGTGTCTGTCGAGTTTTTTCAGTCCTTCATTTCTGGTGCCAAGGGCGCCGAAGACAAGATTAAGGATTTCGAGACCGCCCTTGAGCGGGCATATCAAGCAACAAAACCGGTGCTCAATCCCGATTGGTCTGTTTGGGATGAGGGGCTGACGAAGGTTTCGGCAGTCGAGAAGGCAATGCGTGAAACGCGCGAGCTGTTCACGACGGACCAGAATTTCTCTGGATTCGATCTGTTCAAAAATGCGCAGGATCAGGACGCCAAGATACGGGCCGTGCTGCTCTACATGCAGCAGCTCAAGGCCATTGGTCAAGAAGTCGCAGCCCTCGATATCGGCGAAAAGATGTTCGGTGCGAAGTTCACCGATCAGGTGCGCCAAGGCGAGCAATCGTTCGATCGAATGCTGCGGACGCTCGAAAGCGGCAGCAAGACAGGATTCATCTCGAATGATGCGGCCAAGAACGCGAAGGAACTCGACGACCGGCTGAACGACGCTTGGTACACTATCTCCCAGCGCATCAAGCCGGACTGGGACGATCTCGCCAATATCGCGCTCCGCATCAAGAATGTCTGGACCGATATCATCTCCGCCGTCGCTACCTACAAGATTGAACAGAACACGGCGCGCCCTTTTACCAGTTCTACCGCCAACGACTCGGTCAATGATCCGGACCCGAACAATGCCGCGTTTGCAAACCCGCGCATTTTGAATGCCGGCCGACGGCGACGGGGCCAGCTTCCGGTCGCCTCTAACGGGGAGGTTTCCGGTGCTGCGGCGCTCGACGCGATGTCGCAAGGCTGGGATTACACCGGATACAAGGAGCTTCCGCCCGACCGAATTCCATTGCCACGCGGGCGCAATACGACCGATGCGCCGAAACCGCCGCCGGTGGATCGGGGAGCGCGCGATCCTTTTGAAGTCACGCTCGATGCGATCAGTAAACGCACCGCAGCTTTGGATGCCGAGGCGCGTACGGTCGACGCTGGCACCGCAGCCCGAGAGCGAGCCAAAACCGTTGCTCAGCTCGAGGAGGCCGCCAAGCGCGCCAACACCGCGGCTGGAAAAGAGAATGCCGAGGTCACTGCGCAACAGCGTGTCGAAATCGAAAAGCAGGCGGATGCGATGCAGCAGGCCGCCGCTCGGCTTGAGAAAGCCCGGGTGGACTCCAGCATAAAGTTTGATGCCAAGACGGCGTTCATGTCGGCCGAGGATGTGCAGATCGCGTCTCAGCTGCGTGGGCTGTATCCTGACGTGGCGGATGCGCTGAACAGCGTCGAGGCAAATGCTATTCGCGCCAACGCCGCCATGCGCGATCTGAACGATACCGGCCGCGATCTCTCCCGTGGCTTTGCCGTTGAGTTCGGGCAGTCGATCCGCAGCGGGGCGTCAGCATGGGAATCATTCGAAAAGGCAGGGCTCACGGCGCTTGGTCGCATCTCCGATAAGCTGATGGCGATGGCTGCAGACAAACTATGGGAGTCGGCACTCGGTGGAATGAAGGGCAGCAATTTCCTCAGCGGCATTTTCGGCGGGGGATCGGGCGAGTTGCCGGGATGGGGCACATCCAGCTTCGTGGGTCCGCTGCCTGGCAATGCTGAGGGCACCGACAATTGGCGCGGTGGACTAACTTGGGTCGGAGAGAAGGGGCCGGAAATCCTCAATGTCCCAAAGGGAGCGCAGATCATCCCAAACGATATCCTCCGCCAGTCGAGCAATGGCGGCGGCCCTATCACGTATGCGCCGACGATTGATGCGCGTGGCGCGTCCATCGAAGCGGTCGCCCGCCTGGAGCAGATCATGGAGCGCGATCGCGCATCGTTCGAGACGCGAACAGTCCGCGCCATCCAGTCCGCGCGGCGCTCGCGGGTTGCGGGAGTCTGATCCGTGGCTTTGTCCGAGCCGTTTGACCTGCTCCCTGACTTCCCGGGATGGGTCACGAAATTCGAACTGATGGAGCGACGGGAGTCGTCTCGCACGGCTGGTGGGGTGACCCTGCAGAAGGACCTCGGTGATCCGCTGTGGACCATGGCTGCCATCACCAAGGTGCTGTCGCCCAACAAGCTCGACTACTGGCGAGCCCGCCTTGATGCTCTGGAGGAGGGAATGGTGACCTTCTGGGGCTATCCGCTTTCGCGAACCTATCCGATTGCCTATCCGAAGGGGTCGTGGCCGACCGGCGAGGCATTTGATGGCGTCTCCGCGTCCCTGTCGGCGATCAATGCCAATCGCAAAGCGGTGCGGGTCGATGACCTTCCTGTTGGGTTCAAGTTCTCCGTAGGTGACATGATCTCGATTGATGGCGACCTGCATCGCGTCATGGAGTCGGCGGTGGCTGCAGTTGGCGGCTTGACGTCCGAGTTTGAGATCAGGCCGCACCTGTGGCCAAACGTGACCGTCGGCAGCCCGCCGCCTAAGGTGTCCGTGTATCGCCCCTCCTGCCTGATGGCGATTGTCCCCAAAACCGTCTCGACGGATTCCGATTTGTCTGGGCGGGGCACCGTCGGCTTTCAAGCGATTGAGGTCAGGCTGTGACGCGTTCGCTATCGGCCGAAAACAACAGTGCGCTCCAGCAGCGCCGGCTTCGCGCCCGCGACTTCATTTGGTTTCAGGTGAAGGATAGGAGCAGCGGCGACCCGGTCTATGACGGCTATTGGTCGGGGGTGGGAACGATCGTCGCTGCGGTTATCGACCCGAACACAGGCGGTTCCACTGATCGGCAGTTCTTTGGCGTCGGCGGTTTGATCTCGACGTCGGCGATCCCGCTGGTATCAAATCTGACGGTGCAGAATGTCACCGTGACGTTGTCGCAGGTCGCTGATCGGGTGAACGATCTGGTCCGCGCCCATGAGTGTAAGCAGGGTATCGTTCAGATATTCCGTGGTCTCTTCGATCCGGAGACGCGCCAGCTGGTTGCGCCGGCGGCGCCTCGGTTTGTCGGCTTCATCGACGACATCCAGATCAAGACGCCGGAAGAGGGAGGTGAGGGCAGTGTCGTTATCACCTGCAACTCGCACACGCAGGAACTGACGCGGACGAACACTGAGACCCGGTCGGATGCCTCGCAACAGGCGCGGGCGCCGGGGGACGATTTCTATGCTGACACGACTGTCGTTGGCGGGTGGCAGTTCTTCTGGGGGCGGTCCAGCGGCTCCGCTGGCGGCAGTGGCTAGGCTACTTGGCCAGGTGGCTCCCGTGAAAGTGAAGCTGTGATCAGGCGGGCAACTGCGGCAGACAAGGAGCGGGTCATCCTGCTGCAGCGGGACTCGCGCCTCGGCGCTGGATTCGACCGTCCCGACGGCGTTTCGGGTTTCGTCTTTCCCTACGATCCGGCCTGCGCGGAACGGCTGTTCCTGCATCATCTCTCGGGGCCGAAGGCCTGCTGTCTCGTCCATGATGTCGATGGCGTCGCGCAGGGCGTGCTGATGGCCATCGCCTTCGAGCACCCCTATGGGCCGGTCTGGCTGTCGAAGGACACCGTCTGGTGGATTGACCCGGCTCACCGCGGTGGGACGGCCGCAGTCCGCATGCTCGACGCCTATGAAGACTGGTCTCGTGGTGAGGGCTGCAGCTACGCGGGCATCGCCGGCATGGGCGAAGACCCGAACATCGACAGGCTGATGCGTCGCCGCGGCTACAAGCCCGCCGAACTGCACTATCTGAAAGCGCTCTGATCAATGCCCATCTTTACGGCTGCAGCAACCGCACTTCTTGCGGGGACGGCGCTCGCCTCCAGCACATTCGCTGTCGGGGCGCTGGCGTTCGGGCTGCAGGTTGGGGCCTCGGTCGCGCTGAACTATGCCGCGAAAGCGCTCGCCGGCAACAAGGAGCAGCCGGCCGCTGCCGCCGCGGATCACTTCTCTGCGCAGGGCACGCTGCAGGCTGGCGGCGATATTCCGCGGTCGTTCAATCTCGGTTACAGCATGACCGCAGGTTCGCTGGTCTATGCCAATACTTGGGGAAACGACGGCGAAACGCCGAACGCGTATTTCACGCAGGTCATTTCGCTCGAGGACTTGCCCGGCAGCCGATTGCTGGACGTCTGGGTGAATGGCGAGCACTGCGACGTCGATGTCGGCGCGCCGACCGAAATGGGCTTTCCGATCCTGCAGTATCGCAAGGGCGGGAAGGACCATGTCTGGGTCAAATACTACGACGGCACGCAGACCGCAGCTGACGCGCTCCTGCTGACGAAGGTTGCAAGTCTTGATCGGCCTTACGCGTCGACCCGCGTCGGATACGGCATCTCTTACGCCATCTGCACCGCTCTGGTCGAAGACACTCTCTTCACCGGCTTCCCGACCTACAAATTCGCGGTCTCCGGAATCCCGCTGTACGATCCGTCTCAGGACACGACCGTCGGCGGCGCGGGCTCGCATCGCTGGTCGGATCGATCGACATGGGGCGGTGACGGCGACAGCTTTCCGGCCGTGCAGATGTACAACATCCTGCGCGGCATCACCTACAATGGCCAATGGATCTATGGTCTCCAGAGTATGACGGCGGCGCGGCTGCCGACCGTCAACTGGATTGCGCAGATCAACAAATGCCGCGAGCCGATCCTGGGAGCAACAGGTCTCCAGGCCACTTACCGGTCTGGCGGACAGATCAATGTCGATAGCCAGCCCGCCAACGCGATTGAGGCACTTCTGACCGCGTGCCAGGGGCGCGTGTCGGAAATCGGCGGGTTCTACAAGGTCCACCTTGGGGCGCCGGAGAGCCCCACATTCACGTTCACCGATGCCGATATTCTCTCGACCGAAGCGCAGAACTTTGCGCCGTTCTTTCCCCTGGCTGACAGCATCAACGGCATCACGGCATCGCATCCGAACCCGGAAGAGGGCTGGAGCATCAAGCCCGCGCCGCCGATTTATCGTTCGGACCTCGAGGCGAGGGATGGCAGCCGACGTCTGCTGGCGAACCCGTCCTTCGATTTCGTACCCTACGCGGAACAGGTCCAGCGCCTGATGAAGTCGGCGCTGGAGGAAGCGCAGCGCGCGCGCCGCCACGCCATGGTCATGCCGCCGGCGTTCTGGTTGGTCGAGCCCGGTGACGTGGGTGAATGGACATCGACGCGCAATGGCTATGTCGACAAGCTGTTCAGGGTCGACGGCGTTGTGGACGAGCCAAATCTCGATGTCAGCTGGAACATCACGGAAGTCGACCCGGCTGACTACAGTTGGGATCCGGACGAAGACTACTCGCCGGTGTTCAATGGGCCGACGACCTTCCCGCGGCCCGAACCGCAAGGCATCATCGATTGGTATGCCGAGCCCTACGTCATCAAGGATAATGAGGGCTACGAACGGCGCCCGGCCATCCGGCTCTCTTGGGATGGGGACATGCCGGGTGTCATCGGTATGCTCTACGAGGTCCGCTTCTTTGATTCCACGGAGAGCGAATACGTGATCGTTACCCGCGGACGCAGCGATGAGCTCGCAGCCGGCGCGATCATTATTTCGCATAATCTCTTGCCGAACACGCTTTACGGGGTGAGGGGGCAATACATCCCGAGCGCGCCGCGCGACATGCTGTGGTCGGACTGGCTGGCGGTCACCACGCTCGACGTGAAACAGAGCATCAAAGACTTTAATGCATCGCTTAAGAACGAAGTCACAAAGGTCTTTGGAAACGATGTTCCTCAGCTGATCGAGGCAGTCAAACAGAACTCGATCTTGTTGCAACAGGCGCTGGCTCGAACCGGCATCGACAAGAAGGAGCTCCGAACTCAGCTGTACGCTACGGCCGGAAATGCCAAGGCGTTGGTCGAGCAGCTCAGCATCGTTGTGGCGGACAACCAACTCGCATTTGCGCAATTCTCTATGGAGGTGTCGGCGACGTTCGGCCCGTCCTTCTCCAGCGTTCACACCGTCTCGGAGGCAGTGGCCACGCTTGATGGCTACGCGTCGAGCCGCTACGGTGTCACTCTCGACGTGAACGGATACGCGACCGGCTTCGAGTTGATCAATGCGGGAAGCGGTGTGTCGTCAACGACGTTCACCACCAACAACTTCCGCATCGCGGCCCCGGGGGTATCGGGTGGCACTGCAGTTCCAATCTTCACGGTGGCTTCGGTCAATGGTTCTCCAAAGGTCGGCATCCGCGGCGATGTTTTGATCGACGGCTCGGTGACGGCGGGCAAAATGAGCGTCGGATCTCTGACAGCCATAAGTGCCCATTTTGGCGACGCAACGGTTGATGGAAATTTATCGGGGACGACTGGCAAGCTTGTTCTGAGCTTCACCGGTGATCGCATTGAGATATGGTCATGAGCCGCCGCGTTGTGCTTGGAAAGCGCGCGGACGGTTCGTTTGGGCTCGATGTGGCACTGCCGGGCTATGACGCGCTCACCGACGACCGTGGCGACGTTAACAAGTTCTCGTTCAGCAGCGACTGGCAGGACGTCGTTAAAGTATCGCAATTCGGCAAGCTTCAAATCGGGATATATCAGAACAATCCGAGCGACCCTTACGCCGGAGCGCACGAACGGGTTGCGATACCCAACTTTGGATATATCCCGCATTTCGAAACGCGGGGCTGGGACGGCGGAAATCGCGTCTACGACGACACTTGGGCGGCGAGCGATACCTATGGCCTGCTCGTTCAGTGTCTCCCGTATAGTCTGGACTTTGAGCGGTTCCCGTTCTCCTATTACGCCATGTATCTGATCTATCGCTATCCGACGGACATGCAATGAGTCGTCGGGTGGTCATTGGAAAGCGTGCGAACGGCGACCTTGGTATCTTTGTCGCTCCTGAAGGAGTCGACGCATTCACAGCATCGGACGATCAGTTGCTGCTGAACATCACCAGCAAGGTGTCTCAGTTGATCTTGCTGGGGGTGGCCTCCGATTCTCGAACGGTAGCGCTGGCCGCAGGCCGTCAGCCGTTCGTCTTTCTCACAGGACGCATGACCATGGGTGGTGTGCCCGGCTATGGCGATCTTGACGGACCCGTTCGACCGTCACCCAACGGGGTCTACAACACAACCGGCACCTCTTATGCCGATATCGCATCTGACGGGTCATACATGTCGCTCTCTGTCCCGTCAGGATCTCGCACAGCGTATGCTGTATATAACAAGCCCTTCTGATGCCACGACGCGTCCTGATCCAAGGCGGCTCGAGTTCGCCATTTCGTGTATCGGCCAACGACGCGGCCTCTGACGACACCTTCGCCCTGATATTCGATGGAAACCAATCCCCGCTGCGCGTCCTCACGCATGGCTGGGTGGCAGCCAGTCGTTCGGCTGGCAATATCGCGCCAGCAGTGTTCAGTCAGGCAACGGCGCCAGGCGGCGGTCCGCTCTACGACGTCTCCTTGCCGGGATTTCCTCTTTTTTCCTGCTCGAACTATCAGCCCCCATCTACGTCGACCACGCTGCCTGCTCGCGCACAAAACCCATACTCGCAGACGAAATCGCCGCCCCCGCCGTTTACAGGTTTTGGCGGCGCGCTCGCCGGCGGGTATTTCTACGGCATCAATTTCTTTGCTGGCCCCTATAACGTGAACTTCTTGATCTTTCGCAATCGCGGGTGACGATGACAACGTATTGCATCTACGACGCGGAAGGCCGCATCGTTCAGTCCAACAAGGTCTTCGACCCGCCAGCGAATTACGAAGCGAAGATTCGCGACTTCAAACAGAACTTTATCAAGCTCGACCAGCCCCATCTCGTTCCGGCTGAAAAATTCTACGTCGCGAATAACGGCCTCGTGCGTATGCCGCGGATGCGAATTGCAGTCTCCAAGCGCCGCATAAAGGCGGGAGGTCGCGACACGGTTGTCGTCACCGGATGTCCGATCAACGCCGACTATGCGGTCGATCACTCGCTGCCAGGCATTGGCGCCGTAACGCCATACTCCGGCAAGCTGCCAGACGGCGAGTTGGAGATCGGCATGGACATTCCATGCCTCTTTACGATCCGCGTTGAGCGTTTTCCGTTTCGTGCGTTTAGCGTTCAAATCGAGGCCGTGGAATGAAGATTGTCGGCTCGCCCATGGTCGCGCTGCGCGCGGCCGCCATCAAGAAGGTCAACGAACGTTACAATCTGCTTGCTTCGCAGAACGCGCACCGAGACGCCGCGCATGCCCATAAGCGAGCCGTTGCCGCTGCGGTACTTGCCGGTAGCGAGCCGACCGCAGAATTCTCCGCAGAAGCCGCGTTGCGCAACGTCTCGCCGCTCACACTCGCACAGGACATCGCCGCGCGCCCGAACGAAGCTGCACAGCGCGAACTCGCCCGTCAAACCGAGATGCTGGCAATCGCCGCAGCCACGCGCCCAGATCAACTCCCGCAGGAATAATCGATGACCATTCCCGTCTATAACACCGGCACGGTCTCTGTGGCCGCGAATGGAACCGTTGTTTCCGGATTGGGGACGACGATTTGGTCAAACAACGTCAGGGAGGGCGACTGGATCGCGATCGATGGCGAGCCCATCACGATGGTTCTCGCTGTGACCGATGACGATAGCCTCGTCATCCCGGAATGGCAGCGCGGGGCGAAGACCAGTGTCGCCTACGCCATCTATCAGAACTATTCCGCGCGCGATGACGGATCGTCGATCGCGAAAGACGTTGGGACCCTCGTCGCTGCCCTCAACAAAGAGGGCTTTATCTGGTTCGTCGGGCCGAGTGAGGAGGATCCGGACCCGTCACGGGGGGATGAGGGGCAGTACGCCGAGCAGCCTTCCACGGGGAAACGCTGGATCAAGCAGGGGGGGCTTTGGTCCTATCTCGGGCAGACCGCAGCGATTTTCAGCCGTTACGATGTCGCATCGTTCGACACAGACCGCCCGGCCTCGGGCGAGTTGCTTCTGAAGTTATACCCACCGGGCGTGACATTCCGTGCCGGCATGATGGACAGTCGGGCAGGAGCTGAGGTTGCCGCCACCGCCAATGCGGTCTTTTCTCTTACGAAGAATGGCACGCAGTTCGCGACGCTCACGTTCAGCGCTGGCAGTGCTGTAGGCGTGATTGCGTGTCCGGCTGATACGCAGTTCACGGGTAGCGATGTCTTGCGTGTCATCGCCCCGAACCCGCGTGACGCCACTCTCTCGGGCGTCGCCGCAACGTTCATCGGCTACCGCTGATCATCTCCTCATTTCTGATCTGACACCGGCTCGCACGGAAGGACACCGACCATGGCCGTTACCTATTCCCAGTACGATCACACGTTGAAGCTTCTGCTGAACAAAGAGGTCACCTACACCACGCTGAAGGTGAAGCTTCTCGATGCGACCGCGACATTTACCCCTGGTCAGACGACGGTCGCGTCGGTCGACGGGTCGGGCGCCAAGGAGGTGTCGGGCAACGGCTGGCCGGCTGGCGGTCCGACGCTCGCGAACGTCGCCGTGACGCAGGTCACCACGAACGATGCGATGATCGATGCCGATGACGTCTCGCAGACAGCGACTGGTGGGTCCATCGGTCCGGCGTATGCTGCACTGATCTATGACAGCACCAGCAACAAGCCCCTCTGGTACATCGATTTCGGCCAGGCTCAATCAGCGGGCACGACGACCGACTTCAAGATCGTCTGGGACGCGACAGGCCTGCTGAAGAACTCCATCTAACCGGGGTCACACGCAATGATCGGCTTTGACGCGATCGGTCAGGCCGCCATCGGCGAACTGACGGGTGATTCCCCCGACGTTCTGATCTTCGTCCCGCCGGCGCTCGCAGTATCGGCGGCGATTGCGGCGCCGTTGGTCGCCGGCGGCAAGTCGGCGATTGTGCCGGCGAAGAACGCAACAGCTGCCGCAGTGGCCCCGTCCGTGCGCGCTGGCGTGCAGATCGTGGTGCCGGCGAAGAGCGCCACTGCGGCGGTATTGCCGCCGAGCGTCCAGATCAGCGCTACGGTGAGTGTTCCCGCGGCAGCGGCCACGGCCTCCATAGTTGCGCCGCGGCTCGATGCGGGCGTCTCGATTGCGGTGCCGGCGAAGAACGTGAGTGCTGTTGCGAGCGCGCCGCTGGTCGCTGGCGGAAAGCAGGTCGTTGCCCCCGCCAAGGAAGCGACGGCAACCCTTCCGGCGCCGGTCATCGCGATCGGGATGCGGATCGATCCCGGACCGCTTGGTGCATCCGTCAATCTGCCGCCGCCGCAAATTCTCGGCGGAAACTACATCGAGGTCTCGAATACGATCACGATGCAGACGCCTTACGGCGAAATCGGCTCTGCATCGATCGGCCAGTTCTCCATCCTGGAAGGCGAGCCGTCATCCCGGATTGTCAAGCGCGGCCTGCTCGCCGTCGCGTCCATCCAGCCGCCACTCGTGACGGCCGGCAAGTCGGTGAAGCCCCCAACCATCAACGCGACCGCATCGCTGGGCCGACCTGAAATCGCCAGTCGCCGCCGACCCCTGCGCGTGCTCGCCATCGCCTCCTAACCTCCGAGGACTCAATGTCGCATAAGATCAATCTCGTCCGCGTCCTCACCGCGGCGACCGGAAACTCGTCCCCGATTCAGCTCGACAATGCGTATTCGCAGTTGTTCATGACGCCCGCTGAAGCCGGGGCAATGAACGGGCGCACCTATTCCTACTTCATCGTCGACGGCAACAACTGGGAATACGGTCGCGGCGTTTACACCTCATCCGGTACGACGCTGGCACGCAACGTCATTGCCTCACGATCCGGCGGCACGCTCGGAACATCGCGCATCAATCTGACCGGCACCGCACAGGTGCGCTTCGTCGAACTGGCCGAGGATATGGACGGCGTGCGTGGAACACGGGCCGTTACGGGCACGAGTGACACGCTCAACAACTCCGATCTGGGGTACGCCGTCACATACAGCAATGCGAGCGCGGTCGCAGTGTCACTGGCGCAGGCCGGCGCCTCGAACCTGTTTCTCGATGGCTGGGCTGTCTTCGTCAAGAACAAGGGCGCCGGTGCCGTTACGATCACCCCGGCCACCTCCACGATCGACGGCGCCGCCACTCTCGTTCTGCAGCAAGGTCAGGCTGCAATGATCTGGTCCGATGGGACGAACTATCAGGCCATCAAGTTCGGCGTGGTCGTGGGAACGACCGCAGGAACCGTCGCGGCAGGTGATGACGCGCGCATCGTCGGCGCCGTGCGGTCTGACACGTCGCAGTCGATCGCGGCATCTGCGCAGCAGCAGGCTCGGCTGAACATCAGCGCCGCGCTCAAGAACCACATCGTAGGCTTGACCTGCTCGAACAATGCTACCGACGCGACGAACGATATCGACATTACGGTCGGTGAGGCGGCCTCGACGGAGACAAATCCCGTCCTGATGGTTCTGGCGTCGGCGCTGACCAAGCAGCTGGATGCCACCTGGGCCGTTGGCAACAACGCGGGTGGCCGTGAGAGCGGCGATACCCTGGGCAACAAAACCTACCATGTGTGGCTGATCCAGCGATCGGACACCGGCGTGGTTGACGTCCTGTTCTCGGCGAGCGCGACGTCGCCGACGATGCCGACCAACTACGACCGCAAGCGGCTTATCTGGTCGATCATCCGGACCAGCGGTGCAATCCTTCCGTTTACGCAGCGTCTCGACGAATGTTTCTGGAAGACGCCCAGGAACGATCTGAGCGCCGCTCCCTCGACGTCGACCGTTTTGCGCGCACTGTCGGTCCCAAGCGGGATTAGCGTCAAGGCGAAGTTTACCGCGTGGTACTTCACAACGTCGGCGTCGGCGTCTGGTCAGGTGTATTTTTCATGTCCACTCGACGTTGACGACATCGTGGCAACCGGGTCCCTTTTCAGTCTTGCCGGACTGATTATCGGTTCCAGTTTCAGCGCCAGCGGCACATTTGAAGTCAGCACTGACACGTCAGGTCAGATTCGATCTAATGCCAACTACAGCGATGGATCGACCAGCCTGCGCATCACCACAATCGGCTTCACTCACTCACGCGGCCGCGTCTAATCGACGAACGAGGCGTGCTGGATTTCCGCCCACCAGCACGTCGTCGTCTATGTCGCTGACCACCATTGAGCCGGCCATGATTTGAGCGTTGCTCCCGATCCGCCTGTTCGGAACGATGGCGCTCCTGATCCCGAAGAAGCAGTTGGACCCGACAGTCACAGTTCCGCCGAATGTTACGCCGGCAGTTACTTGCGACAGTTCACCAAGCACACAATCGTGGTCGACGCTCGATAGCGTGTTTACGATCGTGTCGCGCCCGATCTTGCACCGAGACCCGATGACCGCTCCCGCGCAAACGACAGCGCCGCCCGCCAACTCCGCGTCCCTTGCAACGAATGCGGTGGGGGCAACGCACGGCGGCATGTTGACGCCGTTCGCGCGAAGTCGCTCAGCGATGCGCTTGCGTACGGTATTGGACCCGATGCCAATGTACGCGTCGCCAGGGGGAAGTTCATCGAAGTAGGTCGATATCGAAAGGACACTGGGGTCTGCCGGTTCGTCGACAACGAACACTGGCTCTGCTTTCAGAAATGAAGCAATGACGTGGGCGTGACCGCCAGCGCCGAAAATATATACCTTAGACACGGCGCTTCCTTGTGATGATGTATCCCATAGTGACTCCATCGCTCTTGCGAGAGATCGATGTCTCCATATCGATCCGCTCCGGCGTCTCGTCCCATTTGTGAATGTTGAACACGAGGGTTTCGGTTGGTTCAGCGTTGGTGAAGTAATAGATATCCCGCTTCGTTGTGCTGAATTCGGTTGCGATCTCGGGTCGGTAGCGCGCCGTGCAGATGTCGCTGATAATGGGATAGGCCGCGAAGTAGAGCAGGCCAACGCCGTTTATGTCGTGAAACGGAACGATCTCGTATTCCGTCGAATAGATGGAGGGCGGCTTTTCGGAAGCTCGGCGAGCTCTGTACTCTTGAATGACGGAGCTACTGGTGGTGTCGGGGATCGGGCAATCGGCGCTTATTACAGGCTGCCCCTTCAAGAGGGACGCGTTTGAATCACCGCCGCGGCGTGAGAAGTTTGATAAAAGGCTGGCGGCCCCAAAGTCTCCGAGGCCGTCGCCGATCTCGATCTCTGATATGAAAGTGCCAGAACCAACGCGGGTCATTCGATCGGTTAGCGATAGAGTCTCGTTTTCGCGGAAGTCGGAAAGCGACTTGTAGGTGAAATAGCTCAACCGGGTGAAGGTGGCATAGAGCCGGTTTCCTTCTCCGTCTGTGATCGTCGAACTGGTCTTTCCGAGGCCGCTTGCGATCATGCTCCAATGCAGATCGCCGAGTTCTTTGAGCAGCCAGGACTCAGACAGTCCTCCCATGGCCATTTGGGGCATGTTCAGCGAGTGGTTGCGCGTTCGGCTCGCTGGTCTGATCGTTGGCGCCCGCAGGGCCTCGATGTTGGTGGCGCGATGGCCTTCCATGGCCAGAATGTCGCTCGGACGCTGGATTGCGCTCCACTGCTCGTCCGATATTTGGCGTTGGAGAAATTGTTCGACGCGAGCGCGAAGGGCGACGAGGCCGAAGCTGTCGATCTCCTGCTCGCAGAACGGGGCAGACAGATCAACGAGATTGGGAATTTCATCTGCGAGAATGGTTCTCAGCACGATTCAGCCTCCGTCGGTGCGCAAGAGAGGTAAGATAACGCTCTACACCTTATAGGTGCAAGACGGCAGACGGCGCTTTTGCGCTGCACATTCGCGGGCCTTATGTCGCACGGCCCATCAACCCAGCACTGAACTCCAACGCACTCGCCCGACCGCTTCGGAGCGATCGCTTTCCTATGGGAGATGCAAGATATGACGGCATGGCCGAAAGACACTCAGGCTGCGCGGAATGCTTTCTATGGCGATCCCGGCAAGGGCCAGATCGCCGGCCAGATGGTGCCGGTCGTTCCGCCGTTTGCCATGTATTACGAGGGCAAGCGGGTCCGGGCGATCCAGTTTCACAAGAAGGCCGCGCCGGCACTCCTGGCCGCTCTCAACGAGATCTGGGATTATTGCCAGCACGATCAAGCAAAGATCGATGCTGCCGGCGTCTCCAAATATGCCGGTGCGCACAATCACCGCATGGTGCGCGGTTCGAAGACGAAATGGTCGAACCACGCCTATGCCGCGGCGATCGATCTGAACGCGGCTGAAAATGGGCTCTACGCCAAAGGCAACATGCCGCAGTTCGTCATCGACGCGTTCTGCCGGCAAGGCGCGATGTGGGGTGGCTGGTACAAGGGCCGCCTTGACCCGATGCACTTCGAGTTCGTCGACAACGGCGGACGGAAGCCCGCGTCGCCGCCCCCGGTCTGGCCGCCGGTTGCGCGGATCTTCTCTGAGCCACAACCGAAAGTGCCGACGGACGATCTCGAGCAGGATGGTCCGCGTGGGGCAGATCGCGCGCCGTCGGCCGAGTTCGATCCCGCGCTGCTATCGATCCAGACCGATCTGAAGGCCATGAACTACAGCCCCGGAATCCCGAGTGGGAAGTGGGGCGGCATGACCGCAGGAGCGCTTGCGGGCTTCATCAACGACTACAGCTCGGCGAGCACGGCGCCTGCCTCCTACGACGACTTCGCGGTCATGCGCGCCGAGCTGCTCGAAGACGTGGCTGCGGCGAAGGCTGAAGATTTCAAGCGGCCTGTCACCGAGGCACGCGCCAACGCGGAGCCGAGGACGGTGGCCGAGGTGGCGCCGGAATCGGTGCCCGTGAAGCGCGGCTTCTGGGCGGCGGTCTGGGCGGCCGTCACCACGGCATTCGCCTCGGTCTGGAACTGGATCAGCACGAACGTCAGCGCAGCCTGGGACTTCTTTACCGACAACAAGGACAGCATCCCGACCGACAGCGGGACCGTTTCGACGCTGTGGTCCTACGTCTCGGCCATCCCGCCGATCGTGTGGGGACTCGCCCTGTGCGGAATCTTCATCTTCCTCGCCATCAACATGCGAACGGCCGGCAATCAAATCACCGAGTCCGTCAAAACTGGAGCGCGACAATGATCAGGGCAGCAATCAACGCGCTGGGCGCGGCCGGACTGCTGACGAAGCTGCTTGTGGGCCTCGGCATTGCCGCGGCGCTGCTGGCGACCTACGGCGTCTGGCACCACAAGGTTTATCGGTCCGGCTATACGCGGGCGATCTCCGATATTGCGGCCGAAGACAAGCGGGCCGTGGACCGGGCCATCGCCGCGCGGTCGGCGTGGAAGGACTGCCGTGGTGCTGGCCGGCGCTGGGACCAGGTTGAGGGGAGGTGCCTGTGACACGCATCCTCATCATCCTCGTTGCTGCCAGCATGCTCGGCGGCTGCGCTGCAAAGGGGCCGGCTTCCATTGCTGGCGGCGAGTGCAAGATCTTCGAGCGCCCGGAATATGCCGTGCGCGGCGCGAAACCCTACGACCAGGACTGGATCGACAGCCAGGTGGAAGGCGGCGTGGGCGGCTGCGGCTGGAAGCGTCCGGCGGCCCGGCCGGCGTCGATCGATGGCTCGTCGTCCCTTCGGCATCCGCCGGCGCCGGTGAAGAAGCGCGGTCTCGTTCAGCGGGTCAAGGATCGCTTCGCGCCGGCAAAGCCTGACCCGGTCCCGCACCTTGCTCCAGCGCCGGAGTCGGTTAAGCCAGAGCCTGCACCTCCCCCGCGTAACCGTGTCGACGAACTGCTGCGGCCATCCGAGCCGCGCATCGTGTACCCGCAATGAGGGTCGCGATCGAAAGCCTCAAGGACAGGGCGATCGAGTGGTATTCCGCATGCGTCATGGTCGCATGGGGGATCACCTTCGCCTTGCCGGGGGATCTACTGTCCAAACCGGACTTTGTCGGCTTCCATCGCTATACGACGTCAGATGCCTTTCTGGCCGCGCTCTTTTCCTTCATGGGGGCGGCCGGATTGATCGCGCTCTACATCAACGGGAGGTGGCCGCGTGGTCCGCTTATCCGAATAGCGCGTGGGTCCTTCGGCGCCGTCGCCTGGGCGCTCATCGCTTACGCTTTCTACGATGCAGCGCAGATCAACAATCTGCCCATCGGCACAGGTCCGCTGGTTTACGCGTTGCTGGCCCTATTCGAATTCGTTTCCATTTATAGGGCGGCATACGATGTTCGGTATCACCACGCCTGACGCGATCGCCCTCGGCATGATGCTGATCGCCGTGGTGGCGATGCTGAAGGGCGGTTCATCGGGGCAGGCCGCCAAGGAAAAGGCCATCCAGTCAGCGTCTATGGTCGGGATCGCTGGCGGCATCGTCGAGGCCAACCAGTTCAGCGACTACATGAAGGTGCTGGACAAGCTGGCGATTGCGCTCACGTGCCATGCCGCGGCGCTCGATCGGCAGCACGAAGTGAAGCACACCAATGCCCTTGAAGAGCTTGCCGAGAAAATCGACGACGCGTTGAACGCGCGCGCCGAAAACCCGCATCGGCGCAAATGAAATAGCCCGACGCGTCACCGAATCCTGACGCGCCGGGCTTGCCAAGGTCGGTTGGGTCAATCCTCAGCCCGCAAATCCTGCATCATAACATCAAGGAATGTCCATGCTCCGCCTTGCCGCGGCATGCACTCTGCTGTGCATGTTTTTTGTTGCGCCAGTAGAGGCCCGTCAGTTCAAGACCGTACCGTGCGACCCGTTCGATATCATGCGGCCGTGCGGGATTCTTTGGCCGCCCGACCCCGGCGGCGCAGCTTCGCCCCGCCGGGCGCGATTGAACCGCGGAGCCGCTGCAGCGATCGGTCTGGCACCACAAGTGCTGGCGCATCCAGCCGGCTGCCCCCGTCGCGCGTTCTGCGGCTGCGGCGCTTCTGTCGAGATATTCGGACGCCCGATCCGTAGCCTTTTCCTCGCGGCCAACTGGTTGCGCTTCCCTCGGGTTGCGCCAGCGCCGGGCATGGTCGCGGCGAGGCGAGGGCATGTCTTTGTCCTCCGCCAGCACATCAACGGGTCAACTTGGTTGGCCTATGACGCTAATTCAGGCGGCCGGCGAACACGGCTGCATGCTCGCTCTATTGCCGGCTTTTCCATCGTGAACCCTCACGGCGCCGGATGACCTGATCCGGGAATGAGCCCGGATAGCCCGAGCGGAGCCCGTTCTTCGTACTCTGGCGCCTCAACGAAACTGGCCCGCTCCGCAGCTCCGCGGCGCGGGCCTTTTTTGTTGTCGCAGCAAAATGCCGCCGGCATTCTCGCTCGGCGGCGTTTGGGTCTTTTGCAATGTGTCGTCGAGGAAAAAGGCACGGCTCCCGCGTGGGATATCTAAGCACCTACAGCTCGGCCGGTCCATGGGACGATCGCGCAACCTCGCGTCCTAAGGGCGTAACCGCCTGAGCTTGTCGGCAAGGAAGGTGGATAACCGCTCCGGGTCGGACGTGAACTGCTCCCACATAGCCTTGAACTGCGCCATGGCGTCATTGCGGTCAGCAGCTTCGCCGCGGGTGGGGAATGCCTGGCTTGGCAGAACCGTGTCGAGGCCCCATGACCAGAATTGACGCTGGCCGGCGCCGGCTTGCAGACCGATCGAGCCGATTTCCAGATGCGACCCATCGTCCATCGTCATGACGACCCTATAGGCGTGCTGTGCGTGGATGTGGCCGGTGACCTTGCGGAGCTTCAGCATCCCGGCTTTCTACCGCCGAAGCCGCCTCCCCGACCATCCACTAGCCTTTGTGGGAACCGCCGGTGGAACAGCAACGGATTGGTCAATCGGCCGTTGGCAGTCGTCGCATGGTGAATTCGATCTGACCATCTTCGAGCTTTCGCCAGAACTCGACGGTCGTCGAGTATCCGCCGGCCGGGTAGCGGGCCAGGATCTCGCGGGCCTTCGCGCGAGCGGCATCACGGGGCATGATGAATGTCTCCCTTACAAAGCCATCGCCGGCCTGTTGACGGGTCCGCATACGCTCTGCGAGGCGGCGGGGTGTCATCGGTCTCGCGCCAGCTTGCGGCGCCCCCAGTGTGGGTCTTTTCGCTTCGGGTCGACGACCCGCTCGGTAGGGAACAGCGCCTTCCTCAGTCCGATCTCGGCATGCATCAAGGGGCCGCGCTCTTCCGCTGCCAGCATGAGAGCCTCGATTGCGGCTTGCCAGGCCGGTTCATCGGCTTTGGCCTTCGGCAGTTTCTGGATCAGCATCCCGGCATCTCGCAGTGTGACCAGCGACTTCCCGCCGGGCACGGGGATCGGGGTGGGCAACAGGGTATCCCACGACATACGCAACTCCGAACGCGATTCTGTCTACTCAACGTAAGGTGCGCGCCTGCGGTTCCTGCGGTCTAGTCGGGCTCCATATGTGCAGCCTCGCCCGTACGAGCGACGAAACTCCCAGTTGTGTTCCACAACAGATTTGTTACACGGAGGTAAATAAGACTGTGGATTCTAGAGTGTCTTGGTTGTCTCTGCCAGACGTTAGCGCGCCATCGGCGATGGATCGCACCGTCACACACCGGTATCGAATTTCGCCCGAATTCGTCGAACGGAATGCCGGAATCAATCGCAATACACCGGTGTTTCAGCTTTGGACGCACCTGGTAGGGACGCTTCCTCCGATCAACAACGTCGGCCGACTCGCTGGAGCGGTTCCAACCCCGACGCTTACGACCCTCGCCGATGCAAAAGGATGTTTCCAGGGGATAAAGCGACCACACGACACGGAGCGAGATGGGGATTCAGTCCTCGTTTACATTCTTAACCCTTTGGTAACCATAGCCTATCATCCTGACATGGTGTGCTTGGCGAAGGCTGTTACAATACCAAAGCATACCGTCCTGACAGTGCAGGTGCGACTGGATCACCCTTTACTGGCTGATGAATCGCAACTAAATGGTGTGATAACGCGTTTAGAATTCGTTTCCAGCGACATTTCGGACCCCACCATGCCGATCGATCACGGAACGCGCTACGCGAGAACCCTCTGGCGGGAAATGAGACTATGACATTAGCAAACGCGCCCCAGCACGCTGCCGGCGGATACACACCTGCGGCCATTTATTTCGCGGACTCCGACTGCGTCGAGTATGTGAAGGAAGACAACTTCGTTATCCATCATCGGGTGGATGACTTCCTTACAATCATCTTCGACGAGACGAAGATCATCCCGGTCGGCTTCAAGTTGAAGGGCTTTAAGCACATCTTCGATGCTCATCTGAAGCCGCTATTCGAGTTGAACGACAAGCAATTTCTTGTTCTCGCTACCGCGATCGAAGCTGTCTGCACGGAGCTCGGTGACGAACTGTTTGCGGACGACGAGCGTACTCGCTGGTACAAGGCAGCTCGCAAAATTGCTGCGAATGACAATGTGAAGCTTTACGGCAGCTACTTTCAGAAAGCTGCCTGATCCTAACGTAGGTTCATCTGCAAACCCGCCTGTTTGGGCGGGTTTTTTGTTGCCCGATCGGTGCCCATACTATTCGCCGAAGTGGAGGGGGCGCCACTCCATCGCATCATTGGCTATCGCGCCGCCTGGCCAAACGGACCAGGCGCCAACATCTTTGACGAAACGCGCTTTTAGCTCCCGGACTTTTGGGTCGGTGCCGATAGGCGGGAAGCGCACTTTGACGAGCTCGCCGGATTTCGCCGCGCCGTCGATCGGGCGCCATTCGTCTGACATGTTGTCGATCCTATTCCATCAGCGTGGGAGCCTAGCCCGCCATCGCGCGCGCAAGCTCGTTGCGCACCCTCTCTATCGCCATGCCGCGCTCCAATAAGGCTGCGTCGATATCCCGCCATACACCGACCGGAATATCGT
>JAEXHR010000194.1 GCA_023449855.1 Pseudomonadota bacterium | reverse complement strand
TGCCGGCGCTGGCGGCGCCCCCCACCCGGCGCTGCGCGCCACCCTCCCCCGCAAGTGCGGGAGAGGGTTAAAAGATCAGCTCGCCTTCTTGATCTTGAAGCTCGCCACATAGTCATCCGGCTTGGTCGGATCGAAGGTCTTGCCCATCACCGCGAACGACTTGTAGGCGGTCGCCGGTGGCGTCAGTCCCATCTCCTTCATCACCTTGCCGGTATCGGTGGCGAGATAGATCTGCTCGGCCACCGCCTTGTAATCGACATCGCCCTTGATCTGCCCCCAGCGCTTCATCTGGGTCATCATCCACACCGCAAAGCTCTGCCAGGGGAACGGATCGAAATCGACGCGCTTCGGATCGGTCTTGATGCCGCCGAGCCCGTCCGCATAAGTGCCGGTGAGCACCTGCTCCAGCACCACCGGCGGCGCATTGAGATAGGCGGCCGGCGCGATCGCTTCCGCGATCGACTTGCGGTTCTCCGCCTTCGACGCATAGGCGGTGGCATCGACGATGGCGCGCGTCAGCGCGGCGAAGGAGTTTGGCGCCGTCGTGATGAATTCCTTCGAAGCCGCAAACGAGCAACAGGGATGCCCGTCCCAGATTTCCTTCGACAGGATGTGCATGAAGCCGACGCCGTCATAGATCGCGCGCTGGCATATATTATCCGGCGCGAGGAAGCCGTCGATATTGTCGGCGCGCAGGTTCGCGACCATTTCCGGCGGCGGCACCGAACGGATCTGGATATCCGCATCGGGATCGATGCCGTGCTCGGCGAGATAGTAGCGCAGCAGGTAGTTGTGCATCGAATAGTCGAACGGGACGGCGATCTTGAATCCCTTCCAGTCCTTCGGATCGCGCTTGTCCTTGTGCTTCATGGCGAGGGTGATGCCCTGCCCGTTGATATTCTCAATCGCCGGCACGGTGAACGGAATCGGCTGCGAGCCGAGACCCAATGAGATCGCAATCGGCATCGGCGCCAGCATATGCGCGGCGTCGTATTCCTTGTTGATGGTCTTGTCGCGAATGACGGCCCAGCCGGCAGTCTTCACCACCTCCACCTTCAGCCCCTGCTTCTGATAGAAGCCCAGCGGATCCGCCATGATGATCGGCGTCGCGCAGGTGATCGGAATGAAGCCGACCTTGAGCTCCGTCTTTTCCAGTTTGCCCGCGCCCTGCGCGAACACTTCGGTGGCCGTCTTGATCGGAAAGAACTGCGACAACGCCGCCAGCGCCGAGGACGCACCGACCGACTGCAGGAAGGCGCGGCGGGTAGCCTGCTGCGGGAATAGCTGGCGCATCACGGCGGAGGCGACGACACCCTCGTAGCGCTTCTCCTCGCTATCGGGGACATCGCACTGCAGGCGCAACGCGGCCTCGTGGGCGGACTGGCTGTCGTGCTGCCCGCAGTCGCAGGCGCCAAGGCGACGATCGGGGTCGAACGGATTGTCGAATGTGGACATTGTGACTCCTCCGGTGATGCTCCCAAGGAGTATTCAAGGAGTGTGCCAGCCGCGCCCCATGCGAAAAGTCCAAGTGCCGCAGGCGTTTTTCGGATTCGTTGGAAGCTACGAAATTTCGTGCTACACGAAATTTCGTAGCCCGATTACGAAATCTCGGAGTCCACCATGGATGCGCCGGTCCGCGAGCCCGATCTGCGCCTGATCGCCTTCGATTACGCCATCGAGCCGACCTTGCTGCTCGATCCGCACAGCGATGAGATCATCGACGGCAATCTCGCGGCCTGCTCCCTGCTCGGCTATGACCGCATGACCCTGCGCGAGATCAAGATCAGCGCGCTGCATGCGGGGCAGCTGCCTGCCCTCATCGTGTTCACGCAAGCGGTGCTCGCCAAGGGCAGCTATTTCACCCGCACGCTGACGCCGCGCCATGCCACCGGCCAGCCGCTGCAGCTCGAATATGCCGGCGCGCTACTCGAAGTCGGCGAGCGCCTGCTGATCACGCTCACGCTGAGCGATCTCGAGGAGCGCCGGCGCCGTTATGTCGATGCCGACGCCGAGGACTACATGCACGGCGGCATCGCCGCCTGGCAGCGCGTCGAGCGCGTGTTTCAGGACATCGAGCGCGAGAACAATCTCATCCTGCGCGCCGCCGGTGAAGGGATCTATGGCGTCAATGCGGAGGGCAAGGCGACCTTCGTCAACCCCGCCGCCGAGCGCATGCTGGGATGGACGGCAGAGGAGCTGGTCGGGCGCGAGATCCACGCCATCATGCATCACAGCCACGCCGATGGTAGCCACTATCACGATCACGACTGCCCGATCTATGCGGCCTTCCGCGACGGCGCCGTCCACAAGATCGACAATGAGGTGTTCTGGCGCAAGGACGGCACGCCCGTCTGGGTCGAATATACATCGACGCCGATCCGCGACCGCCACATGGTGGTCGGCGCCGTGATCGTGTTCCGCGATGTCAGCCAGCGCCGCGAAGCGGATGAGAAACTGCATGCGGCGCTCACCGAAGTCGATCGCCTGCGCGAGCGGCTCGAACTCGAAAACGCTTATCTGCAGGAGGAAATCCGCATCGAGACCAATCCCCGCGGCATCATCGGCCAGTCGGCGGCGATCCAGAAGACGCTGCGTCAGGTCAAGCTCGTGGCGCCCACCGCCGCCGCCGTGCTGATCACCGGCGAGAGCGGCACTGGCAAGGAGCTGATCGCGCGCGCCATCCACGAGGCCTCCAGCCGCGCCCACCGCCCGCTTATCCGCGTCAACTGCGCCGCCATCCCGCGTGAACTGTTCGAGAGCGAATTCTTCGGCCATGTCCGCGGCGCCTTCACCGGCGCGGTGCGCGACCGCATCGGCCGCTTCGAACTCGCGGACGGCGGCACCCTCTTCCTCGACGAGGTCGGCGAAATCCCGCTGGAGCTGCAAGGAAAACTGCTGCGCGTGCTGCAGGAAGGCAACTTTGAACGCGTCGGCGAGGAGCGCACGCGCGAGGTCGATGTCCGCGTCATCGCCGCCACCAATCGCAACCTCAAACAGGAGGTGCAGCGCGGCCGCTTTCGCGAGGACCTGTATTTCCGGCTCAACGTCTTCCCCGTAGAATCCGTGCCGCTGCGCGATCGCCGCGAGGACATTCCGCTGCTCGCGCAACACTTTCTGCTCAGCGAGCGCCTGCAATCCGACCTCCGGCTCTCCGAAGGCGATGCGCGCCGCCTGTCGCGTTACGACTGGCCGGGCAATGTGCGCGAATTGCAGAACGTGATCGAGCGCGCGGTGATCCTCGCGCAAAACGGCCGCCTGCGCATCGACCTGCCCGACAGCGCCGGCCCGCAAGCGTCACCGGGCGCGCGTGCCAAGACCGAGACGCGCCCGGCGGTGATGACATCAGGCGAGCTGCGCGATCATGAGCGCAACAACATCCTCGCGGCGCTCGCGGTCACATCCGGAAAAGTGTTCGGCCGCCATGGCGCGGCCGAACTGCTTGAGATGAAGCCGACGACGCTGGCGTCGCGGATGAAGGTGCTGGGGATCGAGGCGAAACCGTAGCCCGGATGGAGCGCAGCGCAATCCGGGGACC
>JAEXHR010000172.1 GCA_023449855.1 Pseudomonadota bacterium | reverse complement strand
GGCCGGCGGATTACGCTTCGCTAATCCGCCCTACGGCTACGCACCATAATCATCACCGCGGCCACCACCTGCAGCGCCATGCAGCTATAGAACGGCACCGCATAGCTCCCCGAAATATCCCGCAGCCAGCCGACGATACCCGGGCCGAAAGCGTAGGTGACTTGCGTCACCGAGGTGATCAGGCTCACCAGCACACCGAACGCGCGCGGGTCGAATTCACGCTGCACGATCAGCGCCGGCAGCGTGATCAGATTGCCAACCGAGAATCCGAACAGCGCACAGGCAAAGAATATCAACGGCTCGCTGCGCGTATTGATGACGATGGCAAGCGCTACCGCCTGGCTCAGAAACGACAGCGCCGATGCCAGCCGCTGATTGAGCCGGTCGATCACCGTCGAGAACAGCACACGACCGACCACCGCCATGATGGTCATCAGCGACACCGCCGCCGCCGCGCGTTCGCGGCCGATGGCCGGATCGAGGAACGAGATCAGGTGAACGATGAAGCCGACCTGCGCGAACAGGCCGAGCGCAAACGGGATCGTCACCGTGAGGAAAGCGACATCGCGCATCGCCTCGGCGCGAATGCGCGTCGATGACGGCGCATTCGCCGCCGCGGCATCGCCCATGCTCGCGCGATGCGGCGGATGCCCGACGAACAGCACGATGACGGGCACCAGCAGCAAGGCCATCGCACCCACCGCCGCCATCGTGGCGCCGGTGAAGCCGAATGCGCTGCTGGCCGCCACCATCAGCGGCACGCCGACGATGCCGCCGAAGCTGGCGCCATTCAGCGCGAGGCTGATCGCCATGCCGCGCTTCCTGTCGAACCACAGGCCGAGCGTATTGGTGATGGCGCCGAGACTGGTGCCGGCCCAGCCGAAAGCGAGCAGCACATTCACCGCATAGAGCTGCCACGGCGCGGTGATCTGACCGAGCAGGAATGTGGCGATACCGAGCATCGCGACACCGGCGAGCAGCGTGTTGCGCGGCCCAAGCGCACGCATCGCCTCGCTGACAAAGGCGACCAGCAACGCGCCGACGAGATAGAAGAAGGTGGTGGCCGTGGCGATGGTGGAAGCCGGCCAGCCATGGACGCGCTGGAGTTCCGCGAGATAGACGCTCTGTCCGTAGAAGCCGAGCGCCCATCCGAAAGTCGCAAGAACGAAACAAACACCGACGATCCGCCAGCCTTCATATCGGATCGAAGCTTCGTCATTCATCTTGTGTGAAGTCGCGTCCATTCCGGATCTTCTTTCGCTGACGTTTCCCTGCATGCTGCTCTGCGACAACACGCCGCGCAGATGTACCATTGTTCCCGGCATTAACCACCCGTTTTGCCGAGAAAAAGCCTGCGTTTCTTAACTTCGCGAGCAAGCCATCGCGGCGATCACGCTCTTGGCAGGTGAACTGCCGGACGCCATATGCTAGGGGTGATTGCAGATGGAGGATTTGAAACCGTGAACGCTCTTGCCGAAGTGACCGCACAGACCGACCGCTCGCTCCTGATCGTTGAGGACGACAAGCCGTTCCTGGAGCGTCTGTCGCGCGCGATGGAGACCCGCGGTTTCACCGTTACCTCCTGCGATACCGTCTCCGATGGCCTCGCGCATATCGGCAAGGCCGCGCCGGCCTTCGCCGTGGTCGATCTTCGCCTCGGTGACGGCAACGGCCTCGACGTTGTCTCCGCGCTGAAGCAGCAGCGCCCGGATGCGCGCGCCATCGTGCTGACCGGCTATGGCAACATCGCCACCGCCGTGACTGCGGTGAAGATGGGCGCCGTCGACTATCTGTCGAAGCCCGCCGATGCCGACGACGTCGTCAATGCGCTGCTCGCGATCGACAGCGACAAGTCGGAATTGCCGAGCAATCCGATGTCGGCCGACCGCGTGCGCTGGGAACACATCCAGCGCATCTATGAGATGTGCAACCGCAACGTCTCGGAAACCGCGCGTCGCCTCAACATGCACCGCCGCACCCTGCAGCGCATCCTCGCCAAGCGCGCGCCGCGCTAAGCGAGCCGTACACTCCCCCTCATCCTGAGGAGCCGCGCAAAGCGCGGCGTCTCGAAGGATGGACGCGGAGCTCCAACATCTCATGGTTCGAGACGACGCTGCGCGCCTCCTCGCCATGAGGGCAGAGTTTCGTTAGAACTCATTCGGCAGGGCTGCATGACCTTGAGGGTCGTGCAGCCTGTTCAGTCTGTGCGCTGCCGTCATCGCGAAACGCAGCATCATGGATTTGCGCGTCGCCGCCGCCAGCCTGTGCTCCGGCGCCTCGCATTGAACATGCGCCCCATAGGCGTCCGCCACGATCAACCCGGTATCGCCGGGAAAAATCTCGCATGGCAAATCCTGCGTGAAGGCGAAGAACAGCCGGTCGCAATGGGCGCGGTAATCCGGCCATTTCGTATCGGCGCGCAGATCCTCCACCGATGACTTGATCTCGACGATCCAGATCTCGCCCTTCTCATTCATCGCCACCAGATCCGCCCGCCGTCCCGACGGCAGCGGCAGCTCGGCAACGCATGAAAATCCGAGCGACCGCAGCAGGCGGATTGTACCGCGCGCAATCGCCAGCGCCGTTTCGGATTGGCGGCGATCAAAAATCAGGGTCGGGCTTTGAACGGCGTTCGATTCCATGGCGACGAACTTAGCCGATTTCAGCGGGAGCGCCCAATACGCCCCAAAGAGGCCGGCCGCTGGAATGCCGCTGCGCTGCCTCTGTGTTGCCGCACGCGACAAAACCGGCGCCAGAAGCCGCAAAGCCCATTCACCCGCGCGTGATCAAGCGAAAGAACCGGAGACATTCCATGAGTTTAGCCCGTATCGGCCGCGTCGCTCTGATCGCCGCTGCCGCAACTTTGCCGCAAGCCGTATTCCCGTCATTTGCGCACGCAAAACCGGTCGTCGAGGTCGCTTTTGTGCTCGATACCACCGGCTCCATGGCCGGTCTCATCGAGGGCGCGAAACGCAAGATCTGGTCGATCGCGACCTCGATTCTCGACCAGAATCCCGATGCCGAAATCCGCATGGGCCTCGTCGCCTATCGCGATATCGGCGACGAATACGTGACTCGGAAGTTCGACCTCACCACCGATATCCAGGACCTCTACGGCAACCTGCTGCAGGTGAAGGCGCAGGGCGGCGGCGACTGGCCGGAAAGCGTCAACGAAGCGCTGGATGTGGCCGTCAACAAGCTGCAATGGAGCAAGGGCAATGACAGCCGTCGCATCGTCTTCCTCGTCGGCGATGCCCCGCCGCACATGGACTATGCGCAGGACACCAAATACGAGGTCACGATGAAGGTCGCGCAGCAGAAGGACATCATCGTCAATGCCGTCCTCGCCGGCGGCGCGCGCGACACCGAACGGGTCTGGCGCGATGTGGCCCAGCGCGGCGACGGCCGTTTCATCGCCATTCCGCAGGACGGAGGACAGGTGGTGATCATCGAAACGCCCTACGACGAGGAGATCATCATTCTGCAGAACGAGATCAACAAGACCGTCATTCCCTATGGCCCGCGCGCGCTGCAGCAGCGCACGGAACAGAAGACCCGGCAGCTGTCAGAAGTCGCCCGCGCTGCGCCGGCTTCGGCATCGGACATGGCGAGCTACATCAACAAGCGGGCCAAGATATCTTCTGAGGCCGTCACCGGCGGCGGAGATCTGGTCGCGGATGTCGCATCAGGCAGCAAGAAGCTCGACGCCATCAAGGATGACGAACTGCCGGAAACGCTGCAAAAGCTGTCGATGAAGGAACGCTCGGCGGAGCTCGACAAGCAGATGGCCGCGCGCAAGGAATTGAATGCGAAGCTCGCTGCGCTGGTCACCAAGCGCGATGCCTATGTGGCTGCACAACGCGACAAGACCGCGGCACCGAAGACATCGTCCTTCGACCGCGAGGTAGAGGCGACGTTGAAAGTGCAGTTGAAGAAGTAATGCCTTGTAGCCCGGATGGAGCGCAGCGCAATCCGGGAACCAGCAACATGCTGAAGCTCTAAATCCCGGATTGCGCTACGCGCCATCCGGGCTACGATCGGAGGTCGGCGACGATATTTGCATCGCCGCTCCCCTTCCCTCATCCGCAAAAATCGGCATTGTGGCGCTATGACAGACAACGCACCCAAAGCCCAGGCCGGCGGCACCATCATTCCCGTCACGCTGTTTCAACAGAACTGCATGCTCTTGTGGGACGAGACCACGCGGCAGGCGGTGGTGATCGATCCCGGCGGCGACGTACCGCTGATCCTCGAGGCCATCGAGAAAGCCAATGTGAAGATCGAGGCGATCTGGCTCACCCACGGCCATATCGACCATGTCGGCGGCGCCGCCGAGCTGCGCGATGCGCTGAAGGTTGAGATCATCGGCCCGCACAAGGCCGACGAATTCCTGCTCGATCACGTGGAAGCCTCCGGCGCCAATTACGGCATGACCGGTGTTCGCAACTTCAAGCCGGATCGCTGGCTCGAGGAAGGCGAGACGCTAAGCGTCGGCGGATTGTCCTTCGAGATCCTGCATTGCCCCGGCCATTCGCCGGGGAGCGTGGTCTATTACAGCCGCGGCATGAAATTCGCCCATGTGGGCGATGTGCTGTTTGCCGGCTCGGTCGGCCGCACCGACCTGCCGGGCGGCAGCCACGAGACCTTGATCAATTCAATCATGACCAAGCTGATCCCGCTCGGCGACGATGTCGGCTTCATCTGCGGTCACGGACCGGGCTCCAGCATCGGCCAGGAGCGGATGACCAACCCGTTCCTCACGGGCGTGGCCTGATCAATGATGCTCAGTCGGCACGGTTGAGATCGATCCAGTCTTCGATCTGTGAAGACGCGATGGTGCGTTTCGGCTGATAGGGGTTCAGCGTGCCGGCCGTGGCGGTCCAGCCCTTTGCCAGGATTTCGCGGGCAAAGACCTTTGCGTCGATTTCAGATTTGAACGTCTTGGTCGTCCGCGCCGGCCCTGAAGGACGGGGATCCGATTTCACGGCGCGGTCGGGACCGAAGGCAACATACCAAGTATCAGGTTTCGTCATCATCATGCGTAGTAACGCCAAATGTGACGAAAAGTTGCACGGATTGCGGCGTCTCACGTTTTTGTCGCAAACTTTTACCAGTCAGCAAAACAGGCCGCCCGACCGGGGCGACCTGCAATTCGGGAGAATGACCTCCCGGGACCTGCGTCCGGCGAGCGACTGTTAATCGATCACTTCGACGATGCGGCGGGTGCCCGGCTCGACCAGAACCGTGCGGCCGTTCACCACCGTGTAGCGATATTCGCGCGCGGCGCTGTATTCGGCGGGTACCTCGTAATAGGTCACGCCGCTGGTCGGCAGCACGGCGCCAACGCGGACCTCGCGGTCATAGGTGTAGGACGGGCGATGCTGCTCGACCACGTAGCTGCGGAAGCGCGGGCGATCATCGACGCCGAGGACGCCGGCGACACCGCCGACCACACCGCCGATGGTGCCGCCGACGATGGCGCCCACCGGGCCGGCGGCCCGTTCACCCTCGCGCGCACCGCGCTCGATACCCCCGGGAACTCCCTGGGCCTGAGCAATGGCAGGAACCGCCATCACAGCAACGACGGCAGCAGTTCCAAGAAGTCGGCGGATCATGATGATCTCCATTTTGCGATTGCACATATTGCGGCGATACAAGTGCGTCGCCGGGCAATCGTTCCGGAGATGGAAACGCGGTCCAAGGGCGAAATTTTACGCCGCCGCAGGAACCGAACGATCAGTCGCGAACCATCGTACGGATCCGCTGGGACAGATTGTCGAGATCGAACGGCTTGGTAATCATCTCCATGCCGGGCAGCAGGAAACCTTCGGCCATGGCGACGCTTTCCGCATAGCCGGTGATGAATAGTATCTTGAGTGCCGGACGCGTCTCGCGGGCCTGATCCGCAAGCTGGCGACCGTTCATGCCGGGCAGGCCGACATCGGTGACGAGCAGATCAATCTTCGGTTCGCCGCGCAATGCGGCAAGCCCTGACGGACCGTCGATCGCCTCGATCACACGATAGCCCTCGTCCTGCAGCATCTCGGTCACGACCGAACGAACCACCGGTTCGTCCTCGACAACCAGCACGGTCTCGCCGGCTGATTTGTGCTCGTCACGCTGGGTGCCCGGCGAGATTTCGGACGCAGCGCCTTCATTGCGTGGCAGATAGAGATAGACCGTGGTGCCGAAGCCGACGCGGCTATCGATGCTGACATGGCCATTCGACTGCCGCGCAAAACCATAGATCATGGACAGGCCAAGGCCGGTGCCCTGCCCGATCGGCTTGGTGGTGAAGAACGGATCGAACGCACGCGCCAACACCTCGCGTGTCATGCCGGTGCCGGTATCGGTCACGGCAATGCAGATGTAATCGCCAGGCGTCAACGCTGGCGTATCCGCAGTTATGGTCCCGACATGAACATTGCGGGTCGCAATCGAAAGCCGACCGCCATCCGGCATCGCGTCGCGCGCATTGATGGCGAGATTGAGCAGCGCGCTCTCCAGCTGGTTCGGATCGCACAACGTAAACCAGAGGTCAGGCGCAGCGACGATTTCGAGATCGAGCTTCTCGCCGATGGTTCGACGCAGCAGATCTTCCAGCGACAGCACCAGTGCATTTGCATCCACCGCTTTGGGCACCAGGGGCTGCCGACGCGCGAAAGCGAGCAGACGGTGGGTGAGGGCAGCGGCGCGATTGGCCGACGTCATGGCAGCTTCGATATAGCGCGGCAGACTCTCCAGGCGATTTTGCCCGAGCCGGGTCAGCATGAGATCGAGCGAGCCAACGATTCCAGTGAGCAGATTGTTGAAGTCATGCGCAATGCCGCCCGTCAGCTGGCCGACGGCTTCCATCTTCTGCGACTGGCGCAGCGCCTCCTCGGTCGCCTTCAGACGCTCGGCCGCGGCCTTCTCCTCGGTGACATCGCGCGCCACGCAATAGATGAGCTCTTCATCGGGGACCGCCGTCCAGGACAGCCAGCGATAGGAACCGTCTTTATGGCGCAGGCGATTTTCGAAGCGCACCGTCTGTTGGCCGGAAGCGAGTCTTTCGATCTCAGCCGCGGTCTTCGCCTGATCGTCGGGATGCTCAAGCCAGCGCGAGGTGCGATCGAGCAGATCGGCTTCGCTCCAGCCCAGCACCCGGGTCCAGGCAGGGTTCACCGTGCGCCAGGCGCCGCTGTAGTCCGCAACCATCAAGAGATCGCGCGACACGTTCCAGATCCGATCCCGTTCACGGGTCTTCTCGCGCACCCGCTGGGCCAAGGTCGCATTGAGCTCGGCGAGCTTCAGCGCGAGCTGCCGCGCCTCTTCCTCGCTGCGCAGCAGTGCCTCGCGCGCCTGCACCTCCTCGGTGACATCGGTATGCGCGCCAACCAGCCGCAATGGCTCGCCATTCTCGTCACGCTCGATGATCGCCTTGACGGAAATCCAGCGCATCTCGCCGTCGTTCGGACGAATGATCCGATATTGTACGGCGTATTCACGATCGTCGCTCTTCACGGCTTCGACGAACTTCCGCTCGATGGCTTCGCGATCCTCCGGATGGACCCGGGCGACCCAATCCTCGTGGGATTCGTTGGTGGCGTCCGCCGGCAGGCCATGGATGCGCAGATATTCCGGCGAGCGGCGATTGCGGAAGCCGGTGCGCAGATCGACTTCGAGGCCGCCGATACGGCCGATCTCCTGCACACGGGCCAGTTCGGCCTCGCGTTCGCGCAACACGACATTGGCCTGATGGTCTCTGGTGACATCGCGGCAGATGACCATCACGCCGCCGATGCCGTTATCTCCATCAAGCGGACTGTAGCTGTAGGTCCAGTAACCGTAGCTCAGCTTGCCCTCACGCGTAACGGGTATCAGCTGGTCTTCATGCCAGGTCGGGCCGCCACCGGTCATGACCTGATGGATCTGTGGACCGATGATGTCCCATATTTCATGCCAGAATTCACGGCCATGTGCGCCGAGCGCACGGGGGTGCTGCGCATCGTCGAGCGTTTGCCGGTAGGCATCGTTGTAGAACTGGATGAGGTCGCCGCCCCACCAGATGAACATCGGATGATAGGTGTTGAGCAGGATGCGGATCGCGGTGCGCAGGCCCTGCGGCCATATCGATGGCGCGCCGAGCGTCGTCGCCCGCCAATCGTGAGCACGCATCAGCGCTCCCATCTCGCCACCGCCGGCGAGGAAGTCGACCTGATTCTCTCTGCGCTCTACCGCCATATACGGGAACAATCGATCCGTATGAAAACAATAGCGAATTTAGCGTGCGCAGGTGACTTGCGCAAATTGCTCGGCGAAACCGGCCATCTCGGCACATGATGCCATCGACCGATCCATTCGCAGGCGGGCCGCTATTTGATGAGCCCCGTCGCCTTCAGTGCGCGGGTGATGGCACCGGAAACATCGAGCGCCCCGCGAGCGGAGGGATCACGACGTTTGCTGCGACGATCCTGTTCTGCGCGCGGTTGCTGCTGACGCGGCTGCCGGCCGCGCGGCTCATCTTTTGCGGCAGTGCGGATCGGTGCCTGTTTGGTCAAGCCGAAGAACTGCGCGATATGCCAGGACGATGCGATACCGGCATCGAGCATGAACTTGGAGGCTGCGCCATAAGCATCTTCATGGCCCTCGATGGCGAGCGGCGTGCCATGGGCCATGCCGGTGATGGTGTAGGATTCGACCATGGTCTCTCCCTTGCCGTTCCACCATACTTCGCGTGGATAGCCGTCGACATCTCCGGCGGACATGGGCGCTTCGGGCAGATCGTGCAGGTCGAGCCACTGCTTGACGATCTCGCCGGCATTGGCGGGATTGACGGTGCGATCCGCCGCGCCATGCCAGACCGATACGCGGGGCCATGGCCCCTGATGCGGAGATGCCTTGCGGACGAGATTGCCGAGCTCCTGGGAGCTGCGCGTGGGTGCGCGATACATGCCTGCCAGTGCCTCCTGCATCGAATGCGCGATGCCATAAGGCAGACCTGCGATGATGGCACCGGCAGCGAAGACTTCAGGATAAGTCGCGAGCATCACCGACGTCATGGCCCCACCGGCGGACAGGCCGGTGATGTAGATGCGCGCGGGATCGACGCCGTGAGCGATGGCAGCGTGTTCTACCATCTGGCGGATCGACAGCGCTTCGCCGCTATCGCGCGAGATGTCCTCGGACGCAAACCAGTTGAAACAGGTGTTGCCATTGTTCGCGCGCTTCTGCTCCGGCATGACGAGCACGAACCCGTAGCGTTGCGCGAGCTTTGACCAGCCGCTGCCGATGTCGTAGCCCGCGGCCGTCTGCGTACAGCCATGCAGCACGACGACGAGCGCTGGCTTGGGCGTCAGCCGCTCCGGTGCGTAAACGAACATTTTCAGATTGCCGGGATTGCTGCCGAAGTCGGTCACCTCGATCAGCGGACTGTCACCTGCGGGAAGCTGCGTTCGCCCCATGCCGTGCAACGCACCGGGCATTTTCGGCAGATGGCGAAGGAAATCGATATTATCAGCGAGGGACACGGCAGCTCCTAACGGGTCGGCGCGCTTATACAACGGCACCGACGACATATGGTTGCTGCAGTGCAAGATAACAGCGATTCGGTCTTAATTTACCCATCACTGACACGCGAGCGGCACGATTTTTCAAAATACTTTGTAATAAAGGTATTAGAAGAAGCCTCGCACGGTCGGGCCATGCGAGGCCAAGGGGCTGAAAAGGCCTAGTTCTTCTTCATCATATTGTTGTCTTTCTTCATGCTGTCCTTGTGCATGCCGTCTTTGTGCATGGAATCCTTCTTCATGCCGTCCTTGGACATCCCTTCCTTGGACATGCCCTGGGTGCCGGTGCCCATCTTGGCCGGCTCCTGACCGGACGAGCCGGTGGCCTGCGCCATGGCAGCAAACGGGGTCACGCCGATTGCGGTGGCACAGATCGCTGCGAGAATGGTCTTCTTCATCATCGTTCCTCCAGAGTGGACGGTTCGGCACAACGCCATGTTGCCCGAAACGTTCCTGCCAGCGATACGCGGGACCGCCCCGAACGTTACGCCGCAAGCCAACGGACTGTCGCAAATCTGTTGTAGGGGTGGCGCGAGCCCCCCACCGATCGCCTGGCCCGATTGCTGCATCCGGATTGCGATGCGTATGAGGCCACTCTCCGACCGAGATTTGCCCCATGTATGACTATGACATGATCGTTATCGGCTCCGGCCCGTCCGGCCGGCGCGCCGCCATCCAGTGCGCCAAGCTCGGCAAATCGGTGCTGGTGGTGGAGAAAGGGCGACGTGTCGGCGGCGTCTCGGTGCATACCGGGACGATCCCGTCCAAGACGCTGCGCGAGACCGTGCTCAATCTTTCCGGCTGGCGCGAACGTGGCTTCTACGGCCTCGGTTATCGCGTGAAGCAGGACATCGGCGCACAGGATCTGCTCGCGCGACTGCAGAAGACGCTCAATCACGAAGTGGAGGTGCTGGAGCATCAGTTCAGCCGCAACGGGGTGCGCACTGCAAATGGCGAGGCGCGCTTCACCGGCCCGCATGAGATCGAGATCGTGGCCGAGCGCGGCGATATCAGGCGTGTCACCGGCGCCAAGCTCCTGATTGCCTGCGGCACGCGGCCGTTCCGGCCGGACGATGTGCCGTTCAACGGCACCACCGTCCTGGACAGCGACGAGGTCGTCGAACTCGCGAAACTGCCGCGCAGCCTTGCGGTGATCGGCGCAGGTGTGATCGGCGTCGAATATGCGACCATTTTCAGCGCGCTGGATGTGGCAGTGACCCTGATCGAGCCGCGGTCGAGCTTTCTCGACTTCATCGACAAGGAGTTGATCGGCGAATTCATGCATGAACTGCGCGACCGGAACGTGGCGCTGCGGCTTGGCTCAAAAGTCGAGTCCATCAGCCAGAGCGACAACGGCCATGTGGTGACGAAGCTGGCCGACGGCCGCAATGTGGTGTCGGACATGCTGCTGTTCGCTGCCGGCCGCGTCGGCGCTACCGACCGGCTCAATCTCGACACGACCGGAATTGAGGTCGATCATCGCGGCCGCATCAAGGTCGATCCGGTGACCCTGCAGACCGCCGTTCCGCATATCTATGCCGCCGGCGATGTGATCGGCTTCCCGTCGCTGGCCTCGACATCCATGGAGCAGGGACGTGTCGCGGCATGCCACGCCATCGGCATCGATGCGCATGCACCGCCGGAGTTCTTCCCATACGGCATCTATTCGGTGCCGGAAATTTCGACGACCGGCCTCACCGAGGAGGAAGTGCGCGAGAAGGGCATTCCCTACGAGATCGGCATCGCGCGCTTCCGCGAGACCTCGCGCGGCCACATCATGGGGCTGAACAGCGGCATGATGAAGATGATCTTCTCCACCCGCACCAAGCGCCTGCTCGGCGTGCATATTCTCGGCGAAGGTGCGACCGAGCTGATCCATATCGGCCAGGCCGTGCTCAACCTGAAAGGCACGATCGATTACTTCATCCAGAACACGTTCAATTATCCGACGCTGGCCGAGGCCTACAAGATCGCCGGACTGGATGCGTGGAACAGGATGACGGCGAAATAAGCGTAGCCCGGATGAAGCGCAGCGCAATCCGGGAATGTAGAGATAACTGAGACGCTGGTCCCCGGGTTACGCTCCGCTTCACCCAGGCTACAGGCTGCTTTCTTTACCCCCATGGACCGCGACGCTGACCGCCACCATTCCAGGGGCCAGTGGCGGCGGGCGCCGCGGGACGCTGCTGCACGTAGCCGCCCTGCGCGCCCATCTGCTGCGCCAGCTGCTGCAGGGCCGCGATGCGGTTCTGCGTGGCCGGATGCGTCGTGAACAGATTGTCCATGGCGCGGCCCGACAGCGGGTTGATGATAAACATATGTGCCGTGGTCGGCGAACGCTCGGCATCCTCGTTCGGAATTTGGTGCGCGGCGTTCTCGATCTTGGCCAGCGCCGAAGCGAGCCACATGGGCTGCCCACAGATGCGGGCGCCCATTTCATCGGCAGCATATTCGCGCGTACGGCTGATCGCCATCTGCACCAGCATCGCGGCAAGCGGCGCCAGGATCATCAACGCGATCTGCCCGATGATGCCCGGGCCATTATTGTTCCGGTTTCCACCAAAAAACATGCCGAACTGAGCGATCATCGAGATCGCACCGGCAATGGTGGCGGTGATGGTCATCAGTAGCGTGTCGTGATGCTTGATATGCGCGAGCTCATGCGCGACCACGCCGGCGAGTTCCTCGCGGCTGAGCTGCTGCATCAGGCCCGTGGTCACGGCAACGGCCGCATTCTCCGGATTACGGCCTGTCGCAAAGGCGTTCGGCTGCGGATTGTCCATGATATAGATTTTGGGCATCGGCAGTTGCGCATTGTGGGCGAGTTCGCCGACCATGCGATACAGGTCCGGCGCGTTGCGCGCATCGACCTCGTGCGCGCCGTGCATCGAGAGCACCGCGCGGTCCGAATTCCAGTAGGCGAACATGTTCACGCCGGCGGCGACCACCAGCGCGATCATCGCGCCCGACGCACCGCCCATGAGATAGCCGACGCCCATGAACAGGGCGGTCATGCCGGCCAGCAAAATCGCGGTCTTGAAATAGCTCATTTCTCCTCCTGCCTCCGCGCGCGAACGCGAAACGCATGCGCTGCGGTGCAGGCAATAAAATGGTGACGGCGCTTCCGGTTCCGCAAGACGGCATTGTGCGGCAGCGCGTCGCGGCTCTGTCCGCGAGTCCATTGACGAGCGCCCCGCTACCTCTAGGCTGCTTGCCAAGCAAAAACATTACAAAGAGGAAATGTTCATGGCTCGCGTGAAGTTCGGCGCCTTTCTCGCTCCGCATCATCCCATCGGCGAACATCCGATGCTGCAGTTCCGGCGGGATCTCGACCTCGTCGAGCAGCTCGATTCACTCGGCTATGACGAATTCTGGTGCGGCGAACATCATTCGTCGGGGTGGGAGACCATCGCCTCCCCGGAAATGTTCCTCGCCGCCGCGGGCGAGCGCACCAAGCGTATCCGGCTCGGCACCGGAGTGATTTCGCTCCCCTATCATCACCCGTTCAATGTCGCCCAGCGCATGGTGCAGCTCGACCATATGACCGGCGGGCGCGCGATCTTCGGCTCCGGGCCGGGGGCACTGGCGTCCGACGCCCATACGCTCGGCATCGACCCGATGACCCAACGCGACCGCCAGGACGAGGCCATCGACGTCATCCGCCGGCTGTTCAAGGGCGAGCGCGTCACGGCCAAGAGCGACTGGTTCACCATGAACGACGCCGCCCTGCAGATCCTGCCGCTGCAGGAGGAGATGCCGTTCGTCGTGGCCTCACAGATCTCGCCATCGGGTATGACGCTGGCCGGTAAATATGGCATCGGCATCATTTCGCTCGGCTCGATGTCGACCCAGGGGCTGATGGCACTGCCGACCCAATGGGGGTTTGCCGAGGATGCCGCCAAGAAGCACGGCACCACCGTCGATCGCGCCAACTGGCGCGTGCTGCTGTCCTGGCACATTGCCGAAACACGCGAACAGGCGGCCCGCGAGGCAGGTCCCGGCCTGATGCGCTGGCACAACGAATATAATGTCGGCACACTGCAGCGGCCGGGACTGACGCCGTTCAAGTCACCCGAAGAAGCGGTGGAGCTGACAGCGGGCGGCGAGAATGCTGCTTCCACCATTGGCACGCCCGACGATCTGATCAGGACCATCAAGAACCTGATGCAGGTCTCCGGCGGCGTCGGCACCATCATCGGCTTCGTGCATGACTGGGCCAATCCGGAGAACACACGGCGCAGCTGGGACATGGTGGCGCGCTACGTGGTGCCGGAGATCAATGGCTATATCAGCGCACTCCGGAAATCGCAGACCTGGGTGATCGAGAACCGCGACGTGTTCGAGCGCGCCGGACAGGCCGTGATGGCAAAAATCATGCAGAACGAGAAAGCGGCAGCCGCACTGCCGCTGACCGGACCGGGACGCGTGGCGATCCCGACGGTGAATGCACCGGATTTGCTGAAGGGGTGAGAAGCGTAGGGCGGATTAGGCGAAGCCGCAATCCGCTGGCCGACTGCATGTGGCGAGGACGGTGGCGGATCCCGCTACGCTCATCCGCCCTACGCTTCGTGCTACTCCGCCGTGCCGAACATCTGACGCATACCGACATAGCCGGCCTGCTGCTGGCTCCAGTTGCGGCCGCCGGTGACGCCGCCATCGACGACGAGATCGTTGCCGTTCACGAATGACGATTCATCGCTGGCGAGAAACACCGCAGCATGCGCGATATCGTCCGGCAGACCGGCGCGCGGAATCGGCTGGGCGGCCTTGAACACTTCACGCATTTTCGCTGCCGTGTTGTCGGCTGCTTCCACGGAAAGGCCGAGCGCCTTGCCGAAGATGCCGGTTGCGATGGCGCCGGGCGAGATGCTGTTGACGCGCACGCCGCTCTCGCCGAGCTCCATGGCAACGCATTTGGTGAGATGGATGACTGCCGCCTTGGCGGCGCCGTAGACAACGGAGGACGAGTAGCCGGCCAGCCTGCCGGCAATGCTGCCGTTGTTGATGATGCTCCCGGAGCCCTGCTTCTTCATGTGCGGCGCCGCGTGTTTCATGCCGAGCATCACGCTGCGCACCAGCGTCGCCATGGCGGCATCGAAGCGATCGACTTCAAGACCTTCGATGCCGCCGGTCTGCGCGGGGCCGCCGGCATTGTTGAAGAGACAATCGATGCGCCCGAAGTGATCGACGGCGAGCGCAATCAGGGCCTTCATCTGCGCTTCGTCGGTGACGTCGGTTTGCAGAAAACGGCAATTGGCGCCGAGCTGCCTGGCGAGCGCTTCGCCCTCGGCAGCGCGGCGACCGGCGATCACGATCTTCGCGCCTTCGGCAACAAAGATCTCGGCGGTGCGCAAGCCGATGCCACTGGTCGCACCGGTGATGACAGCGACCTTGTTATCCAGACGTCCCATGAACGCTTCCCCTTTTGGTTCTTATGGGAAGCATTTGACGCCGGAGCCCTGCCCCTGCGCAAGGCGTATTTCGGCGACCGCGATCAACCGGCCGCGAGCGCGCCTACTTCACCCGCAGCGAAAGCTTCAGCAATTCCGCCGGCTCCGGAATACGCATCTGCACGCCGGCCATGATCGGGGCATCGCGATAGCGCCGCACACCGTTCAGGTCGAGTACAAAGAGCGGCTGGTGATTTGGCAGTTGCACATCTTCAACCATCGCCATGCGGCGATTGTCGAGCAGCCACCAGCGGCCATCGAGACGGACCGAGGCGACGGCATGGTCTTCCTGACGTAACGTGTCGCGCATGATCACGAGGCGCAGATCGCCGGCATCGAAGCCCGCCGCGCGCAATGCAACGAATTTGGCGATGGCATAGTCCTCGCAATCGCCAGCGCCCTGGGCGAGCAAGGCGAGCGGCGCACGCCACACGTCAACCTCGCCGTAAAGCGTGAGATCGCTGACGGGGCGGATCGCCAGATTGAGCGCACGGTTGATCTCGCCGGCGCGGGCCCGGCCCTGCTTCGCCTTCCCGGCCTCGACGATGGCGAGAAATTTCCGGGCCTCGGGAGACGAGCAATGGCGGGGATCTTCGTCACACAAAGCGAGGACCAGCATCTCGCCGTCGATCTCGCGCTCGACGCGGCGCCACTTCTCGCTGAGCGCATTGTCGTCGGGCAAGGTGATCGCCGAGCGTGAAAACGGTTCGGCGAAGCGCAGCAGATCCGAGGCATGGAACGGCAACAGCGGCGCTGCACCGGCTGCGCAAACGCCGGAGACTGCAAGCCCACAGGCTAGAAATGTCGCGCGACACGCGCGCGTGAAACTGAAATTACGCATCGAAAACACCCTGTCCCGTCCGGACATCAGCAAGCCCCCGCTCGCATGTGCCCCGATCATTGATAGCGGCAGCATGCCTCAGCGGTTTTGCAGGCTTGTTAAACGCGGATCACCACGGCTGCGGAATTCGCGAACGCGGCTAAGCCGTCGTCTCGCATTTAGTGACAATTTGAGCGATCGCGAGCGCGGGGCGCAGGAGGCCGTTACCACCGGCTTTTCGTTCCGGCGTCAGGCGATTTCTCCAGTGGAACCACCGAACTGAGTTCCATCTAGGGTTAACGGAAATTTACTTTTCAATTCAGAGGCCTAACCGCGGCCCGCTTGCGGCGGCCGACGTGTTCGACAAGTTGCGTACACGTTCACTTTCGCATTGCACCCCATGGTGGTATGCATGGCTTAATCCTTAGCAAACTCTTAACGATGAGCGTGAGCTTTGAACTACGCCGGTAACTTTGATTTCGGGCTGTTGGGGAACCTGTCCGTCGCGAGCGAAAGTGACAGCGCCCTCGCTGGAACAGGCGCTACGGATGCCGGCGCATCCTCGATCGTCGTCGATAGTGCCCAGTTGCTGTTTTCCGGCGACTATGCCCGGCGCGGCGTCGACCTCGTCCTCTCCAAGGATGGACACGATCATGTCATCTCCGACTATTTCAAGGGCGCGCAGCGCAAGGCGCTGAGCACATCTGACGGCGCGACGCTGTCACCGGATCTCGTCAAGGCTCTGGTCGGCGAGGTGCAGGTGGCGCAGGCCGGCGGCGCTGCGGCCGGCGCAGCCCAGGTGATCGGCACCGTCAGCAAACTGGCCGGCTCCGCCACCGCCATCCGCAACGGCGTCTCGGTGACGCTCAATGTCGGTGATCAGGTTCAAAAGGGCGATGTGGTGCAGGCCGGCGCGGATTCCTCGCTGACCCTCACTTTCATCGACGGCACGGTGTTCGGCCTTTCCGCCAATGCGCGCATGGTACTGAACGAGATGGTCTACGATCCCCAGGGATCGGCGAACTCCTCTCTTCTCAGCCTGATTCAGGGCACCATCACCTTCGTGGCCGGCGAAACCGCGCATAACGGCAATATGCGCGTCGATACGCCAGTGGCCACGATGGGCATCCGCGGCACCGCGGTGCTGGTCGAAATCGGCTTCGAAGTCCCCAGCCAGGGCGGCACGCCGCCGGTGAAATTCCAGGTGCTGGTGGAGCCGGGAGGCCGGGTCGGCTCCTACTTCCTGTACAACAAGTCGACCGGCGCGGTGATGGGACAGGTCAACCAGGCCGGTCAGGTGACCTCGATCACCGGTGGCGGCGACGTGTCTGTCGGTGCCGCCGATCCGCTGACGCCGATCGCACAGGCGATCATCCAGCAGACCCTGCAGCAGTATTTTCCGAACTATGTGCCGAATGCCAATCCGCGCAGCAGTGGCGGCGGCGGCTCGACACCATCCGATCCCAATTCCGGCACGAGCCCCGATCCACTGAAGTTTGCGCCGTCGCCGGAGCCGCTTCCCGGCCAGCCCTTTCAGGTGCCGATCAATTTGCCCGGCAACGATCCCTACATCCCGCCGGTCAATGTCATTATCACCCGCTTCAACAGCGCCCCGACGGTAACGGTGGCGCCGGTGGTGGTGATGCTGCCGATCGACAAGACCAACTTTAGCATCGGCGATCAGGTGACCATCGCCGACCCCGATGCCGGCGACGTCGCGACGCCCTATGTGCCGGGCAGCGCACGGATCATCTCTGCGACCGGGCCGAACGGCACGCCGACATCGCTCGACCTGAAGTCGCTGATCACGCTCGATCCGCAGACAGGCCGCGTTTCCTACGATCCGGCGCTGTTCAAGTTTCTCGCCGTCGGTCAGAAGGCCGTCTATGTCATCGAATTCGACAGCCAGTCCGGCCCGGATACGACGCACCAGACGCTGACTTTCACCGTGGATGGCAGCAACGACGCGCCGGTCGTATCGGTGGCGTTGACCGGCGCGGTGACGCAAACCGATGCGGCGCACGGTTTCGACCTGCTCGCCGGCGCCTCCGATCCCGATCTCGGCGAGACAGCAACGCTGACGATCGGCACCGTTAAATACGCGCTCAACGGCAACCTGTTGCCCAATGGCGCACCGGCCGGCGTGACGCTGAACGGCCACACGCTATATGTGGACCCGTCGGCCTTTGCCTATCTCGGTGCGGGACAGACAGCGACACTTGTTGTGTCATACACGATCATTGACGCGCAGGGCGCGAGCGTCGCACAGACCCAGACGATCACGATCACCGGCACCAATGATGCACCGGTGATCGATGCCAACAACACCACGGCAACGGCGCCCGCTGAAGTTGGAAGCGGAGGCGTCACCGCACAAGGCAGCATTGCTTTTGCCGACGCCGATCTCGGCGACACCCATACGGCCACGGCCGCACCGGCCACAGGCACCATCGGTTCGCTCACCCTCAGCGTCACCGAATCCAATGGCAGCGCTGCCCCTGGCAGTGTCGGCTGGACCTATGATGGCGACCCCGCTGCCATCGCCGCCGCCCTGCTTGCCTCGGGAAGCGGATCTATCACCGAAACCTTCACCGTGACGATCAGTGATGGACATGGCGGCAGCATCCAGCAAACCGTCACCGTGACTATCGCCGCCAATGTCTGGACCGGCGGCGGTATCGGCCAGTTCCGCATCGCGACGGAAGCGGCGCCGAAAAACAATTGGAGCAATGGCGACAATTGGAGCCTCGGCGTGCCTCCGGACGGCACGCAATTCGTCTTGTTCAATAGCAGCGTGACCATCAATCTGGATGTGACGGCGAATGTCGGCGCCTTGCTGATCGGCGACGGCGCCGACGTCCTGCTCACCGCATCGGGCAATGGCCGTACGCTCAATGTGACCGGCGACGTCGTCAATTACGGTGACGTCACACTGGCGCCCGGCGTTACGCTGCATGTCAGCGGCAACATCCACAATTACGGCCAGCTGACCATCGATCATCACACAGCCGGCGCAACGCTCCTGATTGACGACCATGTCACGCTTGATGGCGGCGGTACTGTTAGTCTCGATGGCAGCGCCGACCGGATCACCGGCGAAACCCACAATTCCACGCTGGTGAACGTCGACAACAAGATCGATGGCTACGGCAAGATCGGCGACGGCCACCTGACACTTGTCAATGCCGCCGGCGGCATCATTGCGGCGACGAATTTCTGGCATGGCATCACCATCGATACCGGCGACGGAACCTTCACCAATTACGGGCTGGTGACGTCCGCTTCGCTTTTCGGTGGCCTGACCATCGATGGCCCCGTGGCAAACTACGGCACGCTGGAGGCCCGCTATGGCCTTCTCAAGGTGAATGGCGCTGTCACAGGCGGTGGCCATGCGGTGATCGACGGCGGCATCCTCGAATTCAACAGCGCCTCCGACGCCCGTGTCATATTCACCGGCAATACGGCCGACCTGCTGAAGCTCGATGACATCTGGCACTTCACCGGCACGGTGACGGGCTTCTCCTTCGGCGACACGATCAATATCGACGGCCTGTCGTGGTGGAACGTGCGGCTGGTCGAGAAGAACGGCTATATCGACGTCCGTTACGGCAATATCAGCCTGTTCAAGATCGAGGGCGATTACGACGCCCATCATTTCCTTGTCTCAAGCGACTTCCACGGCGGCGCCAACATCACCTGGCTCGATCAGGCGCCGCAGATCGACACCGACGATCTGCATGTCAGCCAGTCCGGGCTGACAACCAGAATCTCCGGCCTGTCGATGTTCGACGATGATGCAGGGCGCCGCGAGAGTTTTTCCTACAAGATCAGCGCCGACGGCCACACGCTGGACAACGGCAGTGGCAGGCTATCGTTGGTCAACGGCGATCTGGCGGACGGCTTCACTTACACGGCGCAGGCAGGCCAGACGGTCGCCAAGGTGGCAGTCACCGTGACCGATGGTTATGGCGCCTCCGACACAGTGAATTTCATCTTCGGCACATCGACCGCAGCGACGGAGCTGAACGGCACCGCCGGCAAGGATGTGATCATCGCCACCGGCCATAGCGACACGCTGACCGGCGGTGCAAGCGCCGACCAGTTCGTATTCCAGAACAAATCGGGCCAGCATGTGATCACCGATTTTGCCACCGGACAGGACAAGATCGAGCTGGATTTCGCGCCCGGCAGCAACTGGGCTTTTCAGCAATGGCTGGCCAACCACGCCTCGCAGCAGGGCGCCGATACGTTGATCAAGTTCGGCAATGAAAGCGACGGCTCACTGCTGCTCAAGCATGTGGATCTTGCGGATCTGAAGGCCAGCGACTTCATTCATGGCGGTCAGTCTCACGGCTACCTGCTCGGATAGCTGCCCGTTCCACCGAATTGAACCTTTGGTTCGGGCTGCGGGTCTATTCTTTTGAGCGCCCGCATTAACTGTTCCATAGCCGCGGTCTGCACAAATCGCCGGGCTCATGGCATAGTGTCGTGATGACCCGGGCCCGGCCGGCGCGAGGCCGGGGAACTATTCTTCTCCATAGTCCGAAGGTTTGACGATGCAGCGTGCTCTGTCACGACCCTCCAGCCCATCGGCACGGAACGAACTCGGCGATGCCTTGCGCGCCTGCCGGGGCGCCTTTGTCGGCGTCGGGCTGATGAGCTGCATGATCAACATCCTGTATCTCACCGGCTCGTTCTTCATGCTCGAGGTCTATGACCGGGTGCTGCCCAGCCGCAGCGTGCCGACATTGGTGGGCCTGATTGTACTCGCTGCCGGGCTCTATGTTGCGCAGGGCGTACTCGACCTGCTCCGCGGGCGCATCCTGGTTCGGATCGGCTCGTCGCTCGACGAGGCATTGAGCCCGCGGGTGTTCCAGACCGTGGTACGGCTGCCGTTGCTGGCCGGGAAGAGCAATGAAGGCCTGCAGCCGCTCCGCGATCTCGACAATGTTCGCTCCTTCCTCTCCGGACAGGGCCCGAGCGCCCTGTTCGATCTGCCCTGGCTGCCGCTCTATCTCGCCATCTGTTTCGCATTCCACCCCTTGATCGGCGTCACGGCTCTGGTCGGCGCGTTGCTGCTCGTGGCGCTGACGGTGCTCACCGAATTCATGACCCGGTCCCCAGCGCAGGAAGCCGCGACGCTCGCCGCCAAACGCGGCGGCATCGCCGCATCCGGCCGCCGCAATGCCGAGGTCGTGGTCGCCATGGGCATGGCCGGCCGGCTGGCGCAGCGCTGGAAGGACGCCAACGAGACCTATCTGGCCGGCAACCAACGCACCAGCGATGTCGCCGGCGGCCTCGGCGCCATCGCCAAGGTGATGCGCATGATGCTGCAATCCGCAGTGCTCGGCGTCGGCGCCTATCTCGTCATCAATCAGGAAGCCACTGCCGGCATCATCATCGCCGGTTCGATCCTCAGCGCCCGCGCTCTGGCGCCGGTGGATCTGGCCATCGCCCACTGGAAAGGCTTTGTAACGGCACGCCAGAGCTGGCATCGCCTCAACGGCCTTCTGCACGTGCTGCCATCGCAGTCGCCGCTCACCCAGTTGCAGAATCCGCGCGAAAGACTGAGCGTCGAGGCTGTGAGCGTTGCCCCGCCCGGCGAGCAACGCGTAACCGTGAGCGACGTCACCTTTGCGCTGAACGCAGGCCACGGCCTCGGCATCATCGGCCCCTCCGGCTCCGGTAAATCATCGCTGCTGCGCACATTGGTCGGCGTCTGGAAACCCGCGCGCGGCCATGTCCGCCTCGACGCCGCCGCCATCGAACAATGGGCACCGGACGATCTCGGCCGCCACATCGGATATCTGCCGCAGGACGTCGAATTGTTCTCCGGCTCCATTGCCGACAATATCAGCCGGTTCGATCCTAGCGCCAAGGATGACGATATCATCGCCGCCGCCCGGCAAGCCGGTGTGCATGAGCTGATCGTCGGCATGAAGGACGGCTATGACACCGAAGTCGGTGATCATGGCAGCGTCCTCTCGGCCGGACAGGCCCAACGCATCGCGCTGGCGCGGGCGCTCTATGGCGATCCGTTCCTGATCGTGCTCGACGAACCGAATTCCAATCTCGACACCGAAGGCGACGAAGCGCTGACCCGGGCGGTGCGCGCCGCCCGCGCACGCGGCGCCATTGTCATCGTGGTGGCGCACCGGCCGATCGGCATCGAGGGCGTCGATATGCTGCTGGTGCTGAAGGACGGCCGCATGCAGGCTTTCGGGCCGAAGGAGACGGTGCTCGGCCAGGTGCTCCAGCGTCCGGCACCGCAGCCGATCAAGATCGTCGCCGATGGCGGAGTGGCCAAACCATGAGCAAGCCCGACACACAGTCGCATCGCTCGATCCGCTTTCACCTCATCATCGGGCTCGCCGTTGTGCTGGTGCTCGGCGGCGGCCTCGGCGGCTGGGCTACGACCGCGCAGCTGGCCGGCGCTCTGATCGCACCGGGCTCAGTGGTCGTCGATTCCAACGTCAAGAAGGTCCAGCACCCAACCGGCGGCGTGGTCGGCGAGGTCCGAGCACGCGACGGCGATATCGTGAAGGCTGGCGATGTCGTGGTGCGCCTGGACGATACCGTGACCAAGGCTGGCCTCGCCATCGTCACCAAGAATCTCAACGGATTGTGGGCCCGCGCCGCACGCCTCGAAGCGGAACAACGCGGTGCCGAGCGCATCGCCTTTCCGCCGCAGCTGCTCGACCAGATCGCCGATGAGGACGTGAAAAACGTCATCGGCAGCGAGACAAAGTTGTTCAATGTGCGTTCTGCCGGGCGTATTGGCCAGAAGCAGCAGTTGCGCGAACGCATCTCGCAGTTGAACGAGGAGATAGCCGGCCTCAGCGCCCAGGAACAGGCGAAGACCCGCGAGATCGCACTCGTCGAGAAGGAACTGGTCGGTGTCCGCGGCCTGTTCGATCAGCAACTGGTACAGATCTCGCGCCTCACGGTGCTGGAACGCGATGCCGCCCGCCTGGCCGGCGAGCGCGCGCAGTTCATCGCCGCGCGGGCGCAGGCCAAGGGCAAGATCACCGAAATCGAACTGCAGATCTTCCAGATCGACAAGGATCTGGTAAGCGAGGTCTCCAAGGACCTGCGCGAGACCAATGACAAGATCGGCGAATTCGTCGAACGAAAGGTGACCGCCGAAGACCAGTTGCGTCGCATCGATATCCGTGCGCCGCAGGACGGCGTCGTGTTGCAGTCCAATGTGCATACGGTGGGCGGCGTCATCACGGCAGGTGATACGCTGATGCTGATCGTGCCACAGACCGACAGCCTGTCGGTCGAGGCCCGCGTCAATCCACAGGACATCGATAAACTGCTAATCGGCCAGAAGACCGTACTCCGGCTCAGCGCATTCAACCAGCGCACCACGCCGGAGCTGAACGGCGAGGTCAGCCGCGTCTCCGCCGACACGACCACCGACCAGCGCACCGGGCAAGCCTATTACACCATTCGCATCTCGCTGCCGCCGTCGGAAGTGGCGCGGCTCGGCGATGTCCGCCTGATCCCCGGCATGCCGGTGGAAGCCTTCGTGCAGACGGGCGAGCGCACCATGCTTTCCTATCTCGCCAAGCCGCTCAGCGATCAATTTATGCGCGCTTTCCGCGAGAAGTGATGCTGACCTCATGAAGCTTGCACGGCGAGTGAGACGGCTGGCGCGGCGGTTCGGCAAGGCGCGCGCGTTCTGCGTGGTACTGCTGCTGGCGCTGGCGGCTTTGCGTATCGCTGACATCCCCGCCATCGAAGAGCTGCGGCTGCGCAGCTTCGACACCTACCAGGTGATCGAACCTCGCACCAAAACGGTGAAGCCTGTCGCGATCGTCGATATCGATGAGAAAAGCATTCAGAAATACGGGCAGTTTCCATGGCCGCGCACTCTCCTCGCGGACCTTGTGACCAGGCTGCGGATGGCAGGCGCCGTCGTGATCGCCTTTGACGTGGTGTTTCCCGAGCCGGACCGGCTGAATCCCGATCTCGCCGCAGGCAGCTTTGCAGGTCTCGACGACGACACACGCGTCCGCTTGCGGGCGCTGCCGAGCAACGACCAGATCTTTGCCGACGCGATACGGCGATCGCGCGTGGTACTCGGCGAATCCGGTCTTCCTTACGTGCTGCGCGAGCTGGACAAGAACCTCCCGGTGACCGGCCTCGCGACACTCGGCGGCGAGCCGCAGCCTTTCATGCTGAACTTCCCGGGCTTGCTGCGCAATATCGAGGTGATCGAGAAAGCCGCGACCGGGCGTGGCATCTTCTCGATCCGCAACGAACGCGACGGCATCGTCCGACGCGTGCCAATGCTGATGCAGACCCAGGGCATCACGATGCCCTCGCTCAGCTTCGAGATGCTGCGTGTGGCTTCCGGAAATGACACGATCCTCGTGAAATCCGACCGCGCGGGCATCAAGAGCATCGGCGTGCGCGGCCTCGAAATCCCCACCGACCGCAACGGCCAGCTCTGGGTTCATTTCGCGAAGCACGATCCCAGCATTTATGTCTCTGCCGCCGATATCCTCGACGGCACCGCGCCTCCCCAAGCCATCGCGCGCAAACTCGTGCTCATCGGCACGTCGGCCGTTGGTTTGCTCGATGTCAAGACGACACCGCTAGACGCCTCCATGCCTGGCGTCGAAGTACATGCGCAGGTGCTGGAAAGCGCGCTGACCAAGACCATCCTGTCGCAACCCAACTATGCGATCGGTGCCGAACTGCTGACGGCGATCATCCTCGGCATCATCGTGATCTGGCTCGCGCCGATGTTCGGGCCGATCACATTGGTCACCATGGGGGCAATCTTCGCCGCCCTTCTGATCGGCACGTCCTGGTATTTTTATGCGACACAACGGCTACTGATCGACTTCACCTATCCGCTGCTCTCAACCACGCTGATCTATCTTACGCTGACCTTCAGCAATTTCGTCCGAGAGCAGGCGCAGCGCCGCCGCATCCGTTCGGCTTTCAGCCAATATCTGTCGCCTGCGCTCGTCGCAGAGCTCGCACAATCGCCGGACAAGCTCAGGCTGGGCGGCGAAGAGCGCGAGATGACCATCATGTTCTCCGATGTGCGCGGCTTCACGACCATCTCGGAATCCTACAAGAACGATCCGCATGGCCTGACCACGCTGATGAACCGATTCCTGACTCCGCTCACCAATGCGATCATCGATCGCAAGGGCACGATCGACAAATATATGGGCGATGCCATCATGGCCTTCTGGAACGCCCCGCTCGACGACAGCGAGCACCAGATCAATGCCTGTCATGCGGCACTCGACATGCTGGACAAACTCGACGCACTCAACAGACTGCGCGAGAACGAAGCGGCGCATGGCGGCCACGTCTATATTCCGCTCAATGTCGGGATTGGACTGAACACCGGCATCTGCGTGGTCGGCAATATGGGTTCGGATCTGCGCTTCGACTATTCGGTGCTCGGCGACAGTGTGAATCTCGCTTCGCGGCTGGAAGGGCAATCGAAGGAATACGGCTTCCCGATCATCGTCGGCTCGAAGACCGCACTGGCGGCAAAAGACAAGTTTGCCATTCTCGAACTCGACTTCGTCATGGTGAAGGGCAAAACCGAACCGGAAGTGATCTATGCGATCGCGGGCCGGGGTGACATGGCGCAATCGGAGCACTTTCAGAAGCTGCGCAATCTCACCATCGAGATGCTCACCTGCTATCGCAATCGCGATTGGGACGGCGCGCTGTTTGCCATCGAACGCGGCCGCAGCTCGGACGTCGGACATCAGCTCGAGGCGCTATATGGCCTGTACGAGAAGCGGATCCGGGGATATCGCGAGAGCCCACCGCCAACGGACTGGAACGGAGCGTTTGCGCTGTTGACCAAATAGTCCGTCAAATCTCCCGTAACGCTCGCGGTGTCGGAAGGCTTACTTCGGCCAGCTTGAGATTGTCCTCATCCTGATCGATCGCCACATATTGTCCGTCCCAATAGGTCAGCGCCGTATGCGGGGACGCGGTGACGACATCGCGGACACGGCCGATGACGATGGCGTGAGAGTGACGCTCGATGGTTTCCTCTACTTCGCAATCGATGGCGGCGAGCGCACCCGAGAGCAACGGCACCCCGGTCGCACGCGCAAGCCACTGCGCACCCCCGAAACGCTCGACGCCCTTCAAACCGTCCTTGCCGGAGAAGCGCTCCGCGATATCGACTTGATCCGCCGAGAGAATATTGACGCCGAAAGCACCGTAACGCTGCAGTAGCGGCCAGGACGATGACTGTCGGTTGACGCTCACGATGAGCGTTGGCGGATCGACAGCCAAAGACGACACCGAGGTCACCGTCATGCCGGAGATGTCCTTGCCACGCCCGACCGTGATGACACTGACACCGCCGGCCAGCGAGCGCATGGCGGAACGGAAGTCACTCGACGGCACATCGCTCACGACAGTCAGATTACGCACGACGGAATTCATGACAGCCTCGCAACTCAGTGATTGTCGCCCAGGAGATGACGGAGGATGGCGCCTTCCAGTGCAGCCTGATCGGCAGCTCCGTGCTGCCTGGGACGGGCGATATCAACAGTGATATCGTGAGCGATGCGCCCTTCTTCAATGACCAGGACTCGATCGGCCAGCGCCACTGCTTCCGAAACGTCATGCGTCACGAGGATCGAAGTGAACCCCTGATCGTCCCAGACGCGGTTGAGCAGGCCCTGCATCGAAATCCGCGTCAGCGCATCGAGTGCGCCAAGCGGCTCGTCGAGGGCCAGCACGCGTGGATGGCTAACCAGCGCGCGCGCCAATGCCACGCGCTGTTTCTGGCCGCCCGAAAGCACCGAGGGCCACTGATCGCGCTTGTCCGCGAGGCCGACCTCGCCGAGCGCCTGTTCGGCGCGCGCCTTGGCATCGGCCTTCTGACGATCACGACCAAGTCCGACCTCGACATTCGAGAGCACGCTGGCCCAGGGCAGCAAACGCGGCTCCTGGAACATCACGCGGATATCCTCGGCGCGGGTATCCTCGCTAAAGCTGATGGTGCCGGCGGTCGGCTTCTCGAGGCCGGCGATCAGCCGCAGCAGCGTGCTCTTGCCGCAACCGCTCTGGCCGACGATGGCGACGAACTGCCCGGCGGGGATGTGCAGGTCGATACCGCGCAACACCTCGTTCTGGCCGAACGATTTGCGCAGACCGCGGATGGTGAGCGCCGAACCGCCACGCTTCGGCTGCGAACGACGTGCCTGTGCTGCAAGCGCCTGTTCGACACCCGCGGGCACATCAACGCGCTGGACGTCCGCATGGCTGACGCGAAGGGATTGCTGAAGGGTCATATCAAGAACTCTCGCTTTCGGATTCGCTCAGTGTTTCTGGAAGGCCGGATGCCACGACAGGGTCAGGCGCTCGAGCAGGCGGGACGCGCTGTCGGCGACCTTGCCGAGCAAGGCGTAGATCAGGATGCTGAGCACCACGACGTCGATCTGCATGAATTCGCGCGCCTGCATCGCCATGTAGCCAAGGCCCGATGAAGCCGCGATGGTCTCGGCAACGATCAGCGTCAGCCACATGATGCCGAGAGCAAACCGCACGCCAACGAAGATCGATGGCAGCGCTCCGGGAAAGATCACGCGGCGGAACAGCTCGCTGTTCGTCATCCCGTAGATGCGACCCATTTCGATCAGCTGCGGATCGACGGTACGAATGCCGTGCAGCGTATTGATATAGATCGGGAAAAACACACCGAGCGCGACGAGGAAGAGCTTGGCGGACTCGTCGATACCGAACCAAAGGATGACCAGCGGAATCAGCGCCAGGTGCGGCACGTTACGCACCATCTGCAACGTCGTATCGGTCAGATTGCTCGACAGTTTCGACAGGCCGTTGGCAAGACCGAAAGCAAAGCCGATACTGCCGCCGATCAGGAAGCCAACCGACGCACGCCAGAACGACACCCAGATGTTCTGCGCGAGTTCACCCGACAGAAGCAGCTTCCAGCCGGCCGCCGCGACATCGGTCGGCGCAGGCATCACGCGTGATGGCATGAAGCCCGTGACACTCGCAGCCTGCCATACGATCAGGATTGCAAGTGGAACGATCCACTGCGCGAGGCCGTCGATACGCGGCAGACGAAGGGCGCGCGCGCGGGGAAGAATTTCAACGATGCTCATGACGGGATTGCCTGCGGAAGTTACGATGCGCTTTGCGCACGATGTTCATTGGCGACGATCTCACCGACCGGGCCGGTGCGCGCGCGAAGCGGTGTGACATTATCGTGCTGCTGCAGCGACAACAGCGGGAACACGAGTTCGGCGAAGCGATAGGCTTCCTCCAGATGCGGGTAGCCGGACATGATGAAGGTATCGACGCCGACATCCTGATACTCGCGAATACGGGCTGCGACGGTCTCGGCATCGCCGACCAGCGCCGTGCCGGCACCGCCACGTACGAGGCCGACGCCGGCCCAGAGATTCGGGCTGATCTCGAGCTTGTCGCGACGCCCACCATGCAACTGCATCATGCGTTGCTGACCGACGGAATCCTGCCGCGCGAGCGTCTTTTGCGCATTGGCGATGACGTCGTCGGTGACATATTTGATTAGATCGTCCGCAGCCGTCCATGCCGCTTCATTGGTCTCGCGCACGATCACATGCAGACGGATGCCGAAAGAAAGCTTACGGCCCCGCTTCTCGGCGACCGCCTTCACCCGCGCGATCTTCTCGGCCACGTCAGCCGGCGGCTCGCCCCAGGTCAGATATTTGTCCACAGTATCGACCGCAACATCGATGCCAGCATCTGACGAGCCACCGAAATAGAGCGGCGGGCGTGGCGCCTGCACGGGCGGGAAGATCAGGCGACCGTCCTCGATGCGGATGTGCTTGCCTTCGACATTCACAGTCTTGCCGGCGAGCAAATCGCTATAGACATTGAGGAACTCACGCGTGACGGCATAACGCTCGTCATGCGGCAGAAAGATGCCATCGCCCTTGTTCTCGACGGGATCGCCGCCAGTGACGACATTGATGAGCAGCCGGCCATTGGTCACGCGGTCCAACGTCGCCGTCATGCGCGCGGCAACGCTCGGGGACTGCAGGCCGGGGCGAACGGCAACGAGATAACGCAGACGTTCGGTCCAGGGTGCGACCGCAGAGGCAACGACCCACGAGTCCTCGCAGCTGCGACCGGTCGGCAGCAACACGCCGTAATAGCCGAGCTGATCGGCGGCCTGCGCGATTTGCCGGAGATAGTTGAAATCGACATCACGCGCGCCATGGGACGAGGCCAGATAGCGGCCATCACCATGGGTCGGCAAAAACCAGAGCACTTTGGCTTGCGACGGATTGCTCATAAAAAACGGTCCCGGCATGCGATTGCGGATGCAGGGGATGATGGGGACGCATTTCCGGCGTGTCGAGACGCTGGAAAAAATAGCGACATGCGCACTGTGACATCGGTCAATCGCGCGGCGTTCGTTTCGTTTTCGAAGCGCGAGGAAGGGCATTTTTCTCCGCACAGAACGTCCGCTTTCACGATAACGGAATCGTAAGCAGCGGTGACGCTGCGCGCGCCATCAGAAGAAAGAATGATGTTCTCCGGGTACAGGCCGCCGCACAAAAATCACCCTCGCGCCAGCGCCGGAAAGGAATGGATTTTCAGCGCGCGTATTGACGGTCTGTTAATGACGTCGGTACCCCGATCCGCTGAAGTGCGCCAACATTTACACAACTGCCGTCTTTCGGAGATCGGTTTAACCAAACATACAAGTCATTTTGCGAGGTTCCACAACCATGCAGAATGCATCCGCCCCAACCTTGTCGCTTCCTCCGGAAGAAACCGACGTCCACTCCGCTTCGCCTTCGATCAACGTGGGCGGATCGACGCACGACATTTCAGACGCCGAACTTTCGATGCTGCGCGAGATCGTTCGCATGTTGCCGTCGGCGGTGACGGTGCAGGACGAGCATGGCGAATTCCTGCTGGTGAACGACGCAGCCGCCGCGCAGTTCAATACGCCGCCCGAGAGCTTTCGGGCCGGCAATGAGGCTTCCGATTTCCTCAATCAGGCGCTGTCTCATCGACGCCTCACCGCACTTAACCTGATGCAATCCGGTCGAACGGCCGTGTTTGAAGAGCGCATCAATTCCGAGCTCGACAAGCGTGTATTCCTGACCACGCACCGACCGGTGACGATCGGAGAACGCACATTCCTGCTCTCCAGCGCCAGCGACGTCAGCCGGCAGAAGCAGATCGAGGAAGAACTCTTCCGCCGTGCCTATTATGACGAACTGACCGATCTGCCGACCCGGCGCGTGATCGAGAAACATGTCGGCGACCTGATCGCCGAGGACGCTGGCTGCCCGGAAGGCGGCTACGGCCATTTCGCGCTGGCGTTCCTCGACATCGACAATTTCAAGCACATCAACGACTATTACGGCCACAGCACAGGTGATGGATTGCTGGTGCAGTTCGCCAAGCGTATCGGCCTCGAACTACGCCCGACCGACATGCTGTCGCGCATTTCCGGTGACGAATTCCTGCTACTGCTGAACCCGATCCAAAGTCAGCAGGAGGTCGCAGACTATCTGGAGCGTCTGGTGCAGCGCCTGCGCGCGCCGTTCTTCATCGAGGACTCGGAGGTCTTTGCAACGGCATCGATTGGCGTCAGCCTCTATCCGGAGCACGGCCGCAGCTACGACATTCTGCATCAGAATGCCGATATCGCCATGTATCAGGTGAAGAACGACACCAAGGGCGCCGCGGTATTCTTCAATGCCGGCATGGAAAGCGAGGCGCTGGCACGAATGGCGACGGAGCAGGCGCTTCGCCTGGCCATTCTCGACAAGCGGTTCTGCTGCGCGTTCCAGCCCAAGGTCGATATCCGCACCAAGGAAATTCAGGGCATCGAAGCACTTGTCCGCCTGCGCGACGATAACGGCGTGATCCAGGCGCCAGGTGCCTTCATCAATCTCGCCGTCGAACTCGGCTTGATCGACGAACTCACCCACCTCGTCCTAGCCGAGATCATGAAGTCGATCGACCTGATCGACGAGGCCTTTGGCCCCGGCGCGACCATCAGCATCAATGTCGCAGCCAAACAGGCCGGCAATGCCGAATTCATGCGCTCATTCGCACGCGCACTGGAAGAGACGGGCTGCCCGACCCGCTTCATGGTGGAAGTGACCGAAGACGCTTTCGTCGCCAAGACGCATTTTCAGGACGACATCCTGCCGATACTGCGCGCCATCGGCGTCGGCGTCTCCATCGACGACTTCGGCGTCGGTTATTCCTCGTTATCGGCGCTCGCGGACATCACCGCCGACGAGATCAAGATCGATCGATCCTTCATCACGGACATTCACAAGCGCCCGCGCAGTCAGGGCATCCTGCGCGCGATCGAATCGCTGAGCGAAGCGCTTGGCATGAAGGTGATCGCCGAGGGCGTCGAGACATACGAGGAGCTGGCCTATCTGCAGGCGGCGACCAAGATCCGCTACGCGCAGGGATATTACTTCTCCAAGCCGATCTTCCTGGAAGAGCTACAGCCGCAGCCGCAATCCAACAGCGACGTCCGCATGGCATTGGACACAAGGCCATCCGACAATGCGCGGCCGGCTTATTCGCGGGCAGGTGGACGGGGCTACTGACCCCTCCCCCATTAAGACGACGACGTATTGTCATCCCGCAGGCGCATCCCATCTGTTAAGGGATCGGTAACCGTCGTCCATCCCCGAGAGCCCCATGCCCATCCTGCCCCTGCTTCTCAATATCCTCTGGATCGTGTTCGGCGGCCTGTGGATGGCCGCGGGCTGGGTGCTGGCCGCGGTGATCATGGCAATCACCATCATCGGCCTCCCCTGGGCCCGAGCCGCCTTCAACATTGCCGCCTATACGCTGCTGCCCTTCGGCCAACGCGCCGTGCGCCGCGAGCTCGTCACCGGCCGCGAGGATATCGGCACAGGCCTGCTCGGCTTTCTCGGAAATCTGATCTGGCTGGTGCTGGCCGGCTGGTGGCTCGCGCTTGCCCATCTGATTACGGCAATCGGCCTTGCCATCACCATTATCGGCATTCCCTTCGCCTGGGCGCACCTGAAGCTCGCCGGCATCGCACTCTGGCCGATCGGACGCGCCATCGTACCTGCGTAACACGCACTCTGTTGATTTGTGACGAATTTTCCCGCCGAGAAAGCGCGCTGCATACGCTCGGTTAACTATTCCGCTCAATGGTGATGCGAGGTGGGCCTCGGGCGCCGGAGTGGATATGCGTAAACTTCCTTTTTTGATTGTTGCAGGTTCTGTTTCGGCGGTTGTCGCCGTAGGTGCAGGCGCGTGGCATTTTCTGGGCCCGGCCGATGTCAAATCCGCAGCCAAGAATGACAAGGGCGAACTCACCACCGCCTCGATCGACACGCGTTGGCCGAAGCCAGCTTCGACGGCGCCGGCCGAACCAGCCCCGAAAGTACAGGCCGTTGCTGCCGCCCCGAGTGCAGCGCCGATGCCGGCACAGCCTGCGGCTGAGAAGCGTCCAGCCTATACAAAGCCCGTCTGCAACAATCCGAATGCTCTCGGTGTCTCGCGAACGGTACAGATCGACACCACCGGCGGCCCCGGCCTCGGCATGTCGCAATATCGCGACTACGACTTCCTGCAGCCCGGCGAGGTAGTGCTCACATTCGACGACGGGCCGTGGCCGGTAACGACGCCCGCCGTGCTGAATGCGCTCGCCGCACAATGCGTGCAGGCGATCTTTTTCCCGATCGGCAAGCACGCCACCTGGCATCCTGCTGTGCTGAAGCAGGTGATTGCCGCCGGTCACAGTGTCGGCACGCATACCTGGTCGCACCAGAATCTCGCCAGCAAGACGCCACAGGAAGCCAAGGACGAAATAGAGCGCGGCATCAGCGCCATCACGCTGATGGCCGGGCAGCCGCTGTCGCCATTCTTCCGCTTCCCGCAATTGCGGCAGAATGCAGAGCTCAAGGCCTATCTTGCCGAGCGCAACATTGCCGCCTTCTCCATCGACATCGATTCCGAAGACTTCCGCATTCACAATGCCGGCAAGCTCGTCGCGTCGGTAATGGAGAAGCTGAAGAAGAAGGGTAAAGGCATCATCCTGATGCACGACCTGCATAAGTGGTCGGCGGCTGCTGTGCCGGATCTGCTCGCCCAGCTGAAGGCCGGCGGTTACAAGGTCGTGCATATTCGCGCCAAGGGCACGCTGCCGACGCTGCCGGATTACGATGCCGCGATCCAGGCGGAGCTGCAGCCGGTGAAGACGAGCAATGCCCGGCCGATCTCGAGCGTGATCCAGACGGTGGACTGAGCGCCCGCCTTCCAAAGCATCGATCGGAGACCGCCAATGGCGCCCGCGGGCGCCATTTTCGTTCGCCTTTTGGGCGCCGGGCCGTTGCCGCAGCGCAGCCAATCGGCTAAATCATGGGCCAATGCACCCGTAGCTCAGCTGGATAGAGCGTTGCCCTCCGAAGGCAAATGCAAGCTCTTTCTGATGGTCGAGGGTGTCGTAAAAAACGAGTGAAACCAAGCGATTGGCGAAACTCGAAGGAAGCACGAAAATCGCATTCGAGGTCGCGGAAGCACCACGGAAGCAAACCGAAAGGAGGTTGTGGAGTACGAATGGCGATGATCGGCGAGGCTTTAGCCCGCGTCGTTTGAGCCATGTCGATTCTAGAATTCGCGATTGACCGTGGTCGATCTCGGACACTATCTGAATATCGATGCGCCCGTAGCTCAGCTGGATAGAGCGCCACCCTCCGAAGGTGGAGGCCACACGTTCGAATCGTGTCGGGCGCGCCATTTGCGTACAAAACCACGAACATTTCCGTTCTCGGTCTGTTTGCCCGCGATGGCCGCCTGGAGGATATCCTTGCTGCCGATGATCCGGATCGTTTGGTCGTCGACCTCGACCGCATCGATGATCGAATGGATATAGCCTTTGCGGGTGTTGGTGTCGCCCGCATCGAGCTTCGCGTTCATCAACCGGGCGAATGCGTCGATCTTCTCAGCATTGACGGCGGCTGCCATGCCGCATTGGGCGCGGGCATGATCGAGCGCCGCCTTGGCCCGGTCCCGTTGAGCTTTCAAAGCGGCGGTGCGCTCTCGCAAAATATCATCGAGCTCAACGATGCCGTCTTCAATCGAGCGGTAAAGCCGCTTCATGCGATCTTCGCAGTCGGTCAATTCCTTCTGCAAACCCAGCAGGCGGCCGTCCGCGGACTCGCTCTTTGCCGCCTGACGCTCGATCAGTGATTTCAGGAGGTCGGCGATACGGTCGGGTGCCAGGACGCACTGCTTGAGGTTGGTTAAGACGATTTCGTCCAGGGTCGCCGCCGGAATGTGCCGACCCTTGCAAACCGACTTGCCCTTCTGCTGGCAACCTGCACATGAATAATACGAGTACGACCGTCCCTGTCGATTGGTCGTCCCGGTCCGGGTCATTCCGGAACCACAGGAGGCGCAGACCGCGATACCCGTCAGCAGTGAAGGGCCGTTCACGACCCGCGGCGGCGTCGTCTTGGGATTGCTGCGAGCGAGCTTCGCCTGCACGCGATCGAAATCGCCTTGCTCGATCAGCACGGGCACGGGAATTTGGATCACCGTCGAAGGGTCATACTTCCTGCCATCGCGCGAGCTGCGCACGCCATACGGCCATTGTCCGGTCGCGTAGCAGCTGTTGGTCAGGATCTTGTGGACCGGCCCGACACCAAATGTGGCGCCCCGGCGGGTGCGGTAGCCATGGCTGTTCAGCCATTTCGTCGTCTCCTTGACGCCAAGCGGGCCGGTCTTGCCGTCGCCCTCAAGATAAAGCTTGAACATCAGCCGAACCGTTTCGGCTTCGACGGCATCAATATCGAGCTTCTTCTTGATCTTCTGGCCGCGGCGTTCCGCCTCGACGATCTTGTAGCCCAGCGGCGGCGTGGCACCATTCCAGAACCCCTGTTTCGCCGACTCGCGCATAGCGCGTGTTGTATTCTTTGATATCTCTCTAGATGTATGCTCGTCGAAGGCTCCGATGATCTGCCGCACCAAAATTTGGCTCGGATCGTCGCCGGTTGGCTGAGTGACCGAGACCACGTCGACGCCGTGCTTCCGCAATTTGCGGATGGTCAGCTCCATCTCGGCGACGTTGCGGAAGAAACGGTTGAATGCATAAAAGAGGATCGCGTCGTAGGGATGATCGGGCGCACAGGCGCGCTCGATCATGTCCTGCAACACGGGCCGGCGATCATCGGTCGCGGTCTTTGCTTCCACAAACTCCTCGATGATGACGTATCCGTTTTGATCGGCGAAGCTTGCCGTAATTTTCCGCTGGCTCGGAATCGACGCTTCGTTGGCGTACTGGCGCCCAGTGCTGACCCTGTAATAGGTCGCAACGCGCTTGGTCGCGTCAGGCTGCTTGGAAACCGAATTGTGAAAGACGTGCTTGTTCATGACAGAACTCTACTGAGACTTGATGTTGACGGCGTTCTCAACGCTCGATTCGTGAATCTCACCAGAGGGGTTGTCAACGGCTATTTTCCCAGAGAATCTTCAACAATAGCGAGCAAATCCTGGAGCTCTCGGCCAAGCAAGATCTCAATCGCGCGCAACTCGCGGTCCTGGATCGGCGGCGAGAGCGGCAGATCAAGCGTCACGTGAAAGTCCTCGGCTTGCGGCTGTTGGCGCCCTCTCTTCTTCGGCACAACATCAGGAGTAGCCGCGCGAGCATGAACGTATGCGCCCACCGTTCTCGTCCGCAGCTTGACGTGCGACCGCGCCGCCATCGGCTTAGAGCTCATAGCTGAGCTCCCGCCGATGATGCCGATCCTTCTCCGTCAGCGGTTGCGAGCCCTCAATGATATCGAGCGTGGAAATCTTGGGCGAGGCACGCGACAGTCGTTCGGCGAGCCAGTTCTGGCGCTGGCTCGCCGAAAAGACCACATCATCACGCTGCTGATCGAAGGGCAGCTCGGAGGCGAGGCGCCGGTCAATGCTCTTGGCATCGACCACGAGCGTCGTCCGCTCCCGCGCGCGGCTTGCCGCCACGTAGATGTCATGACGATTATAGCTGTGATCCAGGTGCACGACGGCATGATCGACCGTGAGGCCCTGGCAGCCGTAGACAGTCGAGGCATAAGCCCAACCAAGGCGGGGGCGTCCTTGCGCGTCGGCAAGCTGCATCGGATCGAAGGCAATTCGCCGACCCTCGATTTCGGCCTCGATGATGATGCGACTTGCATCTCCAAGGGGCACAGCGGCTTCACTGACCTTGACGATGGTCGCGGTCGAACCATTGACTACCGCAAGTTCGTCATCGCGGACGAGGAACCTGATCTTGTCCCCGGCCGCCAACGCGATCTGCGTTGAGTGGCCGGACGGCGTGGCCGCGGCGAAGCTAACCTCGGGGCCCTGGATGATGCCGCTGTGCTTGAGGCGCTCGCGAGCGACCTGAGAGATCGCGGCCACTGCGGCGTTGGACTTGGCGAGGATCAGGATCGAGGCCGCGGCGTCACGTGCATGAACTTGCTCTGCCGAATCCAGCACCTCGGTGATCGCTGCTTTGGCGCCGTCCGCTTCGATCAATAGACCGCGTTCTGCGAACGCATCAAGCGCGGGCTCCGCCCGGCCGGCGCCGAAGGCCGTGATGGCTTCCCGCGCCCATGCCTCGCGCTGACGAACAATGTTGTTGACGCGCGCAGCTTCAACGGCGCGCGCCACCAGATCTAGGCCAGGACCGGCGCCGATCGCCTGGAGCTGCTGCCGATCCCCCACGAGGATGATCTTGGCGTCAGCTTCGGTGACGGCGCCAAGCAGCGCGTGCATGTCCCGCGAGGAGAGCAGGCCGGCCTCATCGACAATCAGGACGGTCTGCTTGTCGAGCACCTTCTCGCCGGCTTTGAGCCGCGCGATCCAGGAGGCCGTTGCCCGGGCTTCGATGCCGAGGTCATCCCGGAGCATGTTGGCGATTCGCCATGCGGAAGCGGCACCGATCACCCGACATCCGGCTTTCGCGTATCCTTGCAAGACTGGCGCGAGCAGTGTGGACTTGCCGACCCCAGGGGCGCCTTCGACGATAACGACCGCCGAGCTTGTCGTTGCGGCGAGCGCCGCTTCCGACTGCTCGGCGGTGAGCCCCAAGGCTCCGCAACGGTCCCTCAGCGATTTCTGATCGACGAAGTGCCAGGACTGGTTCGCGAGACGTTGCGCCTGTTCGACGACCTCCCGCTCGATCGCGAGCATCTCCGGCGTCGAATAGCAGGGCAGGCCAAGGGCATCATGCCCAATTTCCAGAAAGGCTCCCTGGCTCAGCAGGCGCTTGAGTTCAGTTTCGGCGCGCTCGGCTGGCAAGCCGGTGCCGACCAGGGCGGCAGCGACGGAACGCAGGAGCTCGCGCCGCTCAATCACGCTCTCACGTTCGGTGAGGATCGCCGGCAGGGCGGCCAACCGGTCGGAGAGCAGCCCTTCGTCGGCTTCCTGATTACGCGCCTTCGAGGGGGCCCTCAAGCTTTCGGAAAATGATCCGGTGTCGAGGCCCAGCGATTGCGCGGCGTCGCGCCAGACATCCTCGCGCCCGAAACTTACACTCTCCCGCTTGCTGCTTCTCGTCGCCTTGGCGATGGCGGCGGCCAGTGCGGTGGCCTCGCCGCTGGTGACGCCATGTTCAGCGAGTTCCTCCTCGATCTCCTGACGACGCGCGCTGAAATACGTAATCGTGGCACCATCCACGCCGGCGATTTCGAAGATGCCGTTCTTGCCGACACGATCGATATCAAAGCCGAGCGTCGTCAGCTCATGTGCGAGGGCGGCGTGATAGGTCGCGCCGGCCGCCATCTTCCAGTCGCGGATCACCTTGGAGTGAAGAGCTCCAATTGTGCCGTCGCTCTGGCGGGTCGAGATGTTCATGCATACGCAATGCGTATGCAAATTTGCATCTGCGAATATGCGCCCGTCGGCGTGTTTTGAAGGTCGGCTTTCGCCATGCTGAAACGTGGCGGCCGTGAGTGCGACCTTCTCGAGCGACATGCCATTGCGGCCCCGGCGTGCCCAGGTCGCCTCGCGCTCCAGCATGCTCAGCGTCGCCCTGACGGCTCGCTGCTGCGCAGCCTCGATGAGACGCTTCGTCTCGGGCGTTGCCAGCCCCCAGACCAGGGATACCGAGCGCGGCGCGCTGAGTGTCACGTCGAACGCGCTTGTCCGCTCCTTATGGCGGCGGATGTTATCCAGCAGGGGCTGCCCATCCGCGTCGACGGCATTGTACAATTGCTCGAAGGTCTCGCGCTCGACTTGCGCGCCGTCTACAACGCCAAAATCACCCGCCGGCGCGTACCAGAGGCCCGCAGGTTCGGCGTCGCCGAGGTAATACTCGGTCTGGCGCGTGTAGTAGCTGGCGCTTGCTGCCGGATTCCAGGTTGCAACCACGAAGAAGACCTCCGAATGGGAGGCCTTCCAATTAAAGCTCGTGGTAATGGGGGTCTCGGAAATGAATGAGCTTTTTGCTCATCAGCTGATTTCGACCTTCGATCGGCTGTTATGCCCGTTTTCCTCCTTGCCGCCGCATCATCCAGCGTCGGCAATCCAGGGTGCCGGGATGTGCGCTTCGCGCCGATCAGCCCAGGTCGTCAGCGGGACGTCGACGACAGCGAGCGTCGGAAAGCCCGTCACCAGGACGCGGATCGTTTTCCCGGCTGACATCTCGAACACGCCGAGCGCATCCGAGAGGAAGTCGGTCGTGATCGTATCGTCCCAAACGGTCTCCATCGGCTTGGTGATCCCTCGGGCCAACTCCTCCACGGTTGCATCGCGGCGCCTGCGGACCTGACGGCGTCCGACCCAGACTTCGCAGATCCGTTGTGCGGTTTCGCCCGGCTCCAGACGAAGAACCAATCGAATGCCAAAGCGCGCTTCGACAACTGAGCCTTGCTCTTGACCGAACATAGCGGTGATCTGACCGAGGTCCTGCACGGTGGCGATCGTGTTCACATGCAGTTCGCGCCCAAGCGCGAGCAGTCGCGGCAGACGCTCGATTGGCACCTCCGGGAATTCATCGAGCAGCATGGTCAGGTGCTCCGTGCCGGCGCGACGGCGAGTGGAGACGAGCGCCCCGGCGGCCACCCGCTCCGCCAAGAAGCTGCCGACCGTGGAAGAAAGCTCGGCATACTCGCCCGACTTCTGCAGAAGCAGCGTGCGCGGGAGCTGGGAGCCTGGCGCCAGCCAGTCGCGCACGGTGAACCGCCGCGATGAGTCGACCTCCGACCAGGCGCGCGCGAGCGGCTCTATCACGCTCAAAACCGTCACCCAGAGCGTGATCAGGATTGACATGACGGTGCGGTTTTCTTCAGGATCGTCGCCGAAATTCAATAGTGCAGCGCTCTTCCCGCCGCTCTCGAGCAGCATCCGGCGAATATCTGCCAGCGAGGAAAGTCCTGCCTCGGCAAGGTTGCTCCAGCCCCAGGCATCACCCGAGCGCGCGCGTAGCGCCATGATGATATCGGCAAGGAGGCTCCGCGTCGCATGGCCCCACATCGGATCCTGCTCGGAGACCGGGACGCATTTCGCCGCGAATTCCCGTGCGACGAGAGGATTGGTAATCTCGCGGCCGATGTCGATCGCCCACCCGCGCGCATCCTGCGGAGCCACCAGGATCATCGAATCCACGGGCAAGCCGGCCAGCATGTCCCCCTTCGCGTCGAACACGAATGTCCGGCCGCTCAGATCATTGAGGTACTGTTCGGCAAATGCCCGCAACAAGCCGGTCTTGCCCGACCCTTGCGTGCCGACCAACAAGAGGTTGCGCGCTGCGGAAGCCGCATTCAATTGCACCTGCGGGAGGAGCCACAGATCATGCGCCTGCGGCGGGCCGTGACGATGAACCGCATGGCGCAGCGCGCGGAACGCATAAGGTCCGGTCTCGATGCGCCGGCCGCGCGTGACTGTGAGGTTCTCGATCGGCGGAGTATCAGCATAAGCGAAGCAAAAGGCAAAGCCGCTTGCCGCCAGAACCGCAAGAGCGATAGTGGCAAGCCGCCTGGCTCCGATCGGTGACTCCAGCAACTGCGCTGTGATCGCCTGGATCCAGTCAAGCCGGCACACGATCGGCCAGCTCGAATGGCCGCACCTCTCGCCCCGAAGGTTCTGAAGGATTTCGTGAAAGGCGACGTCGCTGGCGAGGCTGACGTTGCCGTGGAACAGCACGTCGACGGTTGGCGGCGCGATGAGAAAGAGCGAGATCGCGCCCGCGACGAGCGTGATCAGGGCAGCGCCGAGCGCCACGAGCAGGGCGGGCTGAAACAGCCGGATGGGATTGTTCATGATGGATTTTCTCGCTGTCAGATGGTCAGTGCTATTGCCAAACCGAACACGATTCCGATTCCCGCCAAGGCGCCGAACAGCAGGGCGGAGATCTCGAACGGGAGCGGCACGGTCTGCTTGTCGCGCCAGCCGAGATCGGCCGACGTCTGCTCGGTGAGTTCGACCTCGACCTCGGGCTGGATCGTCGTGTCGATGCCGCGCGTCGGTACGCTCACGGTCGTGACGAAGGACAGCAGGCCCTCCTTGCCGAGTGGGATGAGCTTGCGCGGATCGAAGCTTTCCGGATCCTCTCGGAACTCGGCTGCGTAGTTGCAGCCGAGTTCCTTGCGGCTGGCGAAAGCATCCGCCGTGGCCGTGGCGACCACTTCCTCGAAGGCTTCGCTAGCCATTGTTGCCGCCCTCGAACGCGATCAGCTTGTCGAACTCGGCAAACATTTCCGAGCACCAGGCCGCGACATCGCCGCGGATCATTTTGGCCTCGGGCCGCGGCAGTCCCGTCACCCTCATGATCTCGTCGATCGGCATCGTCACCGCATCAACGAGGCGCGCGCCGCGCGCCTCAAAGGGACGCCAACTGCCGGCCTCGATCATCGGCATGCGCAGGGTGATCGCGTTTTTGGCGAGGGGCATGATCGAGGTGCGGTATGCCTCCGCGGCATCGCTCGCCGGATGCAGATCGCTCACGGCGCCATCGCGCTGGTTCTCGATCAAAACCAGACGAGCGTTGGGGAGTACTTCGAGAAAGCTCGAAGCTGACTTCGCACCCCGACGCATCGACTCAGCCTGGGCGGTGAACGGCGTGATCACGAAGACCTCGACGCCGAGCGCCGAGAGATCCTCCTGTAGGTCCACCATCCCCGCCCACAATGCGCCGCGCGCAGCTTCGTTGGCGCCGAACTCGACGACGCCGAGGCCGCCCGCCATGGCCATCATCTCGAGGACGTCGTACAGCGGCGTCAGAGCGCGCAGTGCGGCGCTGGGATCGCGGCGCGCCAGCTTGACGTCGGTCGCGATCGACACGACCTGTGACCCCAGGATCGAAAGCGACTTTCCCTGGGTGTCGACCTCAACGATCCCGGTGGGGATGCCGGCAATCCGCGCGCGCTCCGACAGCGCGTGGCCGACCAGGCTCTTTCCATCCCCACCTTTGTCCTGCGTGATGATCGTGGCTGCGGGCAACTTCAGCGGCAGCGCCGCGCTCTCACCGGAATTACGCATCTTCTTCGACATGATTTCCTCTCGGCTGGGATCTTCAGCGATCCATAGTCAGAGGAGCCCGCGCGCCCGGTACCCGTCTCGGAAATGAATGACCGAATTGTGCGGGAGGTCAGGAATTCGACCTTCCGCTGTCGCAACCTCAGAGCCGGACCTAGTCCAGAGGCGTAAAATTCTGTCCGTGAGCGATCGCTTTGCTCAGCCGATCCTTCCCCTCAGGCAGTACCAGGATGTCGAGGACGCACTTGGCCAAATACCGGTGAACATCGCGGTACATCGCGCCCTCGGCACGGCCCTTCTCGCCCAAGATCAGCTCGTCCAGGTCCTTGACCTCTTCGGGGTCGAAGACGGCTTGATGCCCGCGGCCGATTTGGCCCAGCTTGCGAGCAAGCCGAAATTCCGGGGTCGCGAGCATGTGGTTGACAGCGACGAGATTGGGATCGACATCGGCGGCCACCGCAATGAACGCCAGCTCGACCGCCGAAAACTCGTTTCTGATGAACAGTTCATGCTGCTGGAGCGTCATCGGCTCTCGGTGGAAGGGATCATTGCCCTTCGGCGTCCGCTTCAACGCTTCAACGTCCTTCGCGCGCTTGGCGATCTGGTGCTTTTCTTCTGCGACCTCTTTGGTATGAAAGCACGCCTTCGCCAGCGTGTGGACCCAGTTCGCCGCAGCCTTGATCGCATCCTCGAACTCCGCTCGCGACCAGCGGGCGCCGTCAACACAATCGCGAATCTGCCCGATGACGGCTGCTTCTGCCTGGGCTGGGTCGGTCAGGCCCGGGAGCCAGCGGACCGCGAGCTTTTCGCCTTCCGACCTCAGCGTCTCGAACAGCGCAAGACGGCGATCTTCCTCGCTGAGGCCGTCGTCTGCCGCCTTTCCTTTGGTCGGGATCCCGGGCACCCAGGCAAGCTCTGCAAGCGTATTCAAGCCGGCGCCCTTGACCACCGACACCTCAGCGCCATCGAACTGCGCGTGCATGCAGGACAGCAGGGCACCGATTTCCGGATCTCGCCGAAAGACCTCGAATTCCAACGCCTCGCGAACGGTGAGCTCGACCTCACGCTTGAGCCGGCCGCCGCGTTGTCGAGCGAGTCGCAAGTCCACCAGCGACAACATCCGAAGTAGCGGCCCAGTGCGGAACTGTTGCATTTCCGCGTGCGACAACGCGAACGGCGTCCTCTGCAACTCCGCTTCCGAAATGATCAGGCGCTCCGGCTCTTGTTTTAGACGATGAATCCGCTCCCAGACCTCTGGACGAACGCTTTGCCACCATTCCGCGGCATGGTCGGGGTGCACGAAAAAGAACGGCAACACCCATTGCATGGGCAAAGCGTCGATCGGACGATCAGAGGCCTCGACCTCTGCGCGGCACGCGGCGGCCAACCTCTCGATCTTTTGGAGGATCCTCGGGAGATTGTTCACGCGATGCTGCTCCTCAAAGGTACTTGCTTGTGTATCGATTGTTCTCAGTTCGTCCGTCCGCAGACTGCCTACTTGCGGCCGGCGCGCGACTGAATCGCTTCCAGGGTGGGAGCGGCGACATCGATGCCGAAATCAGTGAGGAAGGATGCGGCAACCTCCGCCTCAGCAATCCGGTCGCGCAGGAACCGCTCACTGCATCCGAGCTGGCCGAGGACCGTCTTGCAATTGGCCAGCGCAATCATGTTCCGCGCGATTTCGCGACGCGCGGAAAATTTGATCCTCCGCAGAATGAGGTTCGCCCCGGCAAGGGCGACGACTTCCTCACCATAGGAAGCAATCGCTTCGTCGGGCTCCGGCGTACGCGGCAGACGACCGAGATGCCGGATCGTGGAATGAACAGCTTCGTGGACAACGGTGTCGACGAGACCGGCGACGTTGTCGTGCTTGAGCAGATTGAGCCAGATCAGCGGCTCGTGTCCCGGAACGACCAGCGTCAACCCAAATCTTTCCTGACGGCGCGCCAGGTGCCTGGGGAGAACGGCGTCGGCGCCGATAACCACACTGAGATCGGCGAGTTGCGCCAGCAGGTCCTGGAATCCTGCGTTCTCGATCCCGTCAAGCTTTTCCAGCGCTTGCGTCACGTTCATATGGCTGCGGATGTGACGGTACCGCGACGCGAGCTCGCTCTCGCGGGCCATTGAGCGATCGAGCTGCCTGCGATCGGCCGTCGGTTCACGCCACTCCGGGCTGCTCTTTGCCATGTTGCCTACTCCTACTTTGTGTCTGTGCTCGGCAGCCGCAGCGTCGGCGGGTTTGGGGCTAGTCGTAGTCACTCAGGACACCGAGGCTCGGTGCAGCATCGCCAGACCGCGTGCCAGGTGGACGTGCCCAACCCTGTGGACTTCCAGGCTGAACTCCTCCAGCGCGGACCTGGATGCCGTCACCGAGGCCACGGTCACGCCTTCGATGGTGTCGAGCGTGATGAAGAAAGCGTCCCCGTCGACACAAACGATCTGCTGGAACGGCTCGCCCGGGAGGACCGGCCAGCCCTTCACGGCCTCCTCGATGCTCGCCACGAGAGACTCGATCGCGATCTCGATCCATTCGGCGCGCACCCCCGCATAGTCGGAGCTGTGCTTGGGCACGCCGATGCTCGCCGTCACCGGGTTGAGGCCGTTTGCCAGCAGCTCATACAATTCATCGATGACGAGGTTGGGATTGCGCTCCCTCGCACGATTGACGTGCGTGATCGGGAACGCCAACACCTGCGGCTTGTCGACGGAGGCTTCGTTTCCGTTGCGCTCGACGCCATACCACCAGCGATCGTACGGCTGCATCACCGGATCATCGAATTCGTTGTCAACGGGATCGGCGCCACGGCCGTCCGGCTGCTCGGCGAGGCTCTGCAGAGTTTTCTTGACCTCGCCGCACGCAGTGAGGATTCCACGATCAGCGATCGCGGCGCAGCGCAGATCAACCAGGGCCTTGCGCAGAGCGCCGCCGACGCCCATTCCGTTGCGAAAGAGATCCATATTTGCGATCTCAGGAACGGCGATCCGGATTAACTCGGGCGTCACCAACACCCAATCCTCCATCTGGGCGTAGGTCAGCCTGAGGTGTCCCGATCCGTACAACAGGTCCAGGCAGGGCGGGAGAGCTGCGCGCCCCTTCGCCTGAATCGGCCAGAAGTCCAACAGCCGAGCCTGGACGATAGTCTGATCGGGGATCAAATCGCTCATTGTGAGTGTCCTGTTGTTGTCGAGCCTGCTCAGCTGCGCTCGCTGTTTGCGCTTGTCCTAATGAGCCTTGCGCCGCGGCGGCGTCGGCAAGAATGCAAGATGGAGCCTGTCCTCGAGGAAGGCGCACGTCTGTTCGATCGTCGTGCGATCGGGCTTCTCTTCGAAGGCGTTCCATGCGAGCCGGAAGCGGATGATGTCGCGCTCGCCGATGGTTTCGATCTTGTAGCAAGTCCGTGCAATGGACAGGACTTCCGTGGCGATCGGGTCTTCTGCCTTCTGGTCAGCAGCGGCCATGTTGGCGATCAGCCGCTTGACCGCCCGGGAGAAGATCGGATCAAGCACTTTCTCGAAATCGGGGTGATGGATGGCATAGCCGCAGCCGATTTCGTCAGTCTTCTTCACGGAGGATGCCGCTACTGCAGCATACGTGATATCCGGATGAGCGGTCACGCCACAGGCGGCGTCGCGATCAGATCTCCGCGTGTAGGCCTCGGTGGTGTAGTGGTCGACCGCCATCGCCAGGCGTGCGCCGGGCGTGTCCGGCGTAAACCCGACCGGGAGACGGAAAAGATCGCGCAGTTCCTGGGATTCACGAAGCTCCGGTTCAGCGTAGTACAGCTTGCTCATCGTCATAGCTCCTTATGTGGTCTAAAGCTTCAGCAGCGCGCGGACCTGGTCGGCCGCATTGCCACGGAGCCGCCTCACCTTGCGACCGATCTTCACGAGATCGCGGTCGGCCAGAATGGCAGCGATGTCGCGGCGAACCACCTTTGAACTGATAGCCTTCGCGACCTGCATGATGAGGACGCGGGCGTCGTTATCTTCCGGGGCGACGACATTGATTTGCTTCAGGCCGTCGGCCAGCTGACGCTGGCGCTGATCGGCCTTTCGCTCGGCGTCAGTCCGAGTCTCACGCTTCTCGTTCGTCGAGCCAGTCAACGACTCGATCGGCTCGATGAACGCGCGCACCTCCCGCCAGCCGTCCCGCTTCAGGCGGGCCTTCGAGATGCGCGGCTCCGGCTCGTCCGATCGCTTGCCATGCTCGGGATCGGAGTCGAAGTTCATGTCCATGTGACTAGTCCTGTGTCTAGGCCGCCGACGCGGCGTCAATCGGTACTCGCGGAGACGACGGCCGCACACCGTCACCGGCGGCAAGCGTAGTTCATCGTCGTGCGCAAACTTCCGGGGGGGGCCCGGGAAGTTTCCGCCGCGTTTGCGTGTACGAGTCGCCCTGAAGCTGCGCCGAACAGCCGCAGCAGCAGTGAAAGCGAGACCAATGTCGAAAGCCGTCTCGATGAATAAGCGCAAACAGGAGAGCGCAACGCCCACATCTCCAAAGAATGCACCCGTTCGGCTGCCCGACCTGATTATCGATCGGGCGGATCTGCCGGCCGCCGCCGCACGGTTGGCTGACCGGCTGTCGGCGGCCGACACCTTCTTTCAGAGGGCCGAGGCGTTGGTGAAGGTGGTGGAGTCAGAGCGCGGACCAACCGCCCGGCCGATCACTGTTCATGACGTGGTAAATCATGGCCACCGCGTCTGCCGGCCGGTCCTTCAAAAGATCATTCAGGGTGAGATTGTGCTTGAGCCGGTGACGCTGCCGGACCGCGTTGCACGCCTGTACCTCAATCTCCACGACAAATGGACAGTCGGCCAATTGAACGGCATCTGCCGCGCTCCGATCCTCTCGGACGATGGCAATATCCGAGTCGCTCAGGGTTATGACCCTGAGACCGGCCACTGGTGCGCAGGTATCGATGCGCCCGGCATCCCAGAGCGTCCGTCGAGACTGCAGGCAGAGAGGGCGCTCCGCATCTTGCGCAGCGCCTTCGCGACATTCCCCTTCGCCGATGCATGCATGGTGAGTCGCTCGGCGAGCACGAGTGCCATCGATCTGTCGAAGCCGCCGGGCATCGACGAGACAAGTCACCTTTGCGCCGTGCTTACGGCCGTCTGCCGACCCAGTCTGCCGTTGGCCCCTGGCTTTGTTTTCCGCTCGCCGCAGCTCTCCGGCGCCGGCACCGGGAAGGGCAAGCTCGTCCGATCCATCGCGCGCATCGCCTACAACACGGTGCCGAGGCCGTTCACGAGTCCGGGCGCGCAAAGTGAGCTGGAGAAGCGCCTGACCGCTTCGCTCGTCGAGGCCGATCCCGTTATCTTCCTGGACAACGTCAACTCGGAGACTCTGAAATCGAACCTTTTGGCTCAGATCGCCACGGAAAATCCCTGCTCCATCCGCCCGTTCGGTATCAATACCAAGATGGTCACGGTGACGACGAACGTCTTTCTGGCGATCACGGGCAACGCCGTCCGGGTCGCCGAAGACCTGGCGCGCCGATTTCTGTTCGTCAATCTGGACGCCGGATGCGAGGATCCCGAGCGTCGAGCCTTCGATGGAAATTTTTCCGCGATGGTAGACCGGCAGCGCGGCGAACTGCTCGCTGCCGCACTGACGATCTGGCGGTGGGGCCGTCAGAACCGCCCCAAGCCGGGTCTCGAGCTCGGAAGCTTCGAACAGTGGGCCGAGTGGTGCCGCGATCCGCTGCTTGCACTGGGTTGTCCTGATCCGGTCGGCCGGATTGCGGATGCCAAGCGTGACGACCCGGATCGCCTCCAGCTCCTTGAATTCTTCCAGGAATGGCACCGGCTCTATGGCGACCGCGCTGTTCGCGTGAGCGAGCTTGATCTGAAGTTGCGCCAGCTTGCAGAAGGCCACGGCACAACCCGCCAGAAATTCGCGACGTTCGTCGCCAATCTGACGGGAACGCGCGCTGCAGGTTTCGTCTTGATCCGCAATTTGCCGATCGGAAAATGGAGCGCGGCCACGTACGCGCTCAAGAGCACGGGTAACTAGACCCGCGCCCCGGGCTCCCACGCACCAGCCCTTGGGACTTCCAGATCATCGGGACCATAGGGGGCACCGGACGCGGGCCGGTGCCCCCTTGCAGGTTAGACAATTCAGTTTGCCGGGAATCCACAATTTATCGCCTGGCCACTGCTGTTTGGAGTGGCAACACAGCCATGTGAGAATACCTGCTTCTTAGTCGTCTTCGAGCTTGACCTGGGCGCCGGTTGTTCCCATCTCGCAACCCTCAAAGATCGAAGTAGTGGCGGGCTCTATCGCCAAGTAATTAACCAATGCATCGCTTCAGCAGATGCATTCAACGAAATCGTTACCTTTGACCGATGCTAATGCCTTCTCTGGGCTGGTGCTCCGCGGCGGCGCCGGCGCAAACGTCATCAATCAGAGATGAGGCAGTTGTGGGAATTGCTGTACCCTTTATCGGCTACGTAAAGGCAAGGGGAAGAGAGTCCGTACGCCACAAGCGGGATGCCGAGGACAACGGCAGGCACATCGGGGCGATTGAAGCATTTTTCAGCGTTGTTGAGACGGCAGACCCAAAATGGTTTTCGCCGTTCTTGCGTCAGCCTCGAGGGGCTCAGTGGTCACCTTGCGTCTCAAGAGTCTTATTGGAGACCGACGATGTCCGACGTCCGCAACTAACGAAATTCTTGAAGAGGGCCGGCGACAGTACGCTTGTGATCTCGGCATGGGAGGATCTCTTTGAAGTGAGAAACGATATCGTCGACGAGCTGGTGGAACGATGCCTGAGCAGGTGGAGTCCGATCCTACGCATCGATCAGCCGCACGCCGCGCTAACGCCGGCGCTCGCTCGGCAATCTGGTTCGAACTTGCCTCACTTGATCATGCGCAATCAAGCCAAGGTTCAAGATGCTATCGAAGCGAGAGTTCGTCCTCTTTTGCCGATCACTTAACAAGGCGGGCTATGATCCGTTTCACTATGTACCTCGGGCATCGGGGTCATAGGGTCCATCGCTATGGAGGCATTCGGAGCGCCAGCGACCCTGGTCCGCCTGCTTCCGTAGGAGAATGCACTCATTCGAGCCAAAGTTCGATCGCGCATATCCTATCAAAATTCAGTCATTTCAGAGTCAGAGTATGGCCGGAATTTCTGTGACGGGTTGACAGCCGAGAGAGTCTCGCGGCGCCCGTCGTGGAGATATCCCATGACGCAACTGAATGTCCTGCACGCCGCTCGCGATGAGCATGGCGGTTATAAGGTGGATGTGAGCCGCGGTGAGCGCGTCGGTCGCGTCTCCTCGGAATGGTTCTCCCGGCCGGCGGACGAGCGGTACTTGTCGCTCACCGAGCTTCACGCCGCCGTTCAGGGCCGCGCCGAGCGAAGCCGGACCCGGACAGTCGAAAGCGAGGCGATCCGGGTGGAAGCCAATCGCGATAACGCGGAGCGGCTGACGCTCATGTTGCCGGGCGAGAGCGCACCTTTGTCGCCAACCCATTGGAGCTTCGGTCAGCTCGCAACGATGGTGGGCGCGCCATCCGCGTATTTGCGGCAGCTTCCGGCGCCACTCGCGGCCATCAACTTGCAATACGGACTGACCTCGAATCGAGCAGAGCTGATCAAGACGCTCGAAGTCGAGGAGGGCCGCGTTGAACTACGGGCGGTCACAAGCCCAGATTACGGCCGCATCTTTGACCAAGAGCTTGTGGCCGCCGTGCAGCGAATTGCCGGGAACGGCACCGGCGACACGCGTTGGAAGGTCCCCGGCGTGCTCGACTGGTCGACCGGCATCTACAATCCGCGAGTTGACATCACGAAAGCGACCACCACCCTCTACGCCTCCGACCGGGACGTGTTCCTGTTCCTGGTCGACGACTTCAACCCCATCGAGGCGGGCAAGCTGCCTGACGGCTCGCCCGACCTCTACTTCCGCGGCTTCTATTGCTGGAATTCTGAGGTCGGTGCCAAGACGCTTGGGATCGCAAGCTTCTACCTTCGCGCCGTGTGCCAGAATCGCAATCTTTGGGGTGTGGAAGATTTCGAGGAGATCACCATCCGTCACTCCAAATTCGCGGCTACCCGCTTCGCCCACGAGGCTGCGCCGGCGCTCGCTCGCTTCGCCAACTCCTCGCCGACACCCTTCGTCAATGGCATCAGGGCGGCGCGAGAGCGGATTGTTGCGCGCACGGATGAGGAGCGCACCGAGTTTCTTCGTAAGCGGGGGTTTGGCAAGTCGGAGACGGCGAAGATCATTGAGACGGTGCTTGCCGAGGAAGGCCGCAAACCCGAGAGTGTCTTCGACTTCGTGCAAGGCATCACCGCGGTGGCACGCGACAAGCCGCACCAGGACGGCCGGTTGGACCTCGAGGCGAAGGCCAAGAAGTTGCTCGATCGTGCTAACTAAGACCGATCGCGCCGCCCCAGTGGTGCGCGTGTGATGAGCCTCGGCTCTCGGTTTCTCCGGCTGGCGCCGCCCTTCAGAGTTAGAGGGCGGCGCTTCGCTTCGTGACGGGCAGAAGGTCGAGAGAGGTTCTTGACCGCCCGTCGAGGAGAAACGTCAATGGCAAAATCCGTTCGCAAGATCACCCTCAGTCAGTCCAGGGATATCCCCTTCAACCGGCTGGTGCTGAGCCAGTCCAATGTCCGACGTATCAAAGCGGGCGTCTCGATCGAGGAGCTTGCGCAAGACATCGCTCGGCGCACGCTGCTCCAGAGCCTCACCGTCCGGCCGGTTCTCGACGATGGCGGCGCCGAAACCGGCATGTTCGAAATCCCGGCCGGTGGGCGGCGCTATCGCGCGCTCGAACTGCTGGTCAAGCAGAAGCTGCTCTCGCGCAACGCGCCGGTTCCCTGCGTCATCCGGACCGATGGCCTCGCCGAGGAGGATTCGCTCGCCGAGAACATCCAGCGGGTCCCACTTGAGCCCCTCGATCAGTTCCGCGCCTTCCGCGATCTCGTCGAGAAGGGGAGGACCGAGGAGGAGGTTGCAGCCGCTTTCTTCGTAAGCGTGTCGGTGGTCAAGCAACGGCTCCGGCTCGCCGCCGTCTCGCCAGCGCTGCTCGACGTCTATGCCGAAGACGGCATGAGCCTCGACCAATTGATGGCGTTTGCGGTCAATCCGGACCACGAGCGCCAGCAGCAGGTATGGCAGGCGGTGCAGCGTTCGCACAACAAGGAGCCGTATTACATCCGGCGTCTGCTGACCGAAGGCGCCGTGCGCGCCTCCGACAAGCGCGCCCAGTTCGTCGGAATCGAGGCCTATGAGGCCGCAGGCGGCGACATCATCCGCGATCTTTTTCAGCAGGATGACGGCGGTTGGCTGCAAGAGCCGATGCTGCTCGACAGGCTCGTCGATGAGAAGCTGGAGCGTGAGGCGGGCAACATCCGCTCCGAAGGCTGGAAATGGGTCGAGGTTGCCGTCGATTTTCCTTACGGCCACATCTATGGTCTACGCCGCATCGCCGGCGAGGCCGTTGCGATGACCGACGAGGAGGTTGCGGCGGCTGAAGCGCTGCACGCCGAGTATGAGCGTCTCGAGCAGGACCATTCCGAGATCGACGTCCTTCCTGAAGGGGGCGATCAGCGCCTTGGCGAGATCGAGACGGCCCTTGACGAACTCGATGAGCGGCCCGTCCAGTACGATCCTGACGAAATCGCGCGCGCGGGTGCCTTCGTCAGCATCGACGCGTCTGGCGCGCTTCGGGTCGAGCGCGGCTATGTCCGTCCCGAGGATGAGCCGGCAATTCCGCAGGCGGAGGGAGAAGCTGAGGCCGAGCAGAGTGCCACCCCAGCGGCAACCTCTGCCTCCGGAGATACGACCGAAGGGCAGACATGCACCTCGGCAAATACCGAGGCGCCCGATCAGGAGGAAGGCATCAAGCCGATCCCTGACCGGTTGATGACCGAACTCACAGCGTACCGCACTCTGGCCTTGCGCGACGCGCTCGCAGGGGACCCGGACGTTGCGTTCCTGGCGGCACTGCACGCGCTTTGCCTGAAGCTCTTCTACCGCTACACGCCCGAGTCCTGCCTCGACGTGGATGCGAAGAGCGTCGTCTTCGGCAGCCAGGCGCCAGGCCTCGGCGATGCCACGATCGCCAAAGCCGTCGACCAGAGGCACCGGCAGTGGTCGGCGCAGTTGCCGCGTGAATCGGCCGAGCTCTGGGACGCGCTCACGAGCTTCGATCGGGACAGCCGCGATGCCCTGTTCGCACATTGCATCGCGCTGAGCGTCAATGCGGTGTACGAGCCCTCGAATCGGCGCCCGCGTGCGCTGGACCACGCCGACCGCCTCGCTGAGGCCATCGGGCTCGATATTGCCGCCGCCGGCTGGTCGCCGACCGTCGACAACTATTTCGGGCGGGTCACCAAGGCGCGCATCTTGCAAGCCGTCCGAGAAGTCAAGGGAGAGACCGCGGCTCAACTCATTGAGCACCTGAAGAAGGGCGAGATGGCGGAGAGGGCGGAAGAACTCCTTACTGGCTCGGGTTGGCTTCCGGAGCCGCTGCGCACGCCTGGTCGCCCCTCCAGCGCGACATCATCTTCGCCTGAATCTGGCCCGATTTCCCCGCCGCTTCGGGGGAGGACGCGCCAGTGAGCAAATGCGAAGCGGCCATGCCAGATGCAGAGCATCCGCGCGAAGATGTAACTCTCCCCGACGAGCCGCTGGTCGCGGCCGAATAAGTCAGCACAAGCACCGATTTCGAAGGCCTGCCGTCAGCGGCGGGCCATCTTTTTGGTGGGGATCAGTTATGTCAACCCAAGCATCCGATCTCGCCCGCCGGCTGGCCGAGCGGGCCGAACTCGTCTGCCGGCGCTATCTTTCCAATGGCCGGCGCGTTGGCCGCTATTGGGTTGTCGGTGATGTTCACAACACGCGCGGCCGGTCCATGTTCGTTCGGCTGTGCTCACGTCATGGGGGCAAGGGAGCGGCCGGCAAGTGGACGGATGCCGCGACCGCTGAACACGGCGATCTGCTCGATATCATCAGGGAAAGCTGCGGCTTTGTTGAATTCCGCGATGTTCTTGCCGAGGCGCGGCGTTTTCTCAGCCTGCCGCAGATTGAGACGGGATCCACATCGTCGATCCGACGCGTTCCCATGGGCTCGCCTGAATCGGCTCGGCGCCTGTTTGCCATGTCCATGCCCATTTCTGGCACGCTTGCAGAAACATACCTTCGGACGCGGGGCATTTTGGGCTTGCATGAGACCGCGAGCCTTCGCTTCCACCCGCGCTGCTTCTATAGGCCGAATCAACACCTGCCGATGGAGACATGGCCGGCCCTGATTGCCGCTGTCACCACGCTTGACGGCACCGTCACTGGTATTCACCGCACTTGGCTCGATCGCTCGGGTCGGAGCAAGGCGCCGATCGACACGCCACGCCGCGCGATGGGCCTCTTGCTTGGCAACGCTGTTCGATTCGGCATCACCCATGACGTGCTCGCTGCAGGCGAAGGCATCGAGACTATGCTCTCCCTGCGCTTTGCGCTCCCGAGCTTGCCCATGGCATCAGCGCTATCGGCCAACCATCTCGCCGCCATGCAACTGTCTCCGAGCCTAAGCCGGCTCTATATCGCCCGTGATGCCGATGCGGCCGGAGAGGCGGTCACATCCGCACTGGCACAGCGTGCCAGAGCAGCCGGTATCGAGGCGATCCCACTATCGCCCAGGCTCGACGACTTCAACGAGGATCTGCGCACCTTCGGCGTCAATGAGCTCCGGGCAGCTCTTCGCATTCAGCTTGCGCCTGCGGATGTCGTCCGATTCTCGCCGTCGGCGTTCGCGATCACGGCATGAGTGCCTGCGCCTCGCCATCAGCGTCGACAACCGATCTAGGTGAGGCCACGTCGTGAGAGGGCCGCGCCCGGCCTTCTAGAGGGCGATCGGACGGCAGGCGGGCCGGACCGGCAATGGCAGGGCGCGACTATTTTCCGCCGGCGGCCGTCTCCGCCTAAATCCATCGATCAGTCCATCCCGCCTTTGCATCGCGAAGCAAAATAGCCGCGCCCAGCCATCCTCCGCTGTCGCTTCGGCCCTCCGCGTTGCTCCGGGTTCTGGTCCGGCCCGCCCGCCGCCTGAGTGATCGCCACGAAGGCCGCGATGGTCGCGGCCGATCCACGGAGGGCATCGTCCCATGACCGATCGTGACGACACCGAATTTGAATCGCAGCATGGTTCATCCCAGCTTCACCACGTTCTGACCGAACTGCAACTCTACGGTTACCGACCATTCACCGACGAACCCGATCCGAGGCCCCTTCCCGAAGCCAAGTCGATCGCCGGCGCTGTCGCCGACATCTTCGATGCCTTCGTGGCCACCCTGAGTGACAGCCGCATGGAGCCGGACTTGGAAGACCTGCTCTGGTCGACGGTCAATCTGTTCCATCGAGCCGTCAACCGGATCGAGCGCCAGCTCGACAGCAATGAGCAGGTACAGCGCGCAAGTCAACACGAGCAGGATGGCTCCGAAGTGCGGTCGGTCGAACTCGAGCGGCTCATCACGGAAGGGCTTTCCCTGATCGAACGCCGCAATTGCATGGAGCTGTTCCGCGAACAGGCCATCGCACAATTCGAAATCCACACTGGTTCGCTGTGGCGCCCGCGATCCGGGTCACTCATTGACCATCGCTCGGTCACCTCCGCGGTGATCGACTCCAGAGACTTTCTCGCCGCAAAGCGTCGCGCCGAGACTGAGGTGCTTGTTCCGGTCGGACCCAAGGTCGCACTGACCGGAGGCCTCGACTTCGATGACCATCATCTGATCTGGGATCGCCTCGACAAGGTTCACGCCAAGCACAGCGACATGGTTCTGTTGCATGGAGGCTCACCGAAGGGCGCCGAGCTGATTGCAGCCAAGTGGGCGACGAACCGCAAGGTTCCGCAAGTCGCATTCAAGCCGGATTGGTCGAAGCACGCCAAGTCGGCACCATTCAAGCGCAACGATCTCATGCTGACGATGATGCCAATCGGCGTCATCGTGTTCCCGGGAACGGGAATTCAGGAAAATCTCGCCGACAAGGCGAGGCGGATGGGAATCCCGGTCTGGAAATTTGGCGACAGCGGCGCATAGCGCCGCGATCGCGTCTAGCGCCTCATGACGTGCTCGCTACTGCGAGCACGCTTCAAAAGATCAGGCGCTTTTTTAACCCTTCCGACTATCGCCGTCATACGCGACCTCCGTCTGTATCCGTACGGCCTGCATTGAAGCCTCTGTGCGATTGCCAAGTGCTGTCTCCATTGAAAGGCGCCTGTCGAGACCCGATCGGGCTTGAACGCGTCTTCGATTGCGCTCGCGGCCACGACCAGAGCAGCCTGCAACCTTCGCCTCCGTATCGATTGCTTCGAACGTTACGCGCGGTGACATCAGGTCGATCCGATAGTTGGGCCTTCCTCGCAGCACTTCGTAACCATGACTATCGCTTCTGCGCGCTTTGTGCTGGATCGGAGCCAGCTCGCAGGCGCTCATGTTCAGCGAGTGATCCGCCCACTTTACTGCATGTTCTCTCTCTTCCCCCTGAAAACAAGCCACCTCTCGTATCGTACGACCGATGCCAGTCACGTCTCCTCTCAATGTTGTTCAGCACGCGAACACCTCGCCTCTTTGATGGCTTGATCTGGCCGAAGACCGGCTGCGCCTCGACCGTCTGAGACGCAACGCCAGTCTTGCGACTTTCTTCCCCTGGGCTAAAGCCCATTCCTCGCGAGACATATGTGGACGCCCCCTCCGGGGGAAGAAGAAAAAGGAAGCATAAGTGCAGTTTCGATCAGGTGCTACCATATGTCCGGCCTCTCAAAGACGGCGCATACGGCCGCGGGCCCTGAATGAGTCCGCGTATCAGGTCCCTTTCAAGAAAGCGCGCCATGATGCGCAATCTCGCGAACGGTCTGTCCTGATACGTGGGTCAGATCGACTGCATCACTTCCCTTGCACCTCTCCCGAAGCCGTTAATTGCTTCCCTTACCGGTTAGCCAGCCGCGACAAGACTCGGCCTAAACTGCTGACCACGTGTCAAGACCGCCCAAGCCACCCGCGCCATCTTGTTGGCCAAAGCCACGGTCACAAGACGTGCGGGCTTCTTCTCGAGCAGCGATCGCGCCCACTCCGAGAGCCAACTTCCATCCTTGATGCGGGCGGACCTGACGACTGCGGTGGCGCCGACGACCAGCAGTGTGCGTATATATTGGCTGCCCATCTTGGTGATCCGGCCGAGCCGATCCTTGCCGCCAGAGGAATTTGCTCTGGGCGTAAGTCCGAGCCAGGCGGCGAAGGCTCGCCCCGATTCGAAGTAAGCCGGATCGGGCACGGTCGCAGCGATCGCGGTCGCCGTCACGATGCCGACGCCAGGAATGCTCGCCAACAGCTTGCTTGCGGCGTTGCTGCGATGCCAAGCGAGGAGTTCGACATCGAGCCGGCGGATCTGCTTGTCGAGCAGGCCGACCTGTTGCGTCAGACAGCGGACGACCGTTCGCGCGACCTCTGGGATCGGACATTCATCCTCGCCGGCCTTGAGCACTTCTGCCACCAGGGCTGCTGTCTTGGCCAGACCAAGTCCTGTCACGAGGCCGAATTCGGCGAGATGCGAGCGGATGGCGTTGACCAACATGGTACGCTGGCGCACGAGCATCGATCGCGCGCGATGAACCATTTGGATGGCTTGCTGTTCTGTCGTCTTGATCGGCACAAACCGCATAGTTGGTCGTTCTACCGCCTCGCAAATTGCTTCGGCGTCCGCCGCGTCGGTCTTGCTGCGCTTGACGTATGGCTTCACGTAGTGGGGTGCCATGAGTTTGACCTCATGGCCAAGCTCGCTGAGTGCTCGCCCCCAATAATGCGCCGTACCGCAGGCTTCAATTCCGATCACGCCCGGTTCGAGCTTCGCAAAGAAAGCCAGCACTTCGGACCGCCGCAATTTGCGACGGACGACAGGCTCACCAGAATCGTTGACTGCGTGAACTTGAAAGATGTGTTTCGCGATATCCAGTCCGATTGTCAGCGACATATGCGGTCCCTTTCGAGTGAGCCTGTCTTCAATATCTATGCTCGGCCTGAATTGGGCCGAGGGAAGGGCGTCCACATATTCAAGAAAGTCGCAAGCCATGGCGTCCTCCGCGGTGCTTCGGCCCTTGCGGGTGCGTCGCCGCTCGTCATTCGGCCTGGTCATCGCCATCGAGGCCGCGGTGGTCGCGGTCCGAAACAACGCAAGGAGACTTGATATGGCTACCATCGGTTCGTTCAAGAAGGTCGGTAACGATTTTCAGGGAGAGATCGTCACGCTGAGCCTGCAGGCCAAGGGCGTCCGCATCGTCGCCGAGCCCAATCGCTCCAACGACAACGCTCCGAGCCACCGCGTCTATGTGCGCCGGGCCGAGATCGGGGCAGCATGGTCGAAGCGCTCTGAGGAGGGTCGCGACTATCTCTCACTCAAGCTCGACGATCCCTCCTTCAACTCGCCGATCTACGCCAACCTGTTCGATGACGAAGGCGGCGAAGGCTACACGCTTCTCTGGTCGCGGCCGCGCAAGAGCGCCGACTGAGACCGCTTCGAGAAGCCCCGCCCGGCACTCGCCGGACGGGGCCTGTCTTCCACTGCTAAAAGCAAGAATTGCCAAGCCGCTGTCTAGAGTTGTTCTCGGATGCATCTGCTGGCATTTCCGCGCGGTCCGCCCGCTAATCCCTCCATTCGTTTTCGCGAAGGAGTTTGGGTCTCGACGTACAACAATCGCCGATCCAATTTCTAGGCATGCACCTACCAGGCTTTTCCTGGCACTGCTCGTAGCTGATACGATCATCGCGCATCTGCGGATAAGCTCGCAGCCGCGTACGGCGTTCATCGAACCGGATAGTGCAATCAGACATGCAACAAGCTGCCGAAACCATTCATGATCCATAGTCCATTGGCCGAAGTAAAAGGATTGATTAACCTTACGCGTCAAAAAGAGTCGTCCTTACGGCAAAGTAAAAGCGCTTGTTGGCAGGTTAACCGCATTCATTGCCCCATTGTGGAGTGGGGTCTATGGCTAAAAGTTCGGTACGTGTTGCGGCTACCTCGCCAAATAAATTATTCTTCGGGGACAATCTCGAAATACTTCGCCGGCAGATCAAGGACGAAAGCGTTGACTTTGTTTATTTGGATCCGCCGTTCAACAGCCAAGCTCGGTATAACGTCCTATTCAAGAGCCCGGTTGAAGAGGTCACCTCCGCGCAGGTTGGCGCTTTCTTAGACTTTTGGTCATGGCACACGGGAGAAGCTGAGGCTGCCTACCACGAAATCATGACTCACGTCGGCGGGCCAACCGCAACGTTTGTATCTGCTTTGAGGTCCGCTCTCGGCGAGAGCGATATGATGGCCTACTTGGTGATGATGGCCCAGCGACTCGTAGAGTTGCGCCGCGTTCTCAAGCGGACCGGCTCCCTCTACTTGCATTGCGATCCGACCGCCAGCCACTACCTGAAAATCTTGCTCGATGGAATCTTTGGGCCAGACAAGTTCCGAAGCGAGATTATTTGGAAGCGAACGAGCGCCCACAATTCGGCGAAGCGGTGGGGGCCGATTCACGATGTCATCCTCTTTTATAGTGCTTCCGACGAATTCACGTGGGAGGATGTTCATCAGTCATACGATCAGGAATACATCAATTCATTCTTCGTGCATGAAGACCCAGATGGCAGGAAGTGGCGACGAGCCGACCTGACAGGCGCCGGGACGCGCAACGGCGAGAGTGGAAAGCCATGGCGGGGCATCAACGTTAGCGCCAAGGGCCGCCACTGGGCGGTGCCGCATGGCGAGCTTGATCGGCTCGATGCGGCCGGAAGGATCCACTGGCCGCTGAAGCAGGGAGGCGTGCCTCAGCGCAAGCGTTACGTTGACGAGTTGCCTGGAATGCCCCTCCAAGACCTCGTGCTGGACATCAAACCGGTTCACAATGTCGGGCAAGAGCGTCTCGGTTAACGGTCGACGGCCGCGTCGCGCAACGTTGGGTTCTCGAAAATGGCGGCGTGGCGGTGTTCGATCGAAGCTTTCGCGTTCAGCCGTACGGGTCCCTTTCGGACGACTGGTTACAGCTTCAGGCCGACGTGGCACGGCGGCGGAGGGAGCCGCGTTCTCCTCTGGCTCTCAAATACTTTCCGATGCCCGCTCAGGTTAAGTCCTCGACCGTTGAAAATTGGATGCTGCGGTTACCTCAGTCGGCTCAGCTCGTGGGCTTCGTTCAGGTCGATGCCCGTAATAGTCAAGCATCGGGCCGGGGGCGCACCGGCCTTGTAGCGTCGGCGGATAGAGAGGGCTTCGTTGAGAACGAGGCATTCAACGAGCTGCGCTCGATGGTGCGCGGTGCCGTAGAGGCTATGGCCTACAGCGATAGGCGCACCCAGCAAGAGCAGGAAAAAGCCAAACATCGGGAAATGTTAGCGTCCATTCGTCGGGAGACGCGCTCTGCAATCGCGGAGATCGAGGCTAACCCGCTTATAACCACTGCGCAAAAGTCCCGAATCGTTACGGCGCTTGCGGAAACGCAATCGCTCGCAACTCAACATCAGGAAGCGACTTACGAACGCGAGCAGCAACTTGAAGTTATGAGTTTGCTTGGCGTGGTCGCTGGATTCATGACCCACGAATTCGGCTCGGCGCTGCACGAGCTGGAAACGACGCAAAAGGAGCTACTTGTCATCGCTAAGCAGCATCCGAAACTATCGGGTGCAGCTGAAAGCTTTGCGACGCACATCAAGAACCTTCGAGAGTTTGTAACCTATTCCTCTGGATACATTCAGGGCGCCAAGGCGCGATCCGTCTCGCTCGCAAGCTCAACTCCACCGACGTCATCGACGCTCTGTCAGACCTGTTCATCCTGCGCGGTGTGCCGGGCCATGTTCGTTCCGACAACGGCCCGGAGTTCATCGCCAAGGTCGTGCGGGAGTGGAGGCAGAGCAAATGATGAGGCGCTGACCGCTGACATCATTCGTCTTGCCTCACGCTACGGCCGCTATGGCTATCGCCGGATCACGGCGATGCTGCGGTCCGAAGGCTGGATGGTGAATGCCAAGCGTGTCGAGCGGATCTGGCGGAGGGAGGGGCTGAAGGTCCCCCAAAAGCAGCCGAAGAAAGGCCGGCTCTGGCTGAATGACGGATCGTGCGTCCGGCTGCGGCCGGAGCATCCCAACCATGTCTGGTCCTACGACTTCGTCGAGGACCGGACCCACAATGGCAGGAAGTTCCGCATGCTCAACATCATCGACGAGTTCACCCGGGAATGTCTGGCAATCCGCATCGATCGCAAGCTCAACTCGACCGACGTCATCGACGCCCTGTCAGACCTGTTCATCCTGCGCGGCGTGCCTGGTCATGTTCGTTCCGACAACGGCCCGGAGTTCATCGCTCAGGCCGTGCGGGACTGGATCGCCGCTGTCGGTGCGAAGACCGCGTTCATCGAACCTGGCAGTCCATGGGAGAACGGTTATTGCGAGAGCTTCAACTCGAAGCTACGCGACGAACTGCTCAACGGTGAAATCTTCTACAGCCTTGCCGAGGCAAAGATCATTATTGAGGCTTGGCGACGCTACTACAACACCGAGCGGCCACACTCATCGCTCGGCTACAAACCACCGGCGCCGGAGGCCATGGTCTGGCCTGCACCGCCGCGCGGATCGGCTCCACCATCAGTTCAGGCGATAGCCGAAAAGCCGATCATGCATTAAGACTGAAACCGGACCACCTTATGGGGGCAGACCAATCCGACACACCTATGCAAATCGCTTGTTCTTCATCGTGAGTGTTCGTCGTCAGATAATTTGAGACCGCTCAGGCATTTCGAGAAGGGAGGATCTGGCTCATCTAGGGTTAAAGTTTAAGCGGCTTGCAATCGATGCTGCAAGCGGCGGTTTGCAATGGTTTCACGTT
>JAEXHR010000124.1 GCA_023449855.1 Pseudomonadota bacterium | reverse complement strand
GAGCACATGTGACGAAGGACGGCGGATTACGCTTCGCTAATCCGCCCTATGATTCCGGAACCACTACCCAAACGTCTTCCGCAGCAACACCGGATACCTCGCCGCCTGCAATCCGCCGCGGGCGATGTAATGCACCAGCAGCGCCGCCCATAGCCCGGCATTGCCCCATGATCGCATCGCGAACCACGCTGCGAGAAAACACAGCAGCGACAGCACCATCAGATTGCGCATGTCGCGCGCCCAGGTGGCGCCGATGAACACGCCGTCATAGGCGAAGGCGAACACGCCGAGCACCGGCGCCAGCGCCACCAGCCACAGAAACTCGCGCGCCAGCACCCGCACATCTGCGCTCGCCGTCATCGCATCGATCAGCGCAGCGCCGCCAAGCGCATAGATCGCGCTGAGCACGACCGCGAAGCCGAAGCCCCACTGCACCACCAGCCGGACGGCACTGGCAAAGCCGACTCGGTTACGCGCGCCATAGGCCCGGCCACACAATTGCTCGGCCGCGGTGGCGAGACCGTCGAGAAAGAACGAGGAGATCAGCAGGAAGTTGTTGAGCACCGCGTTCGCTGCAAGGATCTGGTCGCCGGCCCGCGCGCCTTGCGCGGTGAAGAACAGGAACGCCGCGATCAGGGCGGCGGTGCGGATCATGATGTCGCGATTGACAGCCATCGTATGCTTGAGCTTGTCGCGCTCCAGCAGCACGGACCATGGCATTGTGAGTTTGCCGCCGGTGATGCGCCATGCGATGGCAGCACCGAGCACGAAGCCGGTTCCTTCGGCGATGATGGCCGCCAGCGCCGCGCCGGTGATGCCCATATCGAGCACCAGCACGAGCAGCAGCGTCGCTGCCATGCTGACGACATTGATGACGATCTGTACCGCCAGCGCGAGACTCGCGCGCGCCTGCCCGACCAGCCAGCCGACCATGACGAAATTCGATAGCACCAGCGGCGCCGACCAGATGCGGATGGTGAAATAGCGATGCGCGGCATCGGTGACGCCTTCGCTTCCGCCCATGGCGGTCAGCAACGCGAAGGCAATTGGCACCTGAAGTAGAATCAGAATGCCGCCGATGGCGCCGGAAATGATGAAGCCGCGCGGCAGCAATGCACGCAGCTCTTGCCTGTCACCGGCGCCCAGCGCCTGCGCGGTGAAGGCCACCGTGCTCATGCGCAGGAAGCCGAACAGCCAGAATACGCAATCGAACAGCACCGACGCCATGGCGACACCGCCGAGCAGCGTGGCATCGCCAAGCCGGCCGATCGCCATGGTGGCGACGATGCCGAGCATCGGCGTGGTGAGATTGGCCAGCATAGCCGGCCCCGCGATGGCGAAGATGTCGCGGGTGGTGGCGGGGTGAAAGGATTGGGAGGAATCGATGCCGTTCATGAATGTCGTTGCCCGGCCTGACCGGGCAACCCAGTAAACGATGGCGGGAGTGATGACGCGCTAGCATCAGTGTTTACTGGGTTACCCGCTTTCGCGGGTAACGACAGCTTGCGATGAGTGTCACCGCCGCGGCGAGGCGAACAGCCGCGAGATGAACCAGATCGGCACCACGATCACGGCGCCAAGCAGGAAATAGCGCCACAGCCCGTTGATGGCGTCATAGCCGAAATCATAGACCCACTGGAACAGGCGCCGGATGCTGTAGACGATGTTCCACGGATCGAAGCCGATGGCGGCGAGCACGACGCCGACCAGCACCGACAGCAGCACGAGGCGGCCGAACACGGCAAGCGGCGATCCGCCGAGGAAACGTGACAAGCCGTCCTGAGCGGGCGGCAAGCTTCGGTCGGGCGAGGTATTTCCCGAAGCGTCGCGGGTCTCGTTGGGCTGCATCATGGTCTCCTGCGCGGGTGCGCTGACATCATAAGGGTTACGGGGGAGATGGGGAACCCGTGAAGGACGTCAAGACTTTCGATCGTAGCCCGGATGGAGCGCAGCGTAATCCGGGGACCGGCGACATGCGGACGCTCTGAATCCCGGATTGCGCTACGCTCCATCCGGGCTACAGGGCCTCCACCTTCAACATCCGCTCCAGCGTCTCCAGCCGGTCGGCCTCGCGCGGCGGCTTGTCCCAGCGCAGCCGACTGATGCGCGGGAAGCGCATGGCTACACCCGACTTGTGCCGCGGCGACCGCGCCAACCCCTCAAAGGCAACTTCAAGCACCAATCCCTTATCCGGCTCATGGGTGACGTGGCGGACCGGACCGAATTTCTCAGTGGTATTGCGGCGAACGAAGCGATCGATCTGCAGCAGCTCCTCATCGGTGAAACCGAAATAGGCCTTGCCCACCGGCACCAGCCGGTCTCCCTCCTCGCCATCGGTCCAGACGCCGAATGTATAGTCGGAATAATAGGACGAGCGCTTGCCGTGGCCGCGCTGCGCATACATCAGCACGGCATCGATGATGTGCGGATCGCGCTTCCACTTCCACCACTGCCCCTTCGGACGCCCCGGCAGATAGGCGCTGTCGCGCCGCTTCAACATCACGCCTTCCACCGCCTCGGCATCGTCGCCCGCCTCCGCACTGGCGGGATCGGCACGCGCGGCGGTAAGCGCATCCCAATCGGCGAAGACGATCTGCTCGGACAGGTCGATGCGATCGTCATCCAGCTTCGCGACGAACGCTTCGAGCTTCCTGCGGCGTTCCTCGAATGGCAGCTCGCGCAAATCGGCTTCGCCATCGGCCAGGAGGTCATAGGCGCGCAGATGAATCGGATAGTCCTTCATCAGCTTCGGCGTCACGCTCTTGCGGTTGAGCCGCTGCTGCAACACGTTGAAGGACTGCACGCGCTTGTCGCGCAGCACCAGCAGCTCGCCATCGATGGCGCCGGGCAGACGGAGCGACGGCACGAGATCGGGGAAGCTTGCGGTGATGTCCTCGCCCGAGCGCGAATAGAGCCGTGTGATGAGCCGACCATCATCGCCGAGGCCGGACGTCGCCTGCACGCGTATGCCGTCCCATTTCCATTCGGCCGTAAAATCCGCCGCATCGAGCGAGGCGAGATCGCCATCCTCCACCGCATGCGCCAGCATCACCGGCCGGAACGGCGCGGGATCGCGATTGACCGGCTTGTCGGCCCGCCCTTCAAGCCAGGCGAACAGCTCACCATAAGGCGGCGCGAGGCCGGGCCAGATCAGTTCGACGTCATGCGGGTCCTTGTCGCCGAGCATCGCCGCCGCCGTTTTCGCGAGCCGCGCGGAAATGCCGATGCGCAACGCACCGGTAACGAGCTTCAGCAGCGCCCATCGTCCGATCTCGTCGAGCTCATCGAGCCAGCGCATGAGCTGGGCGGGGAGCTCGGACTTGCCGAGGGTACGAAGCGTCGTGACGACGTCGGTGAGCGTGGGCGACGGCGGATTGTTGTGGCGCGGATCGAGAGGTTCGAGCTTGTGGCTCCCCTCTCCTTTCGGCCACATCAACGCCACCGTCTCCGAGAGATCCCCCACATAGTCGTAGGACAGCTCGAACAGCACCGGATCGGCGCGCGATGCGATGAGATCGCGGATCAGTCCCGCCTTCGCATGCTTGAACGACAAAGCCCCCGTCAGCGCAGCGAGCGCATAACCGCGGTCGGGATCGGGCACTTCGCGAAAATAGCCCACCAGCAGTCGCAGCTTGTTGTTGCGGCCGGGTTCATATGCGAGACGATCGAGCAATTCTGCGAAGCGATTCATGCGTCCGCACTCTCACCTGGCGGCAGCGCTTCCTCTTCCTCCTCATCGCCATATCCCACCAGCGCCAGCGGCCGCGCGATCAGGCCCCTGCTCTGGCACCAGTGCACCAGCGCATCCTCCTGCCCATGCGTCACCCAGATTTCGCCTGCCCCCGTCGCGCCGATGGTGGCGCAGAGCCCGTCCCAATCCGCGTGGTCGGATATCACCAGCGGCAGTTCGACGCCGCGCTGCCTGGCGCGCGCCCGCACGCGCATCCAGCCGGAGGCGAAGGCCGTCACCGGATCGGGAAAGCGCCGTGTCCACAGATCGGATGTCGCCGACGGCGGCGCCAGCGTGATGGTGCCCGCAAGCTCGGCCTTCTTCACGCCCTTCACCGGACGCAATTCACCAAGATCGATGCCGCGCTGCTGATAATAGGACGTGATCTTCTCCATCGCGCCATGCAGATAGATCGGCGCGTCGTAGCCGGCCTCGCGGACCAGCTTGATCACCCGCTGCGCCTTGCCGAGCGAGTAAGCGCCGACGAGGTGCGCACGTTCTGGAAACAGCGCAACCGACGCCAGCAGTTTTTTCACTTCATCGGCCGCATCGCCATGGCGAAACACCGGCAGACCGAATGTCGCTTCGGTGATGAAGACATCGCAGGGCACGACCTCGAACGGCGTGCAGGTCGGATCATACGCATCCTTGTAGTCACCCGACGCCACAATGCAGGTGCCCTTGCAGGTCACCGCAATCTGCGCCGAGCCGAGCACGTGACCGGCGGGATGACACGAGATGGTGACATCGCCGAGCTTCAGCGTTTCGCCGTAGGAAATCTCCTGCGTCGAGCCCGCAAAATTCTCGCCATAGCGCAGCCGCATCATGTCGAGCGTTTCCCGCGTCGCCAGCACGGCGCCGTGGCCGGGGCGGGCGTGGTCGGAATGGCCGTGGGTGATGACCGCGCGATCGACCGGCCTGACCGGATCGATGTAAAAGCCGCCCGGTTTGCAGAGAAGGCCGGCGGGCTCCGGGATCAGGATGTCGTGGGGGCGCATGTTCATGATATAGGCCCGCGCGGGGGCGGTTGGAGTCCTCGTGCGAACGCCCCTCGCTCTGTCCGGTTCCCTATGGCGCATATGTTCATATCATCCGGCGAAATGATCGCCGACCGTCGTTTCGATTATGGGCGCGATCTGGAGCTTCGCGGCGACCTCGCGGGAGCTGCCGACCTGTTCATGCAGGCGATCGAACTGGCGCCGGATTTCGCATCCGCCTGGTTCGCACTCGGCGACGTCCGGGAGCGGCAAGGTGACAAAAGCGGTGCAATTGACGCTTTTAGGCGCGCAAAAGCAGCAAATAGCGTCGATTTTCTTGGGGCAGACTTGCGGCTGTTGCGGCTGACCGGCGGCAGCCTTGCGGCAATGTCGCGGCACTACGTCACCACGCTGTACGATCAGTACGCCCCCAAATTCGAACAATCGCTCGTCGGCGAACTCGGCTATCGCGGACCGGCGCTGCTGTTCGACGCGGTGGTGGCGGCATGCGCAGCGACCTCGCGACCGATGACATTCGACCGCGCCATCGATCTCGGCTGCGGCACCGGACTTGCCGCACGAGCGTTCGAAAATTGCGCCGAAGAATTCATCGGCATCGATCTTTCCGCCGAGATGATCAAGCGCGCGCAAGCCGCAGGACTCTACGAGACTCTGGTGACCGCCGATGCCGTCGAAGGTCTGCGCGATCAACCCGATGCAAGCGCCGAGCTCGTGCTCGCTGCCGATATGATGATCTATATCCACGATCTCGCGCCGCTATTCGCGGGAGCTGCGCGGGTACTGAAACCGGGCGGGTTGTTCGCCTTCACGGCGGAGACACATGACGGCGACGGCGTCGCGCTCGGCGCCAGCCTGCGCTTTGCGCAAAGCGAGGCGCATCTGCGTCACTTGCTGAAAGATACGGGCTTCAGCGTCACGCACATCGACAATGCCTCGATCCGGAGCGAACGCAAGGTGCCGGTGCCGAGCCTCGTGATCGTGGCGTCGAAGTCCTGACCCAGCCCGCCCCAAACAAAAACCCCGGCCTTTCGGCCGGGGTTTTGTCGTTTGACGCTTTGTTATCGTGATCAGTACTTCGCAATGACCGGGGTGTTGAAGTGATAGTTCAGGCCGGTGCGGAAGATGTGTTCGGTGACACTGGTGCTGGTGATGTTGCCGCTCGGGAGGACATCGGTCTTACGGCCGAGATCGACATAGAGATATTCTGTCTTGCTGGTCCAGTTCGGTCCGAACAGGCCGAGCAGCTTGAACGGCGTCTCGATGCCGGCGCCCGCGGTCCAACCGCTCTGGGTGTTGCTGAAGCCCACCGAACCGGTCGCGTCGCTCAGCGTGGTCTTCACGCCGCCATAGGCGTAACCGCCGGTGGCGTAGAACAGGGTCGAACCAACCGAGTAGCCGAGACAGCCGCGAACGGTGCCGAACCAGGGCAGCTTGTGGTC
>JAEXHR010000121.1 GCA_023449855.1 Pseudomonadota bacterium | reverse complement strand
ATTGCTGTACCAATGGCGCAGCGACGAGATCAGGAAGGCGGTGCCGGCAAAGCCGGCGGCGCCGCCGGCGAAGGTCAGCGCCCACATGCTGCGCAGATGCGCGAGGCGCTCGCGCGATACGTCCGTGTGCGGCGCGTGATGGGCGCCGATGCGGCGTACCAGCCGGGCTGCGAGCGCGATGGTGCCGAAGCCGAACAGCATGCCGGCGCCCTCGAGCGCACGGCGGCCGAGGCCGACGATTTCCGGATGCTGCTGCAGGGTCAGCAGTGGCAGGTCGTAACAGGCATGCAGTGTCACCGGGGCCAGCACAATCAGCAGCGGCGTGCGGATGACGGCGACGCGGTCGCGGCGATGCGCGCCGAGGGCACGGCCGGACCGGGCGATGGCGATATAGGCGCCGGCAATGACGCCGAGCGCGCCGTGGAAAGGCACCGTGAGAACACTGCGCAGCACCGCCAGCGTCCGCCACATCTCCGGATAGTTCAGGAGATAGACGAGGTTCTCATAGGCCGCGAAGCCGAGACCGGCGGCGGCGCCATAGACCACGGTATCCATGGGATCGGCGGTGCGCGCGCGCTGGGTCGAAACCGCAACGATCACCAGGATCTTCACGATCTCCTCGGGCGCGGCGATGCCGAACACCGCATGCAGCACCATGGTCCAGGTCGGATCGTCGGTCAGGCCGGGAATGGCGGCGAACAGCGCCCGGGAAAAGCCGAGCAGCGAGATGCTGGCGGCGCCGAGCAGGAACGATGCCCAGACCAGCCCGGGCGGACCCGGGCGCTCGTCGGCGGCAATGACCAGCCACAGCACCAGCAGGGCAGGCGCAACGGCGGCAATGCCGATCACGGTGGGGAGCGATTCGAGGGCGTCCATGACGGATTAAGTATAGGGCGGCCGTGCGGTGGGAAAGGGTTGTACGGTCGCAGGGCACACCTTTGGGAACCAAATGTCGCCCGGCCGATTGGACCTGAAAACCATCGCCACGACGGGGACTGACCATGTCCGATGATGCACCAAGCCCGCCCTTCATCTATGAAGGCGTCGATCTCGTACCCGAAGAGAAATCCACCCTGTCCGAAGTGGTCGATTCCGTGAAGGGCGCCGCCCATCGCGTCAGCGACACGATCGAGGCCGGCAAGAAGCCGGGCATGCCGCTCAGCATCCTCGCCAATATCGCGCGCGAGGCGCCGCTGGGATCGCTGCTGGTGGCGTTTCTGCTCGGCGTCGCCGTGGCGCGGCGGCGCTAGGCTGCGGGAGATGCAGCCTGAACGACGGGGAATGGCCTGTCGGCAAGTTCCACGACCGTGTCGGTGCTGGCGATGACCGAACGCCGGTGGGTGATGGCAAGCACCGTGACGTCGGCGGAGAGAGCGCGGACATGGCTCATGATGTCGCGTTCGGTGCCGTCATCGAGGGCCGAGCTGGCTTCATCGAGAAACAGCACGCTGGGATTGCCATAGAGCGCGCGGGCGATGGCAATGCGTTGGCGCTCGCCGCCCGATAATTTCAGGCCGCGCTCGCCAACATTCGTTTCAAAGCCGCCAGGCAGTTCATCGATGAAGGTCAGGATTGCAGCCTTCGCGGCCGTTTCGCGCAAACGCGCGTCGTCGCGCGGGCGACCGAGCAGAATGTTGTCCGCGAGGCTTTCATTGAGCAGCACCACATCCTGCGGGACCACGGCCACCACGCGGTACCAGTTGGCGCGGGAGACATTCGCAAAATCGATGTCGTCCACCAGGATGCGGCCCTGCTGCGGGGCGACGGATTTCAGCGCGAGCTTGAAGACGGTCGACTTTCCCGCACCGGTGTCGCCGACGATGAAGGTGATTGCCCCGCGGCGTGCCGTGAAGGTCAGTCCGCTGACGCCGCGGCCATTGCCATAGGCGAAGCCGACATCCTCGAAACGGATCCGGCAGTCCTGAGGCGCGAACCGCGCTCCGCCGGGAGAATCTTCCTCTTCCGGCGCTTGCCACATGTTCGAGAGCGGCACCAGCTGCGCGCGGGCGCGGGCAAAATTGTCCATCGTATTGGCGATCATCTCGAAGGGATGATTGAGCTGCAGCAATAGCGTGTTGAACAATACGAGATCGCCGATGGTCAGGGTGCCGGACTGATAGTTCGGCAGCAGCAGCACGAAGTTGATGGCAAACTGGGCGGCGAGGCTGAGGCCAAGCATGGATGACATGGCGATGCCGCGCAGCATGTAAGCGTGCCAGTGATCCCTGACGGTGCGCGCCTTCTCGACGAAGCGCTGGCTCATCCAGCGATGGCTGCCGAGATGACGCAGCGTCTCCATGGCGTTCATCGCATTGCCGACAAAGCGCGCCGTGTCCTGCGATGCGGTCATTGCAGCATCGAGGCTGCCCTTGGAGCGGCGTGTCACGATCACCGCAAGTCCGATCGCGACGCTGCCAAAGACGATCACGGTGGCGACCACCTGCAGATTGAGCAGGGCGCCGAGCGTGAGCAGTGTCAGGGCGATCTGCAGCGTACTCGGAACGAGCACGATCAATCCGATCTGCACGAATGTCACCAGTGCGCCGCGGCCTTGCGCTGCGGCATTCTGGATTTGAGCCGGGTTGTGCGTGACGAAGAAGTCGGCGCGCTTCTTCAGGATGCGGTCGAAGAACTGCGTGCTGGTGATGAAGCCGAGATTCTCGGCGGTGATCACCGACAGAAACTGCACGATCCGCAGCAGCGCCGATGCGAGGCCAACCAGGGCTGCATAGATGATGAACGCCCAGGCGAGATCGATGGCGACGGATTCCTTCGGCAGCCGGTCGATCAGCCGCGAGAACAGATAGGGCGCGGCGATGCTGCTGGCGCTCGACAGCAACACGATGGCGACGACGGAGAGCAGCGCCCGCCAATCGGATTTCCAATAGGCAACGAGGATTTCGGCGACCGGGCTGTTGCTTGCGGACGTTCTCATGGCTGCCGTTCTGGACGAGGAGATGGGGCCGGCCTGAATATCAGAGGGGGCAAAGCGCGGCCAGCCGCAATCGGCCAGCATCGAACAATTCTGATCGGGAGCGATGTTTAGCGAGTACGCTTCCGCTGGACGGCTGCGGCCTTGGAGCGGTTGCGGTTGTTCGTCGTCGCGCGGGACCGCGAATGGCGCGGCGTTTCGCGTGCCGCAGGTTTGTCGTCGCTAGCCGTCGTGCTAGCGAAGGACTGGCGCAGATTGTCGAGGGTGGAAGTGAGAGTGCCGACCTGTTCGGTGAGCTTGCGCGTCTCGCTTTGCTGCGCAGTGAGCAGCCGCTGCATGGTCAGCAACTGGTCCTGCACCACCTGAAGCTGATCAATGGATTGCTGCTGCGTGGCTTCGATGCCCTTGGTCTTTTCGATGATCTGTTCGGAGGCCTGGGCGACACGGGCCTGCTGCAGGCGCGATGCGGTCAGCCGCTCCGGCTCGGGGGTGCTGCCGCTGTAAGCGCGCCAGGCAAAGATGCTGCCGATGCCGAGGATGACCAGTGCCAGTGCAACCGCCGTGATCAGGATCGGCTGCTGGCCGATCTCGTGCAGCGGCGATCGGTGATCACGCCGCCGCGGAGCGCGCGTCGGCGCATCGTCGTCCATGGGCGGCATGAGATGGGTCTGCGAATGGCTCGTCGACATCTCGACCATGAAGCTTGAAGTCCTCTGAAAGCTCAAAGTCCTTTGGCGCGCGATCGTTCCAGCCGGGCGAAGGAATCCCCGGATCTGTATGAGTCCGCAGGCTCGCGGTGAAGTTCAACCAAATTAAGACAGATTTGGAGGGGGCGGCGGCGAGGGGCGAACGGGCGGGGAAATAAGTCGTTGTTCCGTAAATATCTGTTATTGTTATATAAAAATGGATTATTTTCGGGGCGGTGCCGCCGGTATAGGTCCGACCGCGCTCGCCCTCCTCGGCGGCGCGCCATTCGCCGGACGGTCTGGGCAGGATGCTCAAGCGTCGAGGCCTTGTGGTCCGAAGCCTCTCCTGATCGACGACAAGGTGCTGCGTTCGAAGTCGAGCGTAACTATCAATGTCGGGCTTCGTGTTCTGCAGAGTGCGCTCGATGGTGCTGGTCCTGTCGTCGGGCAATCCGTCTTTCCGGCGGCGCCGTCACAATAGTTTCGTCTTTGACGGCGTACACACGCGCACAAGGGGAGCCTTGTGCCGCCTGCCTTTCAGTATCCAGTTGTCACAGGTCGTGAGCAAAGCGTGCAGCTTTAACCTTCGGATTGAGGACGCTTTGACCGCGCGGGGTTGGGCACTTGCATGTGCAGGGCTTGCTCTGATGTTCGTCGCCTTGGCTCCGGCGCGGGCTGTTTCCGAAGTCTTTGATATACCGGCTCAATCGCTCGCTACGGCGATTGACGCCTTTTGCGCCACGACCGGAGCCGAGGTTTATTACGACGGGGCTGCCGCGCAGGGACTGCGGTCTTCCGCGGTGTCCGGCGATCATGCGCGGGAGCGCGCGCTGAGCAACTTGTTGATCGGGACCAATCTGGTGCCGTTGCGGGGTAGCAAAGGTGCTTATCTGCTGGTCAATCCTGGCGACGATGCTGCCCAGGCGATGGCGACGGCGAAAGCGAGCGAGGATGCCCGCTATCGGCAGTACTTCGCGGTCGTGCAAAGAAGCGTGTCCGAGCGACTGTGCCGTTTTCCAAATGGAAGCCCCTCCGCTGGTCGTATGGTGATCCGGTTCTGGATCGATCCAGCCGGCGCCGTGCGGCGTCTGGAAACGGACGACGATGGCTCCGCCGATACTCGCATCACCGATTGGCTAAACGCGTTGCGCAGTTTGCGTTTGCCCGAGGCGCCGCCTCAACACATGCCGCAGCCGGTAACGGTCGCATTCCTGCCGACCAAAACTCTCGCGGCGAACTTTTGTCCGCCGACGGCAGACGTGGCAGTCGGGCGCTAGCATGAGTTCGAGCAGCCGTGGCGATCTGCGCCGTCATCTCACCCATGACTATGACGACCTGCAGCGTGCATTGACGCGCCGGTTGAAGTCGGCGGAGCTCGCGGGCGATGCGTTGCAGGAAACCTTCGTTGAATTGAGCGGCGGGGCGGACCTGCCGGCGGTTCAACGCCCGAAATCCTATCTTTTCCGTATGGCGATCAACATTGCGCTGCGAAAAATTCGCTCGGAAAAACGAACTGTGTCGCTGGCCGATGCAGTAGCCGCCTTCGATATCGCCGACGAAGCGCCGGATCCCCAGCGCGCCATCGAGGCGAAGACCGAGCTCGAGGCTCTGCAGCATGCCGTCAAGGAGTTGACGGCGCGGCGACGCATCATTCTCTATGCCGCTCGTGTCGAAGGAAAATCGCTGCGCGTGATCGCGGAGCAGATCGGCATCTCGCAGCGAATGGTCGAGATCGAATTGAAGAATGCGCTCGCGCATTGCGCGCAGCGTCTGAATCGTAAAATAGTGCAGCGGTTTGGCCCCCGGCTTTCGTCCTCTTCCGACGGCGATGCGGGCAAGGACTGAGATGACGCAGCACACACAGGACGTCACGGAAAGGATCGAGCGCGAGGCGCTGGACTGGCTCGTGCGCTTCAGCTCCGGCGAGGCGACCGAGGCGGATTTACACGCCGGCAAGCGCTGGTGCGACAGCGATCTCGCCCATGCGGAGGCGTTCCGGCGGGCGACGCAGATGTGGGAGGCGCTTGGCCCGGATGCATTCAACGGCGCTGCACCAGCGCAGCGTCCGGTTCTGGCCAGGGTCTCGCGGCGAGCCTTTCTGGGCGGCGGCGCTGCTGCTGCCGTTGCCGCGAGCGCAGCCTATCTCGTGGTGCAGCCGCCGCTCGGCCTGTGGCCATCGTTTTCGGAAATTACGGCTGACTATCGCACCCGTACCGGCGAACGCCGGACGGTTGCACTGGCGGATGACGTCTCCGTCGAAATGAATACGCAAACCAGTATCGCGATGCGTGCGCAGAGCGAAGTCGGCGCAGGTGTCGAGCTGATTTCCGGCGAGGCGATGATCTCCACCGCGGCCGAGAAACCCGTAACGGTGGCCGCCGGCAATGGCGAGGCGGTCGGGAATCGGGCGAAGTTCAATATCCGCAACGACGGCCGTTCGGTTTGCGTCACCTGTGTCGATGGCGCGGTGCAGGTCTCGGCCGCGGGCGGTACGATCGCTCTCCAGCCGCGCCAGCAAGTGACTTACGACCGCTCCGGTCTCGGCAAGGCGGCGTCGGTCGATCCGTCGGTCGTCACTGCCTGGCAGGACGACCTTCTGATTTTCCACGCCCGGCCGCTGCGCGATGTCGTTACCGAGATCAACCGCTATCGCAGCGGCAAGATCATCGTCACCAACTCAGCGCTCGGCGAGCGGCTGTTCAGTGCGAATTTCCGGATCAGAAACGCGGATCATATCGTCGATCAGGTGCAAAAGCTGTTCGGCGCAACTGTCACGTCGTTGCCGGGCGGCTTGATTCTCCTGAGCTGAGCTTCCTGAGCTCTCAATAACATTTCCTGATTTTCTTTTCGGTGCCGGGCCTCGGCGAGTCTCTTGGCAGAGAACGGATGCCGCGAAACGCGGTGTCATTCGTGTGCAATCCGCTCACGTCATTGCTTGCGCCGAGAGTCTGCCATGTCCGCATCGAACTTCGCTCGTCCCCTGCGTTTCGCCAATCGACACGGATTGCTGGTCGGTGCGAGCGCCGCAGCCTTGTTCCTCGGATCTGTGGTTGCCGTGAACGCGCGCAACCTTGGCGGCGGAAGCAGCCCGAGCGCCGCGACATCGGCCGCCGCGATCGCTGCCGCAGCAGCGCAAGCGGGCGCACAGCAGGGCAGCGCGACGGCGCAGCAGGCGATCGCTTCGATGGCGCGCGCTGCGCAAGCGCTGGACGGCCTG
>JAEXHR010000080.1 GCA_023449855.1 Pseudomonadota bacterium | reverse complement strand
GCTGACGCCGACGATGTTGCTCGACACCTCGCTCGTGCCGCCCGCAGCATGCTGTATGTTGCGCGCGATCTCGCGCGTCGCCGCGCCCTGCTGCTCGACGGCGGTGGCAATGGCCGTGCTCACCTCGTTGATCTCGGTGATGGTCTGGCCGATATTTCTAATCGCCCCCACTGCAGTAGACGTTACCTGCTGCATGGCGACGATTTGCGTGCGAATCTCATCTGTCGCCTTCGCGGTCTGTTCGGCGAGGCCCTTCACTTCGGACGCGACCACGGCAAAGCCGCGGCCGGCATCGCCGGCGCGCGCCGCTTCGATGGTGGCGTTGAGCGCAAGCAGGTTGGTCTGCGAGGCGATGGTCTGGATCAGGTCGATCACGACGCTGATGCGGTTGGCGCTCTCGGCGAGACCCTGCATGGTGGCGTCGGTCGCGCCAGCCTCGCTCACTGCCTTGGCGGCGATCTGTGAGGACGTGCTTACCTGTCGGCTGATCTCGGAGATCGACGACGTCAGTTCCTCGGTGCCGGCAGAGACGGTCTGCACATTCACGGATGTCTCCTCGGCAGCCGCCGCGACGGCGCTGACCAGGGTGCTGGAGCGGTGGGCTGTCGCCGACATGTCCTGCGCGGTGGTCTGCATAGAGTTGGCAGCGGTCTGCAGATTGTCGAGTGCGGCGCGAACCTTGTCCTCGAAATCGTGGATGCGCGTCTCGATACGTGCAGCGCGTTCGGTCTTGGCGATGCGGTCGCGATCCTGTTCGGCGCTCATAGTGCGCGCATTGATCATGTTCTCGCGGAACACTTCCAGCGAGTCGGCCATGACGGTGATCTCGTCCTGCTGCTTGCCGCGGGCGATCTGCGTTTCGAGATCGCCGCTGGAGAGCAGTTGCATCGCCTTCTGCAGATGCGCGATGCGGCGCAGGATGCTGCGGCCGACATAGAGCCAGACGAACAGGGCCGAACCGATCAGGGTCAGGCCGCCGAGCGCGAGCATGATCTGCGTCGAGAGCGAGATCGTGGTTTGTGCCTTCGCGGTCGATGTGTCGGTTTCCGCGCGCACCTTGTCGACCAGCATCTTCACGCTGATGCCGAGTCCTGCATTGAGCTTGCGGGTTTCGTCGAGGATCAGCTCGCCATATTCGAGCGTGTCGAGTTCTTTCTGGCGAATCTTGAAGACGCCGTTCTTGCCGTCGCCGAGTGCGAGCAGTTGCTCGGCCGCCTTGCGTAGATCCGGAATGCTGCTGATCGCACCTTCGAGCGCGGAGAGATTCGTCTTCACCCGCGTTTGCGCGGTCTTGAAACTATCCTCGATGGGAGAGAGTGCATCGCCGGTGCCGGCAGACAGTGCAGCCATCAGATCGGACGAGATCAGGTTGGTGTCGGCGACGACATTGCCGATCTGCACGATGATGCGCGAGGCCTCGCCGGAATCCTCGGCCGAGAACACGACGGCGCGCAATGTGGCGTCCATACCGGTCTGGGCGTCGGCGATCGCCGGGGCAGCCTTCTTGACGAAATTGTCGGCGGCGGCGCGCACGGCATTATAGAGCTTCTCGTGCTGGATCGCGGCGTCGATCTTTTCCTGCGTCGCGGCGCCGAGGCTGCGGATCGTGTCCTCGATGTTCTTCACGCTGTCGCCTAGGGCGGCGACCACGGCCTTGTCGGCGCCGAGTTTGGCGATCGTGTCGAGTTTCTCGACGGCCACCTTATGCGTGTCGCGCATGCGCTGAGAGCGCTCTTTGAGGCTGTCGGCGGTCGGTGAGGCGAGCAGCATCGGCCCCTGGCTGGCAAGGCTTTCGCTGGCGGTAGCGAGTTCGAGGCTGGCGGTCAGTTTCGGAATGTCGCGGCCGTTGAGGTCGGTCATCATCTGGCCGAGCTGGCCGAGAATGGCGCCGGCGCCGGCGCTGATCAGGATCGCCATGCCCGCAATCACCGCGAAGGCGGCGAACAGGCTGCCGCGAATGCCCCAGCGCGGACGCGACAGGCGCATGCGTCCGAATTTCCCAGAAACCGACTTCACGTTCATGACTCCCCCCGCGTCCGCGGTAATGCCGGGCGGATCGCGATCGGGAGTATGCTGCTACCTAGTTAACATTCGGGTAAATCGACACCCCCCGGCTGTCGCGAGGCTTGCGCGGTTACCGAAGCGTAAAGGCTGCGCCAGGGACAAAGAAGCGCGCCAAGCAGAGAGCAAAACAAAAAGGCCGGCGTTGCCGCCGGCCTTTCCGTAGGTAAAGAGCCTGAGATCAGGCGCGAAGCTTAGTACTTCGCGACGACCGGACCGCCCCAGTTGAAGCGGTAGTTCAGGCCGGCCTTGACGGTGTGCTGGTCGTTCTTGGACGAACCGAAAGCACCGAGGAGAGCCGGGGTGGTGATCGTGGTGCTGCCGAAATCGTAGTACTGATATTCGATCTTGCCCGACCAGTTCTGGGTGAACAGGTATTCGAGGCCAGCGCCGACGGTGTAGCCGTTGTCCTTGGTCGTGGTGGCGAAGGCGGTCGAAGCGCCAGCCGGCACGAACAGGGTTTCGGTGGCGTCCTGATAAGCCCAACCGCCCTTCACGTAGAGCAGTGCCGGACCCCAGGTGTAGCCGATGCGGCCGGTAACCGAGGCCAGACCCTTCTGGTTCAGGTTGTAGCCGTAGCCGGTGGTGCCGAACACGATGTTGGTGTTGTTCGAACCAACCCAGCTGTACTGACCTTCGATACCGATCACCCAGTTCGGAGCGAACTGGTAGTCAGCGCCGGCCTGCAGACCGCCGAGGAAGCGACCGTCGGAGTTGTCCGAGGTGCCGCCGAAGCCGCTGTTGCCGTTGAAGGCGCCGCCAACGTGACCGCCGATGTAGAAGCCGGTCCAGTTGTAGATCGGGGCAGCGACGTAAGCCGGAGCCTTGGTGTAGGGACGGGCAGCCAGGTCAGCGGCCGAAGCCGAGGCGCCCATCGCGAGAAGGGCAGCGGTGCCCAGCAGGAACTTCTTCATTTTTTCTTCTCCAGAAAACCATTTTAGAGCGGGGCGCGCTTGGGCTCCGTCTATGGCGTCGAGATAGACAGGTTTTGCGCAAATTGCTGTCACCCATTCGCCACAGCGGCCTACAACCCGCCACGATGAGACGCAGTGCAAAATCATCCTTAGTGACAAATTAATTAAAGATAAAAGATGCGTTAATTTTCAGCGGGTTACGGGGTGTTCCCGCGACCCTGCAGCAACCCGTAACAATTTGGTTTCGCTCTAGATAGATTTCTTGTGATCGACGGCGTCGTCGCCGCCCCTTGCAAATCTCTTTTGCAGGCGGTGCGCTCACCTTGTGAGGCAATTGTCATGGCAGGCGAGCGGGGTGATCAATCTTTAGGCGCCCGTCGGTATCGCGGTCGCCGGTGGCAGGCGTGAAGGCCGAAACAAACTTCATCGGTCCCCATTACCTGTTGACGCGGTGCCGTTCGGCGCCTCTCCGCAAATGGAAGCGCGTTGGATGCAGGTTGAGCGCATTTTGAAGGAATACGGCCAGTTTCTCCGGCCGATGGTGGAGGCCCCCCGCGACGGGCAACGTATTCTCGGCCGCGCCGCGCATGGCGGGCGCCTGGTGTCCTGTTATTGGGAGCCGCATCCGGTCGGGCTGATCGGCCCTAATTGGGTGGAGGAGCGGGACAGCGCGATCGGCTATGTCGATCGCTTCTTCGATGGCTGGATCCTGCCGTCCGATTTCCGCCTGCTGGACGCGGGCGCGATCAACCGCCTGCTGGTCGCCTATATCGACGACGCCCGGGCGGCGGATAATCGCGATGTGCTGGGCCTGCTGGACATCGCAGGCGGTCGCCGCGGCGATGAGGCGGGGTAACGCGCTCAGATCGCCATCGGCGACGAAGGCGCACGGGGCAATCCGCCAGCGCCGGACCGGGCAAGTTGCAGGAAGGCGGTCATCGCGCTGGACACGAAGGCGTCGCGGCGGCGAACGAACAGGGTTTCGACGTGGCCTTCGTCGTGCGGGAGTTCATGGACGGCGATCCGGCCATCCTGCCAGGCTGGTCCGACAATTCCCTTGGGGAGCAGCGTGACGCCGATGCCGGCAGAGACGCAACTGACGATGGCTTCGAGCGAGCCGAATTCCAGTGGTCTGGCCGTGACGACTCCCATGCCGGACAGCAGGCTGTCGAGCCGCTGACGATAGGAACAGCCCGCCTGGAATACGATGGTCTTGAGATCGGCGATGTCCTTCAGGTCGTCGGGGCGACGAATCTGGCGCGATGTGACGAGCACCAGCTCTTCGGTGAACACCGTCTCCTGGCACAGGTCGGGATGGGTCACCGGTCCCGCGACGAAGGCGCCCTCGACGCGGCAGTTGATGACGTCATCGAGCAGTTTCTGGGTGGTGCCGGTGGACACGATCAGTCGAACTTCGGGATAGGTCTTGGCAAATTGCGTCAGGAGCGGCGACAGCCGCAGCGCTGTGGTCGTTTCCAGGCTGCCGATATGTAGGCCGCCATGTGGCGCGCCATCGTCTCTGGCTGCTGTCCGCACATCCGCGAGGAGTTTTGTCAGCCGGGCGACCAGGGGCAGGATCCTCTGTCCCGACGGTGTCGTCGAAACGCCGCGCGCGTGGCGCTGAAACAGGCTGACGCCCAGTTCCGCTTCGAGCGCGCGAATGCGCGCGGTGACATTGGACTGAACCGTATTCAGCTCGGCCGCCGCCCGGTTCATGCTGCCGTGCCGGGAAACGGCTTCAAAGACCACGAGATCGGAGACATCCATGGTGTTTCCTTTTCAAGATATCTCAATCACCGAACGATCTGCCATCGTGATCTCTGTTACTGTTGTTCGGACCGCTTGCACGCCAGATGCCGGACGGTTCAATCCGTATAATGCTGATATTCGAGCAACTTCCATTATCTCAAAAGCAGATAGCCCTATCTCGTATAATCGCTTTTTATGATATATGATGGTGTTTAGCATCTCCAAAACAAATATCCATGGAGATTGCATCATGCCCGGTGCTCAAACCGAAGAGCGCAAGACGTCTGCCCTCGGTCGGCCGGATATGGCCTGGCGCCCGGTGCTATCGGCGTTCTGTGCCAGCCTGATCGGTATCGGACTGGCCCGGTTCGCTTACACGCCTCTGCTGCCTGCCATAGTCGGTGCCCATTGGTTCGATGCATCGACGGCCGCATATCTCGGCGCTGCGAATCTGGCGGGGTATCTGGCCGGAGCGCTGCTGGGGCGCCGCCTTGCTCTCCGTTGGTCCGTAGTGACCATCCTGCGGGCGATGATGCTGCTCGCGACGATTGCCTTTTTCGCCTGTGCCGAGCCGGTTTCATTCGCGTGGTACTTCGTCTGGCGGTTTGCGGCCGGGCTTGCTGGCGGAGCATTGATGGTTCTGGCAGCTCCAACCGTGCTGGCGCATGTGCCGGCGCCGCGCCGCGGTCTCGCCGGCGGCGTCATCTTCATGGGCGTGGGCGCCGGCGTGGCGGCGTCGGGGACACTTGTCCCCCTGTTGCTGCAGGGCGGCGTCACCCAGGCCTGGATCGGCCTTGGCCTGCTGTCGGCGATATTGACGGCGCTGGCCTGGCACGGCTGGCCGCATGAGAAGGCGGAAGCATCGACGCCGACCGGCGAGCCGATTGCGTCAAGTCGCGCGTCGTCGCTCACGCTGCGCGCGCTCTACGGCGAGTATGCGCTGAACGCCGCGGGCTGGGTGCCGCATATGATCTTCCTCGTCGACTATGTCGCGCGCGGGCTGCATCAGGGCGTCGAGGTCGGCGCCGAGTTCTGGGTTCTGTTCGGAATCGGCGCCACTCTGGGGCCGGTGCTTGCCGGGCATCTGGCCGACCGCTCGGGCTTCGCCGCAGCGCTGCGCCTGTCGTTTCTCATCGAGGCGGTGGCCGTCGCGCTGCCCGTGTTCGATCTCGGGCGAGCCGGCCTGATCGTCTCCAGCGTTGTCGTCGGTGCGTTCGTCACCGGCACCGTCCCGCTGGTGCTCGGCCGGATTGGCGAATTGCTGCCGCATCAGCCCGCTCGGCAAAAGGCCGCCTGGAGCACCGCGACCGTGGCTTTCGCGATCTTCCAGGCCGTGGCGGCCTATGGGTTGTCCTTCGTGTTCGAGCGTAGCGGCGGCGATTACCGGATGCTGTTTATCGTCGGCGCCTGCGCCATCGTCGCCGCGCTCACGCTGGATCTCGTCACGGCCGTCGCCGCGTCCCGGCCGCGCAGCCGCGTGTAACAGGGCCGAGCAAACAAGCGCGATAGCGGGGATAAGTGATTGATCTAATGATCGAAAGGATGGTGCTGCCAGACAGGATTGAACTGTCGACCTCTCCATTACCAATGGAGTGCTCTACCACTGAGCTACGGCAGCGTGCTGGTTGCGGGAATCGGCGCCGAGGGCGGCCCGCCAAGCGAGGCGTTCTCTGCCACACACTCATCCGAGGCGCAAGCGCGGGACGGCCTCCGGCAGCATCATTATGAAGGATTTGTACGGGATCGCGTCCGCACCGCCGGTTCCGGTTGCCGGTTTTCGCGGCAGCAGCGCCAATGAACGTGTCTCGTTCCCGCTGGCGCCGGATGCTAGAAGGGCGGTCAGACACCTGAATTCCAAAAATCCCTAGCTATTCCGACAGCATGTTTCATGGCCGACCGTCCGTCCCATAGCCCGAATGACCGCGAATTGGCCCGGCAGGCGCGTCTGCGGCAGGCGTTGCGGGACAATCTGAAGAAGCGGAAGTCGCAGTTGCGCGGTCGCGCCGATCTTGCCGCCGCGGCCGCAGGGGTGTCATCGGAACCCGATACCGGAGCGGACAACCGTTCAAGACAGGACGATCCCGGCGGGGAATAGTCGGTCACGTTCAGCACGCAGGCGAGACTCCCAATGGACCCGAACACCATCCCGGAACACAAAAAGGCGGCGATGCTGACGCCGCGCTATGACCAGACCTTTCCCTCGCTGACATCAGCCGAGATCGAGCGGATGCGCCGGTTCGGCGATGTCGTGCATTTCAACGACGGCGACATGCTGTTCGAGACCGGCAAGCCCGGACCCGGCATGTTCGTGGTGCTGTCCGGCCATGTCTGCGTCACCCAGCGCGATGGCTTTGGCCGTGTTTCGCCGGTGGCTGATCAATGCACCGGGCAGTTTCTTGCCGAGATCGGCCAGTTATCCGGTCGGACGGCGCTGGTGGATGGCCGCGCCGAGGGCGATGTCGAGACTTTGCTGATCCCGCCGGAGAGGCTGCGCGCGCTGCTGGTGGCCGAGGCCGATCTCGGCGAGCGCATCATGCGGGCGCTGATCCTGCGCCGCGTGAATCTGCTGCAGGGCGGCGTCGGCGGCCCCGCGCTAATCGGCTCGCCGGTGGCCAGCGACGTGGTGCGGCTGCAGGGTTTTCTCACCCGTAACGGGCATCCCTATCATCTGCTCGATCCGCAGGTGGACAAGGACGCCGCCGATGTGGTGGCGCGCTATGCGCCGTCGCCACAGGAATTGCCGTTGGTGGTGGTGCCCGATGGCAGCGTGCTGAAGAACCCCTCGCTGTCCGAGCTGGCGCATGCCATGGGCATGATCCGCCATATCGAGAAGGGCAAGGTCTATGACGTGGCGATTGTCGGCAGCGGGCCGGCGGGTTTGTCGACGGCGGTGTACGGCGCCTCCGAAGGGCTATCGATTGCGGTGTGCGATTCCCGCGCCTTCGGTGGGCAGGCCGGCGCCAGTGCGCGGATCGAGAATTATCTCGGCTTTCCCACCGGCATTTCCGGCCATGCGCTGACGGCGCGGGCCTTCAACCAGGCGCAGAAGTTCGGCGCCGAGGTCATGATCCCCGTCACGGTGGGGCAGCTCGATTGCTCGCGGCACGATGGCCTGTTCGGGCTCGCCCTCGACGATGGCGACATGCTGAAGGCGCGCTCGATCGTGATCGCTTCGGGCGCGCGCTACCGGCGACCGGAGATCGACCGTCTCGCCGATTTCGAAGGTCGCGGCGTCTGGTACTGGGCCTCGCCGATCGAAGGCCGGCTCTGCAAGGCACAGGAGGTCATCCTGGTCGGCGGCGGCAATTCGGCCGGGCAGGCGGCGGTGTTTCTGGCGACCCAGGCCGCCCGCGTGCGCATGGTCATTCGCGGCGGCGGGCTTGCCGCGTCGATGTCGCGCTATCTGATCGACCGCATCGAATCGACGGCGAATATCGAACTTATCTTCAATACCGAAGTCGTCGCGCTGGATGGCGATGCCGAGGCCGGCCTGTCGCGGGTGACGACGCGCAGCCGCCTGTCCGGTGAGGACGAGACCTCGGAGATCCGCAATCTGTTTCTGTTCGTCGGCGCCGATCCGGCCACCGACTGGCTGGCGGATTGCGGTGTGATGCTCGATCGCGGCGGCTTCGTCATGACCGGGGTGCCGACCAATGGCCGCGCGGTGCAGGCGCTGGAGACCACGGTGCCCGGTGTTTTTGCGGTGGGTGATGTGCGCTCCGGTTCGGTCAAACGCGTCGGCGGCGCCATCGGCGAGGGCGCGCAGGTGGTGGCGGCGCTGCACGGCTTTCTCGGCGATGCTTCACGGCCGGCATTGTAACTATTACAGGAGCAAGCGATGACGATCCGCTGCACCCATGTCTCAGGCATCCGCGACGTGACGCCGAGTGCGCTCGGCTGCGAGGAATGCCTCAAGATCGGCAGCCCCTGGGTGCATCTGCGCCTGTGCCGGACCTGCGGCCATGTCGGCTGCTGCGACCAGTCGCCGAACAAGCACGCCACCAAGCATTTTCACGCGACCAAGCACCCGATCATCGAGGGCTACGATCCGCCGGAAGGCTGGGGCTGGTGTTACGTGGACGAGGTGATGTTCGACCTGTCGGACCGCATGACCCCGCATAACGGACCGATCCCGCGCTACGTCTGATGCGCGGGCATGATCCGGCACGGGTGTTGCCGCCTCTGTCGCAAATCATGCAAGCATCGGTCGCTGGCCCGTTGCCAAATGTCAGTACTGCACCCTAAGTTTGAGTTGTTCTAAATCGGGGGTGCATCATGACTTTGGGATTGAGCGTCGCAGCGATCACGTGGATTCACGTCATCATCAGTCTGATCGGGATCGTCACCGGTCTCGTTGTCATGGTCGGCCTTCTGAAGTCGCGGCCGATGCCGGGATGGACCGGCGTGTTTCTGCTCACCACGATCCTCACCAGCGTCACCGGCTTCATGTTTCCGTTCGAGAAGCTGCTGCCGTCGCATATGATCGGCATCATTTCGCTGGTGCTGCTGGCCGTTGCCTGCCTTGCGCTCTATGGCCAGAGGCTCGCCGGCCATTGGCGCTGGGTCTATGTGGTCACCGCGATGACCTCGCTCTATCTCAACATTTTCGTGCTGGTGATCCAGAGCTTCCTGAAGGTCCCGCCGCTGCATGCGCTGGCGCCGAGCGTACCACCCTCGGAGCCGCCCTTTGCCATCGTGCAGGGGATCGTGCTGGTGCTGTTCGTGGTGCTGACATTTCAGGCGGTTCGCAGGTTCCGGCCGCTCGGCAGGATCGCGTGATTTGTAGCCTGTAGGATGGGTTGAGCGGGGGCGCGCAGCGCCGGAGCGACAACCCATCGGCCGAGCTAGCCGCGATCTCCGGGCGGCATGGGTTATCGCTTCGCTCAACCCATCCTACAGCTGCGGAGATCGGGCCGATTCGGCCCTTTTCTCTTTCGACGTTTCCCATCGAAAAGCCGCAAATGCGAAGCTTTTGCGCGAATAGGGCCATTGGCCCTATAAGGGGCGCTCAGCATTCAGCGGGAATCAGTATGGATCGCATTCGCATCGTCGGCGGCAACAAACTCAATGGCACCATCCCGATCTCGGGGGCGAAGAACGCCGCTCTGCCATTGATGATTGCCGCCCTGCTAACCGACGAGACGCTGATCCTCGACAATGTCCCGCGCCTTGCCGACGTCGCGCAGCTGCAGCGCATCCTCGGCAATCACGGCGTCGACATCATGTCCGCCGGCAAGCGCCCGGGCGATCACGAATATCAGGGCCAGACCCTGCACATCTCCGCCGCCAATATCATCGACACGAC